>WTAL01000184.1 GCA_013139635.1 Paracoccaceae bacterium
AGAAAGTAACCGCCTTTTGAGGTGCCGCCGCGCATCCACATGGCGCGTATGCCTTCAGACATATTTGAGGCCCTTAGCGGCCAAACGGCCCCGCATATCATACATATCTAGCCCCAACTCTCCGGCCGCAAACCGCGCGCGCTTAGTGGCCTCATTGGTTTCCCGCGCACGGGCTTTTTCCAGAACTTCAGCTGCCTCAGCGTGGCGCACAACACAAACCCCGTCATCATCGGCCACGATCACATCGCCCGCGTTAATCAGCTCATCAGCGCAAATAACTGGCACATTCACCGAGCCGAGCGTTTCCTTAATCGTCCCTTGGGCAAACACCGCTTTTGACCACACCGGAAAGTTCATTTCCGTAAGATCCCGCACATCGCGCACGCCGGCATCAATGATAAGCCCACGGCAACCGCGCGCCATGGCCGAGGTTGCCAGCAGGTCGCCAAAATAGCCGGCATTCGAGGGCGAGATCGTGCCCAGCACCATAATGTCACCCTCGCGAAGCTGCTCAATCGCGACGTGGATCATCCAGTTATCTGCGGGTGGGGCCAGGATGGTAACAGCGCTTCCGGCTATGCGGGCATTGGGGAATATGGGCCGCATATAATCGGCCAGTAGGCCCTTGCGGCCTTGGGCCTCATGCACGGTTGAAACGCCGCAGGCCGCGAGACCATCAATAATATCCTGATCGACCCTGTCGATATTCTGCACCACAACGCCCGTCATGCCAGTTCATCCACAGTTTGTGGAAAGATCATCTCAAACCCCTCGGCATATTCGGCCTTGCGCCCGCTTGCCATGCCGCCGGAATTACGCCGGAAATGGTTGCCGCGATTTTCAGCCACATTGGTATAAAAATCCCACAAATGCTCTTGCCCCTGCATGCACTCAATCGCGGCGCGCTTCTTTTCCCATACCGGCGTGATGTCGAGGAATACATTCGGCTTCCAGCCCATTTGCTCGGTTTGATGTGGCTCAAAAAGGTAAAGCTGCGGCGCGCCGAGTACCTTTTCGCCGGGGTTATGGCCCCACGCCTGTGCGATCATCCGGCACTCAAGCGCAAATTGCGTGGTGTTCATATGGTCAGTGTTATACGGGTCCCAGCGGGAGTGAGACATCATCCATTTGGGCTGAACTTCGCGAATGATATCAACCATTTGGTCCTGTGCGTCGCGGTCTAACCGAAGCGGATAATCCCCCAAATCAAGGAAGCGGATATCGTTCACGCCAAGCGCCGCCGCCGCGTTTTCCGCCTCAGCTTTGCGAGCTTCTTTCACCCGTTCAAGCGTCATGCCGTCTTGCTTCCAGAGCTTGGCGCTCTCGCCGCGCTCGCCATAAGAAAGGCAGGCCACCGTTACCTCATAGCCCATTTGCTGATGCAGCGCGATGGCCCCACCCGCCCGCCAAACAAAATCGGCGGCATGGGCGCTAATAACAAGGGCTGTTTTTGTGTCAGGCATACTGTGTAACCTTATAAGGGGTTGGGCTTTTGTGGCTGATCAAATACCACCTTTTCACAATATCTAAGGCATTGTAAATATGATGATAATATTTATTATCCTCTACATTGGGGCCTGTTTTGGCTTTGAAAACATTGAAAGGGCAGGGCGAAGATGGCCAAAAAAGAATATGATGACATCCCCGGAACCTTTGTTTTTGATGCGGATAGATCTCGCGAGGGCTATCACCTTAACATGTTTTGCAGCACGCTCCGGCTGGCCAAAAACCGCGAGGCGATGCAGGCCGACCCAGAGGGTTATCTGGCTGGTTTTCCGATGAGTGACGCGCAAGCAGAGGCGGTGCGCGCACGGGATTGGAACGGGATGCTCGCGCTTGGCGGCAACATTTATTACACCTCCAAATTGGCCGCGTTTGACAAGATCAACTTTCAGGATTTGGCGGCAATGATGACAGGCGTCAGCCGCGATGAATACCGAGATATGATGCTCAGCGGTGGGCGCTCGATTGAGGGCAACCGCTATACATCTGAGTGGGAGAAGAAATAATGGCGAAAATTACAGCGGGCGTCGGGGTTTCACATGTGCCAGCCATTGGCGTGGCGATGGATACGGGGATAACCGGGCAGCCTTATTGGCAGCCGGTATTTGAGGGCTTCAAATTTAGCCGCGCATGGATGAAGGCAAACAAGCCCGATGTGATTGTGCTGGTTTACAACGACCATTGCACTGCCTTTTCAGCGGAGTGCATCCCGACCTTTGCCTTAGGCTGTGCCGCCGAATTTGCACCCGCCGATGAGGGCTGGGGCCCGCGCCCTGTGCCGGTGCTGAAAGGCCATCAAAAGCTGGCCAGCCATATTGCGCAATCGGTTATTCTAGATGAATTTGACCTGACTATTATGAACGCGATGGAGGTTGACCACGGGGCGACTGTGCCGCTTTCGGTGATGTTTGGCGACATGGAGGCGGGGGATGAGTGGCCCTGCATGGTCATTCCGGTGTGCGTAAATGTGGTGCAATATCCGCCGCCCACGGGCAACCGCTGCTACAATCTCGGCAAGGCTATTCGGCGGGCGATTGATAGCTACCCAGAGGACCTTGAGGTGATGGTTTTTGGCACGGGGGGCATGAGCCACCAGCTGCAAGCCGAGCGGGCAGGGCTGATTAATGAGGCATGGGACACGCGGTTTTTGGACCTGTTTACACAAGACCCTGTGGCTGGAAGCCAGATTCCGCATGTGGAATATATGCGTGAGGCGGGGTCTGAAGGGATAGAAATGGTGATGTGGCACGTGATGCGCGGCGCGCTGGATGATGACGTGACCGAGGTGCATAGGCACTACCATGTGCCGGCGTCCAACACTGCCGTTGGGCATATTATTCTGGAAAACAAAACTTAAGGGGCATGTGATGCGTATTTGTGTAGCGGGTGCCTACGGTGCTTTTGGGCAAAAGCACCTTGATGCTTTAGCCAATATTGATGGCGTTGAAGTGACCTCGGTTATGGGGCCGACCAAAGCTAAGATCGAGGCTTTGGCGGCGGCGCGGGGCATTGGGCATGCGGCCACAACGCTGGAGGCGTGCTTGGCGCAAAGCAATGTGGACGCGGTTATTCTTTCCACGCCGACGGGCTTGCACGCCGAGCAGGCCGTTGCCTGTATGCGCGCCGGAAAGCACGTTTTGATCGAAATTCCGATGGCCGATAATTTGGCGGATAGCCAAGAGATTGTGCGGGTGCAAAAGGAAACCGGGCGCGTGGCTATGGCGGGGCAAGTGCGCCGCTTTAATCCTTCGCATCAATGGATTTATAATAAAATTGAAGCAGGCGAGCTGAAGCTTCAGCAGCTCGATGTGCAAACCTATTTTTTCCGCCGCACCAATACCAATGCCAAAGGCGAGCCGCGCAGCTGGACCGACCACTTGTTGTGGCATCACGCTTGCCACACAGTTGATTTGTTCCAATACCAAACCGGCGGGCCTGCTGTTCAGGCCTATGGCCTGCAAGGGCCAGCGCACCCCGAGCTTGGTATTTCCATGGATATGTCTATCGGCCTAAAAGCCGCAAACGGCGCGATCTGCACGCTTTCGCTGAGCTTTAATAATGATGGCCCGCTCGGCACGTATTTCAGGTATATTTGCGACAAAGGCACGTATCTCGCCCGCTATGATGACCTATTTGATGGCTACGACAAGCAGATTGACCTGTCTGGCGTGGCGGTTTCCAGCAACGGGATTGAGCTGATCGACAGGGAGTTTATTGCGGCCATAAAGGAAGGGCGGGCGCCCAATGGCGATGTAGCCGACGTGCTATCGGCCATGGAAACCCTTGACCGGATAGAGCAGAGCTTTTCCTAGGTAAAGGTGGCCCATCCGATCCGCGCAAAAATTGGCTCGTAAACGCGGGCCATCCGCTGAATAGACAGCGCATTTGCTGGGTTTGATTTGTCTCGCCATGCCATCTCGGTAAGGCCTAAAATGCGCGGGGCGAGCTTGGGCTCCATCTCCGCGTCCGCATGAGTGAACTCACTCCAAAACGCGCCTTCCACGCCGATGATATTGGCCTCCAGCTCTGGCTCATCCGGCGGGACAGGGTGCCACGCAACGGTTTTTTCCAGCGGTAAAAACCCCGCCCACCGGGCACCGGATTCGGTGAAGTCGGTAGAATGTGTATGGTCAAAATATAGGTGCTGGGCTGGGGTCATCACCACTTTATAACCATTACGCGCCGCCTCAAGGCCGGGGCCTTGGCCTGTCCATGAAAACAGGATGGCACCATTGCCAATGCCTCCGTCTTGACCTTTTATGGCTTCTTCCCAAGCGCAGGGTTGCGCGCCGCAGGATTGGGCAAAACGCGCAGCTTTAGCGATAATCCATTCTTGCAGGTCGTCGGCTGCTTTTAGCCCGTGCTCGAGCATAAACGCCTGTGCTTTGGGAGATTTCAGCCACGCGGCGAGCGGGCGCTCGTCGCAGCCTAAGTGGATGTGTTTAAACGGAAAAATATCCGTTACCTCGCGAATAAGCGCCTCGGTGAGCGCCCAAGTAAAGGGCTGGGCGGGGTTCATTGTGTTGTCAATATAACCCTGCACCGAGGGCGCGAGGCTGTTATCTCCCGCATCCATCAGCGCCGGAAAAACCTGATTGAGCGCGTAGGCGTGGGCGGGGATTTCGACCTCGGGCAAGACCTCGATTTGCAAATCAGAAGCGCGAGAGACCAGCGCGCGGGCAAAATCGAGGCTATAGCTGCCGCCCGTGGGGCCTTGGCCGCCGCCAAAAACGCCCGGAATTAGGCAGCCCTCACCCCGCACCGCGGTTTTTTGCCAGATTTCGGGGAAGCTCTCGACCTCAAGCCGAAACGCCTCATCATCCGAAAAATGCCAGTGAAAACGATTGAGCTTAAAGAGCGCCATCAGGTCAAGCAACTTGAGCAGGGTCTCGGGTTGGTAGAAATGGCGGGCGCAGTCTAGCTGCTGGCCGCGCCACTCAAAACGGGGGGAATCGGTGATAGTTCCGGTGGGAATTTGGCCGTTATAGGTGGCTTGCAGGTTGATAAGCGTCACGGCGGCATAAAAAGCACCAGCGGTGCTGGCCGCTGTGATGGTGGCACTATTGGCTGAAATATCAAGCATGTAGGCTTCAAGCTCTAGGCTGGAATCGCTGAGAACTTCAAGAGGCACGGGGCCGCCCATTAAGGGAAAAAGCGCATTGCGGGTTGCCAGTTGAGAGGCGGCATTCAGGGCGCCCGCGAAAGGGCTTTCTGAGATGGAAAAACCAGAGGGCGCTTCAAGAATACCACCGCTGGGCTGCCAGTGCGTGGGCTGAGGCACGAGCCTGAGATCAATATTTTTAGCCGCAGATACATGCGGGGTCTGGCGCGGCTTAGGAAGAGGGAAATCCACCTCGACATCAATACATGTGCCATCTTTTAGGCGCAGATAAGCCCCTTGGGGCAACCAGCCGATGTTGAATATCTCAAAGGATTCATCTTGAAAGGTGATCGTGAAATCTTTGGTGAAATCGGCGAGAAGCTCGGTATAGCCGCCAACGCGGCGCAGAATACTGCCCGCGCTTTTTAAGGCAACCGGTGCCATCATGGAAAAGCAAAGCGTGGCCCCTTGGGGCGCGTTTGGAATGTGGCCCGTTAGGATGCGGTTTTCTGAAAGGCTCAGATGCCAAATGGGGGGCATGGAAGGCTCCGTTTAAGGGGGCGTGCTACAGTTGTAACTCGGCGACAAAATCATAAACCGCGCCTCGGTAAATTCCTGTGGTAAGCTCTATAATACGCCCCGATGGCAAATAGCCGGTGCGGGCGATTTTTAGGGCAGGGTCGTGGATATCAATTTCAAGCAACCGCGCCTGCTCAGTGGTGAGGCGGGTGGCCGAAATGCGCTGCATTGCACGCACGGGCTTTAGGCCCTTTTCGGCCAGCACCTTGTAAAGCGAGGTATCCACGGCCTCGGGGTTTGGCAAAATGTCGGGCGGCAGCGCGCTGCACTCAATCGCCATTGGCACACCATCCGCGCGGCGCAGGCGCTCGGTGCGGGCTACCAGCTCGCCAGCCCCAAGGCCAAGCGCCATCATTTCTTCGGGGGAGGGGGTAAACAGCCCCGCGCTAATGCGCTCGGAGCTGGACGACTTGCCGCGCCGCCGCATATCTTCGGTAAAAGAGGTGAGGCGGGAGAGGGAATGCTCCAGTTTTTCAACCGGTGGTGAGACAAAATTGCCGGAGCCATGGCGCGGGGTCACGAGGCGCTCGTTGACCAAAACCTCGATCGCTTTGCGGATGGTCACGCGGCTAAGCCCCGTGAGGCTCGCCATTTCACGCTCTGAGGGCAAGGGTGATTCGCCAGCTAAACTGCCCGCCTTAATGGCGCTGGCAATATGGCGGCTAAGCTGCAAATAGCGTGGCCCGCCACTGGCTTGCTGCCACGTGGTGGGGCTGAGCATATCGATGATCTGGGTCAAAACGGGTGGCTTTCCTTTGGCGTAGCAATGTAGACCACTATATGCAAAAGCAATACCAATTCAAGCCTTGAAGTGACTTGGCGCAACATTATTAGCTAATACGCTGTAATTACGTAGGAATATTTAATTCTTCGGTCGATTGGCCTGAAAGTGGTTTACAGTGTGGCTTATAATGGTCTTATATTGGCCTAAGCGCAGAATCGCGTTTTTGTATCCTTGGGAGGGGATAGATGGGGAAGTCATTGCCGAAAGCGCTATCAAGCAAATCTACATTTGCGTGGCTTCTAATTGCCCCTGCGGCGGCGTATTTGTGCCTGATCGTGGTGTGGCCCCTGCTGGAAACGATCCGGCTTTCGTTTACCGACGCCAATATCGGCGGGGAAAGCTATGTTGGCACGGCCAATTATGAAAAGCTCGCCAACTCCAAGAAATTTGCCGCCACCATTGGCCGCACGTTTTACTGGATGTTTATTTCTGTGAGCCTGAAGATGGTGCTGGGGCTGCTGGGCGCAAGCTTGCTAAATGCCAAAATCCCGGGGCGCGCGGCCTTTCGCGTGCTGGTTATGCCGCCGTGGATTATTCCGATCGCCATTGGCTGCCTCGGCTGGCTTTGGCTTTATAACGGGCAGTTTGGCCTGATATCTGGCGCGCTGCAATATGTGGGCATCACTGATGGCCCGTTTGAGTTTCTCGCCTATAAGCAAAGCGCGTTTTACTCGGCGATTGTGACCGACGTTTGGGTTGGCACGCCGATGGTTGCTATCTTTTTCCTCGCGGCCCTTCAGGGGGTTTCGACCGACCTTTATGAGGCGGCTTATGTAGACGGCGCCTCGCGCTGGTATCGCTTCCGCCGCATTACACTGCCGCAGATATTTCCGGTAATTGTTTCGATGGCGCTGCTGTCTGCGATCTGGACGTTCAACTCGTTCGAGATTGTCTGGATCCTGACTGAGGGCGGCCCGCGCAGTGCAACAACAACTTTGATTATCGACACCTACAAAACAGCCATTGCCAGCTTTAAGTTTGGCCCGGGCGCGGCGCGCGCGGTGGTGATTGTGGTGCTGCTGAGCATATTTGCCATTGTTTACATGGTGGTGCTCAAGAAGCTCGAAAAACGGTTTGGGAGCAAATAACATGATGGATCGCTACTCATTGCTGGAGAAAATCGGGCTATATATCGCCATCGGCATATTCCTGATCTTCATCCTGCTGCCGTTCTTTGAGATGTTTATGACATCCCTGCGCCCGCTCGACCACCTGCGCAGCGCGCCTTACAAGTTCTGGTCGGACGAGTTCTCGTTTGATGCCTATAGCAGCATGTGGGTCACGGTGCCCAAGCTTGGCCGCTACATATTTAACGGCGTGTTTATTGCGGGGGCCGTGACGGTGCTGGCGATGATATTCATCATCCCCGCCGCCTATGCATTTGCGCGGTTTGAGTTCAGGGGCAAGGCGCTTACGCTCTCGCTTTTCCTTGCCGTTAACATGTTTGCCGGTGCCGTTTTGCTCATCCCGCTTTACCGCGTTTTGCGCACGCTGGGCCTGCTGAATACGTATTTCGCCATGATCATCCCCGGCGCGGCCTTCCTTGTGCCGATGGGGATTTGGCTGCTGAAAAGCTACCTTGAAAAGATCCCGAAAGAGCTGGAGGAAGCCGCTTATGTGGATGGCGCCAGCAAAATGTATACCCTGCGGCGGGTGATGCTGCCTTTGGCGGGGCCGGGGCTGGTTGTGGTTGGGGTTTCCGTGTTTATCGGCGCTTACGCCCAGCAATACCTGTTTGCGATCACGTTTAACCAAAACAGTGATTACATGCCGCTACCGGCGGGGGTTTTTGAATTTATCGGATACCAAGATGTGGTCTGGAACGAGATGATGGCCGCATCGCTGGTGGGCGTTTTGCCCGTAATGTTGATCTTCCTGTTTATGCAGCGGTTCTTAATCGCTGGGTTAACGGCGGGGGCCATTAAAGAGTGACCATAAGGTCGCGAAATTCTACCAACTGGAGGAACGTAGAAATGAAGAAGATTTTAGCAACCCTAACCGTGAGCGGCATCGCGCTGGCAGCGGGCAGCATGGCACAGGCGCAAGAAGTGCACCTGATCATGTGTGGCGGTGAAATCCGCGAAGCTGACCAGACTGTGATCACGCAGTTTGAGGCGGATAACCCCGGCGTTACGGTAAATGCCGAGCCAGTGCCTTGGGGCACCTGTCAGGATAAATCCAAAACCCTCGCGGCTGCCGGCGATGCGCCCGGCTTGGCCTATATGGGTTCACGCGAGCTGGCACTTTTGGCTGAGAACGACCTGATTTTGCCGGTTACCTTGAGTGATGAAGCCGTAGCGGCTTATCAGCCCGGCGTGTTGGCAACCGTTTCAAATGGCGGCCAATATTGGGGCATTCCACACGCGTTTTCAACCAAAGCGCTTTATATGAACTGTGATGTGATCGAGGCCGCTGGGGAAACCTGTGCCGCTCCGGAAACATGGGATGATCTATACAATCTCGCCGCTGCCGTTTCGGCTGCTTCGGGTGGTGACGGTGTTGCAGGCTATGGCCTTGCGGCTAAAGATTTTGACAACACCATGCACCAATTCTTGAACTTCCTTTATTCAAATGGTGGTGTGGTCATTGACGCCGACACTGGCGAAGGCATGCTGGACAGCGCTGAAACCCGCGAAACGCTGGCCTTCTTTGGCAAGCTCGCTGGCGTTTCGCAAGAAGGCCCAACGGCTTGGGAGCGTGACAGCCTGAAAGACCTGTTTAACGATGGCAAAATCGCCATGTATGTAAACGGTCCTTGGGGTCGTGGGCAGCATAATGAAGACATCAACCAGATGATCGTGCCTGTGCCACGTGGCCCGAATGGCGATAACGGTACTATCCTGATCACGGACTCGATCGCAGTGTTTAGCGGCACTGGCGTTGAAGATCTTTCCATGAAGCTGGCGCAAGCGCTGACCACTGGCGAAGCGCAATATGACCTTGATAGCAGCTGGGGCCTAACGCCTATTCTGCAATATGAGAACCTTGGTTTTGACGCTCCATATTACATCGGCGACGCGTTCTGGGAAATTTTCACGGCGGGCATTTCGCGCGGTGGACCAGAGCCAATGGTGACTGATGTTAAGGGCCTTCAGGCGGTTTTTGTCAACATGATCCAGGGGATCGTGCTTGAGGATGACACCGTGGACAACCTTGTGACCATTGCTGGCGAAGAGCTGGCAGAGATCATGTAATCTATGTGCGGGCGGTTTACGCCGCCCGCATTCACCTGCATTCCCGAGGGTATTATGGCGACTTTAAACCTTAAAAATATCAATAAATCCTTTGGTGCCACGCAGGTGCTGTTTGATATTG
The DNA here is from genome assembly GCA_013139635.1 of Paracoccaceae bacterium. Classification (GTDB taxonomy): domain Bacteria; phylum Pseudomonadota; class Alphaproteobacteria; order Rhodobacterales; family Rhodobacteraceae; genus UBA3077. The sequence goes on from WTAL01000184.1 coordinate 9,783, forward strand.
ATCTGGCGATCAATGACAAAGAATTTGTGGTGTTCGTTGGCCCGTCTGGCTGCGGAAAATCCACCCTACTGCGGATTATTTCAGGGCTTGAAATGGCGAGTGAAGGCCAAATTATCATCGATGGTGATGATGTGTCTGAGGCCCACCCTGTTGAGCGGGGCATCTCAATGGTGTTCCAAAGCTACGCGCTTTATCCGCACCTGACGGTTTATGAAAACATAGCTTTTCCACTACGGGTGCAGAAGAAAAGCAAGGAAGATATTCATGCGGGCGTGATGGAAGCGGCGCGGATTCTGAAGCTTGAGGAGCGGCTTGACTATAAGCCCGGCGCGCTTTCGGGCGGGCAGCGGCAACGGGTGGCCATCGGGCGCTCGATTGTGCGCAAACCCAAGATTTTCCTGTTTGATGAGCCACTTTCCAACCTAGATGCGGCGCTGCGCGGCGATATGCGAGTTGAGCTTTCCAAGCTGCATAAAGACCTAGACGCCACCATGGTTTATGTGACCCATGACCAGATTGAAGCCATGACGATGGCTAACCGAATCGTGGTGCTGAACGGTGGTAAAATTGAGCAATTTGATACGCCGATGGCGCTTTATCACACGCCAAAAACGAAATTCGTGGCGTCCTTCATCGGCCAGCCAAGTATGAACTTTATTGAGGCGAAAGTCACAGGCCTAAACGGTGGTTTAGAAGTGATGCTTGAGGGCAATGTGCCCATGGTGCTGCCGGTAGATACAACGGGCGCCTCGGTGGGCGATAGTGTTGAAGTTGGCATCCGCCCTGAGCATGTTTTTTATGCGCCAGATGCTGGCGTGCTGAATATCACCGTAGATATTTTAGAGCGGCTTGGTGGGGTTTCGATGACCTATGGTGGCGTGGCGGGCTGCGTCAAATTCTGCGCCGCACTTGATGGCGAAGCGCCGATCAGCGAGGGCCATGTGGTGCCGCTGGGCGTGAACCCTGAAGACTGCCATGTGTTTACCAAAAATGGCGTGGCTTTACGGCGGCAAAAGCTGCCTGCGCTGGTTTAGGAGGCTAAAATGAGAGTAGCAATTTGCGGCATGGGCCTACGCTCTACCCACGTGCTTTCAATTATGAAAAAGCACATGCCCGAGATAGAATTTGTCGGCTATACTGACCCGCGTGACGAGCTGGAAGACTGGCCAGAGGGCGGGGAGATTGCGGCATTCGGTGACCTTGCTGAAATGCTGGCCGAGGTAAAACCCGACCTGCTTTTTGTCGGTTCGCCCAACTACATGCACCTTGAGCATATCCGTATTGGCCTTGAGGCGGGCGTGCGGATTTTTGCGGAAAAACCAGTGGTGACAACCATTGAGGATACGTTTGCGCTCGCAGAACTGCTGCAAGAACACGGCACTGACCGCGTGATCATCGGCCTTGTGCTGCGCTATTCGCAGCACGTGCGAGACCTTAAAAAAGCGTTGGATGCGGGGCAGATCGGGTCGATCGCCTCGATTGAGGCCAGCGAGTATATCGCGCCTTATCACGGTGCGTTTTTCATGCGGGATTGGCGGCGTAAAACCGAGTATTCCGGTGGCTTTATGTTGGAGAAATGCTGCCATGATCTTGATGTTTACAATATGGTTACGGGGTCGCGCCCCACACGAGTTGCCAGCTTCGGGTCTCGGCGCTCTTTCCTCCCGGAGCACGCCCCCGAAGCTGGCGTGGATGACAGTGTTTACCACGTAAAAGAAACCCGCTGGGAAGGTGTGGATGACCCGTTTACGGCGGATGCCGATATTGTGGACCAGCAAAGCTCGATTATCGAGTTTGAGAGCGGCGCGAGTATGACCTTTCATACCAACACAAATGTGGCCGACGAGCACCGCCGGTTTTGCGTGATGGGGGCCAAGGGCATGGTCGAGGGCGACTTTGTGCGCGGCTATTTTAAGGTGACAGATGCGCGGACTTCCGAGCGGCTGGAAGACAAGAATTACGCCGATGACGAGGGCTTGATTGGCGCGCATTATGGCGCTGACGAAATGATGGTGGAAGACATCGTGGCGCACCTGAACGGCCGGAATGAAAGCCTGCCGGTGGGGGTGGTCGATGCGATGGTGGCGGGCGTTGCCGCCATGGCGATTGATGAAAGCCGTATGACGGGAAAGATTGTTGATCTGGCCCCGATATGGGCGAAATTTGACAGCTATAATTTAAGATAATGGCGGATGGTATGACCAAAGTAGCAGGGGCGCTGATGCGTTCGGAAATCAATGAGGCTCCGGCCCGCTATGTGGCCATGCTGGGGCGTGATCTGAGCGGCCTTAATGTGGAGCCGCTTTGCGCGGCACGGGCGATTTATACCATTGCGCGGGGCAGTTCGGACGCCGCCGCCAATATCCTTTCGTATGAATTTATGCGGGTGCTCGGGAAGCCGATGACAACCCTGCCGCCCTCGGTTTTTAGCCTTGGGAACGGCGTGGATATGGCGGGCGCGGCGGGGCTTGTGATTAGCCAATCTGGTGGCAGCTCGGACCTTGTGCACGCAATTGAAGGCGTGAAGGCGCGCGGAGGGCAGACAGTGGCGATCACTAATACGGCGGGGTCTCCGGCTAGCAAAGTGGCGGATATCTGCATTGATATGGGCGCGGGGCCAGAGCTGGCGATTCCGGCCACCAAATCGGTGATATGCACGATGGCGGCGGGCATGGCATTGCTGAGGCGGATGGTGCCGGATTATGCGAAAAATGTAACGGCGGCGGCACAGGCGATGACCAGTGTGGAGGGGAAAACCCTACCGATGTTGGCGGCGCTTGTGGCGGCGCTCAAGGCGTCTGATTCGGTGTTTGTGATAGGGCGCGGCTGCGGTTTTGGGGCGGCGCAGGAAATTGCGTTGAAATTCAAGGAATGCGCGGCGCTGCACGCGGAGGCTTACTCGGCATCCGAGGTGCTGCACGGCCCGCTGCAACTTGCGACCAAGCCGCTGACGGTGCTGATTCTGGACACGCTGGAGCCGGAAATTCAGGACAGCCTGAACCTCGCGGAAGCGCGCTTCAGGGCGATAAACACGCCTGTTTTTCGGGTGTCTCCGGCTGATATGGGCGTGACGCAGGCCAGCCCGCCCAGTGCCGCCGCATTGCTGCTTTATGCGCTTTACCCTGTGGTGCATGACCTCACGCTCGCCTTGGGGATGGACCCGGACACCCCCGAAACCCTCGCCAAAATTACGGATACAGTATAGATGCAAACCAGCGCCACCTATCGCGAAATTATGCAGCAACCCGCCATTTGGCGGGGCTGGGCCGAGGATTTTGGGCCGCAGCTCGCAGGCCTGCGAGCTTGGATATCCGCACAAAACCCCGACGAAATCTGGCTTTGCGGCGCGGGCACATCGGCCTATATCGGAGACCTGATTGCGGCGGCGCTGGGGGCGGACCCGCGCCGTATTCGCGCCATTGCCACCACTGATCTGGTGGCCTGCCCGCAGAATTATATCCGCAAAGGCCTGCGCCCGTTGGTCATTTCTTTTGGCCGCTCGGGGAATAGCGCTGAGAGCCTTGGCACGCTGGACCTGCTTGACAGGTTCCTGCCTGAAGCCCCGCGCCTGAACATAACCTGCAACGCTGAAAGTGCGCTGGCCACTCGCCCCGCGCAGCACCAAAAGGTTATCACCCTGCCCGCCGCCACCCATGACGCGGGTTTTGCCATGACCTCAAGCTATAGCACCATGCTGCTGACCGCGCTTTTACTGCTGGATGAGGGCTTGAAAGCCACACAGCTCAACACCCTTGCCGACCATGCCGAGGCCTTGCTGCCGCAGTATTTTAACACCGCTCAAGCCATGCCCCGCCCTGCACGCGCGGTGTTTACCGGCTCTGGGCCGCTGGCTTTTGCGGCGCGGGAAGCGGCGCTCAAGGTTATGGAACTGGCGGCGGGGGATATTCCGGCTATTTGGGATAGCAATCTTGGTTTTCGCCACGGCCCCAAATCGTTCATCACCACCGATACAAAGGTTTTTGTATTCCTGTCCCACCATGCCCTGACAGGGCAATATGACAGAGACCTCGCCGCCGAAGTGCGGGACCAATTTGGGTCAAATACGGTCCTGAGCCTCGGCGAGGGTGGCGATATATCCATTCCGCGCGTTGGGAGTGACGCTGCCGATGCCGTGCTCTACGTGTTGTTTTCACAAGCGCTGGCTGTGGTCTGGTCGCATGATTTGGGCCTTAATATTGACGACCCTTTTAAAGGCCGTGGCACGCTCACGCGTGTGGTGAGCGGCGTAACGTTGCACACACCGGAGGCGCTATGATTGCGGGCGGCATAGATGTGGGCGGCACCAAGATTGAGGCCAGCCTTTTTGATGGCAACTGGCACGCCGTGGAAACGCGACGGATAGAAACCCCCGCCAACTATGCTGAACTGGTAGCGGCGGTGCAAGACCAAGTGGCGTGGCTAGAGGCGCAGCAGGCGGGCCTGCCCTTGGGTATTGGCATTCCGGGGCGGCATGATAGCCAAAGCGGGCTGGCTTTTACGGCCAACCTTCCCGCGAGCCAAAAGCCGCTGCGGGCAGATATCCTTGAAGCTATTGGCCGCGACGCCCGCTTTGGAAATGATTGCGATTTGTTCGCTTATTCAGAAGCAACGCTTGGTGCGGGGCGAAAATTTAACACGGTTTTTGGGCTTATCCTTGGCACGGGTATCGGGGGCGGCTTTTGCGTTGGGCAAAAGCTGTTTCAGGGGGCGAATGGCACCGTTGGGGAGGTGGGCCATTTGCCGTTTCCGGCTAGCCTTAACTTGCCGCAGCGCGCTTGCGGCTGTGGGCGCACGGGCTGCTTTGAAACCCTCGGCTCGGGGCCGGGAATGGTGGCGCTGGGCCAGCATATTAACGGCCACACGGCCAGCCCCGCTGAAATTGCGGCGGAGGATGGCGAGGCTTTCAAGGCGTGGCTCAGCCTTATTGCGGCCCTTGTGGCCAGCTTGCAATGCACACTGGACCCGGATTGCATTGTGCTCGGCGGCGGGCTTTCAAACATCGTAGGCGTGGCCGAAAGGCTTAGCGCGGCGGCACAGCCCGTAATGCTTAAAGGCACAAGCGCTCCGATCATTCTAAAGGCTAAATTTGGCGATAGCAGCGGCACCCGCGGTGCGGCTTTACTGGCGGTGCAAGCATGAGCGACCTTTTACGCCAGACCATCAAGGCCAACCGCAGCGGCCAGCTGGCCGCGCTGCCTTCTGTTTGCTCAGCTCACCCTTTGGTGCTGGAAGCTTCAATGCGGCTGGCAGGCGCGCTCGGGCAGCCACTTATTGTGGAGGCGACCAGTAATCAGGTGAACCAGTTCGGCGGTTATACCGGCATGAAACCCGCTGATTTTGCTGCCTTCGTGAAGGATATTGCGGCGCTTTCAGATTTTGACACCGCCAACTTGGTTTTTGGCGGAGACCACCTCGGCCCGCAGGTTTGGCGCGCCAGCCCTGCGGCGGGGGCCATGGCCAAAGCTGAAACGCTGGTGGCCGATTATGTGCGCGCGGGCTTCACCAAAATCCATCTGGATTGCTCAGAGGGTTGCCAAGGGGAGCCTGCACAGGTGGATGACGTCACTTCGGCGGTTCGTGCCGCACAGCTGGCGGTGATTTGTGAGCAAACGGCCGCAAACCCTGCCAAGCTTTCTTACATGGTCGGCACTGAAGTGCCGCCTCCCGGTGGCGCGCATGGGGATGGCGAAGAGGTTACCCCAACAGCCCCGGCCGCTGCCGAGGCGACTTTGCAGGCGCATTTCAACGCGTTTGATGCTGCCGGCATTCCCCAAGCCAAAGCCCGTATTGTGGCGCTGGTTGTGCAACCCGGTGTCGAGTTTTCCCCCACGGAAGTGCATCATTTGCCCAAAGGTGGCAATGCGGCCCTGCGTGCTATGCTCACCCCTTATGAAGGCTTATGCTTTGAGGCGCATTCAACTGATTACCAGCACCCGAGCGCCTATCCGGCACTGGCCGAGATGGGCTTTGCCATTCATAAAGTTGGCCCTGCGCTCACCCACGCCTATCGCCAAGCGCTGTATGCGCTTGATGCCGTTTGTCCAAGTAGCAACCTGCCTGTGGTTATGGAAGGCCTGATGCTCGCCAACCCCGCTCATTGGCAATCACACTACCACGGCGATGCGGCCACGCAAAAGAAGCTGCGGCACATGGGCCTTGCCGACCGAATTCGCTATTACTGGGCGCAGCCGGAGGCTATTGAGGCCGTGGAGGCCTTGATGATTTCCATTGATAAGCATGCCGCCAATTTGGCCCCGTATTTTAGCGCTGAAACCACTGCGCGCGCAGCGGAATTGCAAACGTCTGGCCAAGCTTTGGCCAAGGCCTTTGTGATGGCTGAAATCCAGCAAGCGCTTATGCCGTATTTTATATCGGAGGGCGCTCATGGCTGAAATCTGGCTTAACCCAACCCGCTTGTTTGACGGGCATACCCTGCATAATGAAATGGCCGCGCGGGTTGAAAACGGCGTGGTTACAGGCATTGCCCCTGTGGCTGAAATCCCGCCCAACGCGGACGTAAGCGCGCTGAATGGCACGCTCACCCCCAGCTTTTTTGATATTCAGATCAACGGCGGCGACGGTGTGCTGTTTAACACCAGCCCGCACCGTGCGGGACTGGCGGCGATTGCCAAGGCACACCACAATATTGGCACGCAACACTGGCTGCCAACGGTCATAACCGATGCACCAGAGGTGCTGGAGGCCGCTGTGAGCGCGGTGCTGGACTGCTTCGGTGAGTATGGCATTGCGGGCATTCATATTGAAGGCCCGCATATTGCCACCGCGCGCAATGGCACCCATAAACCCAGCTATATTCGCCCGTTTGATCGCCGCACAATGGCGCAGCTGAAGCGGCTGCGGGCGCAGGGCATTCCGGTGCTGCTTACGCTTGCGCCTGAGTCGGTAACGCCAAAGCAGGTGGCCGAAATTGTGGCGCTCGGCGTTACGGTTTCAATGGGCCACACCAATGCTAGCGCCGCCGAGGCCGAGGCATTGCTGGGTGAAGGCGCCACGCTTTTCACCCATCTTTTCAATGCGATGTCGCAAATGGAAAACCGTGCGCCCGGCGTTGTGGGGGCGGCGATTAACAGCCGCGCCTATTGCTCGATCATCGCGGATGGCCTGCACGTGGACCCTTCAATGTTGGCGCTCGCCTGCCGTGCGCGGCCCCTAAAAGACCATATGATTTTGATCACCGATGCCATGCCAACCGTTGGCGGCCCAGAACATTTTACACTTTATGGCGAAGCGATTCACTTGAAAGAGGGCCGGCTTATTAACCCTCAAGGCTCGCTTGCGGGGGCGCATACGACCATTCCTGAAGGTATTGCCATGTTACAAACTGTTGGGATATCGATGGAAGAAGCTTTGCGGATGGCCACAAGCAATCCGGCAAAGCTGATGGGGCTAGGCGAGAAAATCGGCAGGCTCATCGGGGCCGAGGTTTCGGACCTGATCATGATGAGCGCCGCTGGTGAAATATCCGCGCCGTGCGCTTAGCGATAAAGCAACGACCGGCCATCTGAAAACAGGTGAACCTTATCAGGATTGGCCGCTAGGCGAATATTTTGGCCGCGCAACCCGTGCACGATGCCCGGCAATTTGGCGATCACATGCTCGCCCGCCGTGGCGTCAAAATAAATTTGCGTCAGCTCGCCGAGCAGCTCGGTGAAATCAACCTTGCCAGTGAAAACCGGTGTGCCTTCTGTTGCGCGTAAATCTTCTGGGCGCACGCCAATATTGACCTTCAAGCCCATATCGGCCTCGGTGGTTGGCACGTCTGAAAGGGCCTCACAGCCATCGGCTAGCAGCACCTTTGTTTGTGCCCCCGTAGCGACCACTTCGCCGGGCCAAAGGTTCATCGCCGGGGAGCCGATGAACCGCGCCACAAATTCATTTTCGGGGCGCTCATAGAGGTCAAGTGGCGTGCCGACTTGGGCAATACCTTTATTGGCCAGCACCACAATCCGCGTGGCCAGCGTCATCGCTTCCACTTGGTCGTGGGTCACATAAATCATCGTGCTTTCGGGCATGCTTTCTTTGAGCTGCGCAATCTCGATGCGGGTGGCCACGCGCAGGGCGGCGTCTAGGTTGGAAAGCGGCTCGTCAAACAGGTAAACCTTGGGGTCGCGCACAATCGAGCGGCCAATCGCCACCCGTTGGCGTTGCCCGCCAGAAAGGGCTTTGGGCAGGCGGTCGAGGTAGTCTTCCAGCTGCAAGATTTTGGCAGCTTTGGACACCGAAGCGTCAATTTCCTCTTTGCTTTTCTTCGCCAGCTTCAGGGCGAAAGACATATTATCCCGCACGGTCATATGCGGATAAAGTGCGTAAGATTGAAAAACCATCGCAATGCCGCGCTCGGCAGGGGGGATGTCATTTACCACCACGCCGTCAATTTCCAGCTCACCAGCGGTGATCTTTTCTAGTCCTGCCACCATGCGCAGCAGGGTTGATTTTCCGCAGCCCGAGGGGCCAACAAAAACGATAAGCTCGCCGGTTTTTATATCGAGGTTAATATCCTCAAGCACGCTCACATCACCGTAAGACTTTGCAATGCCTGTCATTTTAAGGTCAGCCATGATGTGCTCCTAGATTTTACGGGCGAGGCAGATTTGCCAAGCCTCAAGGGTTAAGCGGCCGTTGGGCGAGGGCTCAGCAACGCCAAGCTCCCGCCCAATTGGCTGCCACTGGCCCGTAGGCAGCTCGGTTTGGCGGGGGGCTCCGCCAAGATTAAACGCGCAAAATAGTGTGGTGCCACCAGCGCTGCGCGTAAATTGAATGATGCCGTCTTTGGCTTGCACATTATCCATATCACCTTCGCGCAGGGCCGTGTTGGCCTGCCTAAAAGCGATGGCGCGGCGGTAGTGGTGCAAGAGCGAGCCGAGATCTGACTCCGCCGTAGCGGCGGCGTGGCTCAGGTGCTCTGGTGGCACGGGCAGCCATGTTTTGGCATTGCTGGAAAAGCCACCATTGCCGTTGCTTGGCTCCCACACCATCGGGGTGCGGCAGCCATCGCGGCCCTTGAACTCGGGCCAAAACTCGATGCCGTAGGGGTCTTGCAACGCATCAAATGGCACGTCGGCTTCTGAAAGCCCCAGCTCTTCGCCCTGAAAAATACAGGCCGAGCCGCGCAGGCACATTAGAAGGGTGGCATAGCAGCGATCGGCGGCGTCATTAAGCCCCCAGCGGGTTTTGTGGCGCTGCACATCGTGATTGGAAAAGGCCCAGCAAGCCCAGCCATCAGACGCCACACGCTCGACTTTGGCGAATATTTCGGCAATATCTGCCGCCTCGGGGCGGTGGCTGGCGAGCAGTTCAAAGGCATAGCACATCTGCATGAGGTCATTGCCGGCGGTATACTCGCCCAAAATCTCCAGCCCGCGCTGGCTGTCACCCACCTCGCCCACGGCGGCGGCATTGTAACCGTCCATCAGGCTGCGCAAACGGCGCAAAAAGCCCAGCGTTTCGGGACGGTTTTTATCATAGAGGTGTTCTTGGTGATTGTAAGGGTTAACGGTTGGCGCGATTTGGTCATTGCGTTGATCTTCCGGCAAGGCGGGGTTGCTGCGCAATGCCTGATCGGCGAAGTAAAAGTTTATAGTGTCTAGGCGGAAGCCGTTGACGCCGCGATCAAGCCAAAATTTGGCGATGTCCAAAAGCTCATCCTGCACCACCGGATTGTGAAAGTTCAGGTCCGGCTGGGAAATCAGGAAATTATGCAGGTAATACTGGCAGCGTCGCGCTTCCCAATGCCATGCCGAACCGCCAAAGATGGAAAGCCAGTTGTTGGGCGGGGTGCCGTCGGGCTTGGCATCGGCCCAGACATAATAATCTGAGTGGGCGTTTGGCTCGGCTTTACGGCTTTCCTTAAACCACGGGTGCTGGCTGGAGGTGTGGCTGAACACCAGATCAATCATCACCTTTAGGCCCAGCCCGCGCGCGGTTTCTACCACGGCGTCAAAATCTGCCAAGGTGCCAAAAACCGGGTCTACGTCTCGGAAGTCGGAGATATCATAGCCAAAATCAGCCATCGGCGAGGTGAAAAACGGTGATATCCAAATGGCATCTACGCCGAGTTTGGCAATATAGGGCAGGCGCTGCACGATGCCGCGCAGATCGCCAATGCCATTGCCAGTGCTATCCTGAAAGCTGCGCGGGTAGATTTGGTAAATCACCGCGCCGCGCCACCAGTCTTCACTGGTTTGCGGGGCGAGGGCCTGAGCTGTGTTCATAGGGCTTTCCATTATTTAACTGACCCGGCGAGCAAGCCGCGCACGAGGTATTTTTGCATGGCGAAGAAAACCATCAGCGGCACGGCGATTGAAACGAATGCCGAAGTGGCGAGGATTTCCCAGTTACCGCCACGGGTGCCGAGGAGTTCAACAATTTGTTTGGTCATCACCGTGGTATCTCCGGTGCTGTCTATTAAGAATACCAGCGCGACGAGGAGGTCGTTCCATGTCCACAAGAATTGAAAAATGGCGAAGGAGGCGAGCGCTGGAAAGCTGAGCGGCAGGATGATTTTGATGAATATCTGGAATTCTGTCGCGCCGTCAACGCGGGCATTTTCGATAATATCGCGTGGCAGACCAACCATATAATTTCGCAGCAAGTATATGGCGAGCGGCAGCCCAAACCCCGTATGCGCCAGCCAAGCGCCAAGGTAGCCCTTTCCGATGCCAATTTCATTATGCAGTTTTAAAAGCGGAATTAGCGCCAGTTGCAACGGCACCACCAGCAGGCCAACAATCGCGGCAATTAGCAGCGCACGGCCCGGGAATTCCATCCATGCCAGCGCATAGGCGGCAAAGGCGGCAATTACAATCGGGATGATGGTGGCGGGGATAGTCACCGTGAGCGTGTTGATAAAGGCCTTGGCCATGCCCTCGGAATTGGAGGGGTCAAACAGCACATATTGGTAGTTTCGCAGGGTAAATTCTGGCGGGGTGGTAGCGGTTACAAATATCCGCGTGCCGCGCGTGCCGCTAAACGGCTCTGTGTTTTCCATGCGGTATTGGCCATTGGCCTGCACCGTTACCTCGCCACCCTTGGCCAAAGGCGCGGTATCGCCTGCTGTAAAGGTATCAATTGCGCGCGAAGACACACCCCAGACCGAGATTTCAGCGTCTTTGCCCTCGGCAAAAAGCATGCCTTCTATCACATAAAGATCACCCTCTTGCACCTGAAGCTCCGGCGCATTTGAGCGCAAGGTCAGGTTTTGCTGGGAGGGGAACAT
>WTAL01000171.1 GCA_013139635.1 Paracoccaceae bacterium
CTGCCGTTTGTGCTTGCTTTGCGTGCCGTGTTCGCGCCGCGCGGACGCATCGGTGCTTGCTACGAAATGCGCTTCGGCGTTATCGCCCGATTAAGGCCACAGGGGCATTGTCATCCACCGCAAAATCTTTGGCGGGGCCTTCGGCCACATTGGTATGGCGCTTATATTCGTAGCGCATAATGTTGCCCTCGGGTTCTGAGTGGATAATCAGGCAGCTGGCAAGGTGCTTTGCGCCATCATAGATATCCACAAAGCCGCGCAGGTGTGGGGCAGCTTCAGCGTCCATTTCAAAGCCGTCATCGGAAAGTCGCAGAAGGGGATAAACTTCATCGCCTACATGCAGCCGCAGCCGGTTCTTTTTGCGCTGGGCCTGTTTGCGCGCACGCTCTAGCCCGTTTAAAACTTCTTTTGACAAAAAAGCATCCATGGATGGTCCTCCTCGGGCGAGCATAGGCGCTGCCGGTTAACATCCGGTTTAGCCCTGCGCAAAAACTCTCAAGGTTACTATATCGCGATTCGGCTTGGCGACCAGTGGTATTTGCAAAAATTTTGCTAAGGGGCGCTCGGCACACGCTTACGTTTGTTGTTTAGGTGTGAGACCATGGCGGCGAGGTCTTCACCGATAACAGGGGCCTGCATGACGGAATGCACGTTTGGTAAAAGCTGAAAAATAGAGCCGTCAGAGAAAAAGCTCGACGAATTGACGGTGATGACGGGCACGTCTGGCATGCGGTAAGCTGCAAAATCGGCGATGGCGATGGCGCCACCATCCGGCAGCACCATTTCCAGAACCAGCGCATCAAAGGCTTGTGCTCGTAGCTGTGCCAGCGCCCCACCTTGCGATGAGACTAAAGTAATATCTATGCCTTCTCGCTCCAGAAACCCTGCCCAGAGCCGCCCTAATTCGGCGTTATGTTGTGCGATTAATACCCGCAAAACGCTACCTTTCAAAAATAACTTACAAAAGTGATTTGTGCATAAAATAATTGCACAATTTTTTTATGTAGAACATATTACATTTTAATTTTACTTGCCCTACTCAACATTTCCCTATTTTGCTACCCCGAAGTTAAGAAAAAGTATCAAACTTTAGATGTTTTGCCCGAATCGTGAGAGAATACGTTGAATTTTATCCTTATAAGTGTGGCATTGGTGCTGGATTCCCTCATGGGGGAGCCCCGCTGGCTTTGGTCTCATATCCCTCATCCGGTGCAAATAATGGGAAAATTAATTGCCCGACTCGATTCGGACCTTAACGTGGCGCGGTTTAAGCGCGCCAAAGGTGTGCTGGCTATGCTCGGGATGATTTTGGTATTTACAGGAGTAAGTTGGGCTGTGGCGTGGCTGCCGGATGCAGGCGTGCTTGAAGTGATTGGTGCCGCGATTCTGGTGGGGCATCGCTCACTGGTGCAACACGTTGCGGCTGTGGCAGCAGCTTTGGGGCAAGGGTTGCCAGAGGGGCGGCGGGCGGTTTCGATGATTGTGGGCCGGGATGTGGCGGTGCTGGATGAAAGCGCTGTTTCACGAGCCGCGATTGAAAGCGCGGCCGAGAATTTTTCGGACGGGGTGGTGGCACCGGTGTTTTGGTTTCTGCTTGGCGGGCTGCCGGGGATCGTGGCTTATAAGCTGGTGAATACGGCTGATAGCATGATCGGTTATCGCAACGATAAGTACCTCGAATTTGGCTGGGCAGCGGCGCGGTTGGACGATGTGATGAACTACATTCCGGCGCGGATTTCGGCGGGGCTGATTGCGTTTGCGACAGGTTCAGCCGAGGCGATCGCAGTGGTGCGGGCGGATGCGGGGCAGCACCGCTCGCCCAATGCGGGCTGGCCCGAGGCCGCGATGGCGGGGGCGCTGGGCGTGGCGCTTTCAGGGCCGCGGGTCTATGATGGGCAGCTTACGGATGACAGCTTTGTAAATGCAACAGGGCGGAAAGAATTGGGGCCAGAGGATATTGCGCGCGCGGTGAAGGTACTGTGGCGGGCATGGGTGTTGATGTTTGGTGGTTTGGCTTTGGTGGGTGTGTTTTATGTCTGGTAATCGGCGTGATCTGGACCCACTGGATTGGGCGGGCTTTGAGGCCCATGCGGCGGAGCTTTTGCACAGCGCAGTGATGCAGCTGGCGGGGGCCAAGGATGGCCCCGTTTGGCAGCCTTTTCCGGAGGATATGCAAGCGGACATGCAGGCAGAATTGCCCATTGAGGGGGCAGGGTATCAGGCCGTGGCGGCGCAGCTAGCGGGGCTGCTGCCCTATGGTGTGGGCAATACGCACCCTCGGTTTTTTGGCTGGGTGCATGGCAGTGGCGGGGCGGCGTCATTGCTGGCGGAGATTGCGGCAGCAGCGATGAACGCCAATCTTGGCGGGCGAGATCACGGCGCGATGTATGTGGAAAAGCAGGTGGTTGCGTGGGTGCGGCAGATGTTTGGTTTTCCAAAAACGGCCAGCGGGCTGGTGGTTTCTGGCACATCAATGGCGACAATTGTAGCGCTGAAAGCCGCACGAGACGCGCGGCTGGATGCACGGGCTTCGGGCGTGGGCGCGCACAAGCTGGTGGGCTATGCCTCAAACCAAGCACACAATTGCGTGGCACGGGCGTTTGATATGCTGGGGCTGGGGAGTGATGCGCTGCGGGCCGTGCCGGTGAACGCTGCCTTTGAAATGGACATTGTGGCTCTGCGCAAAATGATGGCGGCTGATCGCGCGGCGGGGTTGGAGCCTTTCATGCTGGTAGGCACGGCGGGCAGCGTAAACGTTGGGGCGTTTGATGACCTCGCGGCGCTGGCAGATATCGCCAAGGCCGAGGGGCTTTGGCTGCATATTGACGGCGCATTTGGCGCGGCGGGGGTGCTGAGCGATGTGCTGCGGCCTCGGCTTAAGGGGATTGAGCGCGCGGATTCCGTGGCGTTTGACTTTCATAAATGGCTGCATGTGAACTATGACGCGGGCTTTGTGCTGGTGCGCGACGAGGCCCTGCACCGTGCGGCTTTTGAAGGCGCGCCGGATTATTTGGCGAGCAGTGACCGTGGCTTGGCCGCGGGCCGCCCTTGGCCGGTGGATTACGGGCCGGAGCTTTCTCGCGGGTTTCGGGTGCTGAAAATCTGGGCACAAATCGCGGCGCTGGGCACAGAGGCACTGGGGACGGCGATTAGCCGGAATTGTGCGCAAGCCAAGTTGTTGGCTGAGATGGTTGACGCCGCGCCAAGCCTTGAGCGGCTGGCCCCCGTGGCGTCAAGCGTGGTGGTGTTTGCCCATGTTTCTGGCGATGCGGTGACCGAGGAGATTGTGCTGCGCTTGCAGGAAGGCGGGCTGGCGGTGCCTTCAATTACCACGGTAAACGGGCGACGGGCGGTGCGGGTGAATATTACCAACCACCGGACGCGGGATGAAGATTTACGGGTGTTGATGGATGGGGTGCGTGGAGTTGAAGTTTTCTAAATAGGATTGGAGTGCCCATTGGTATCATCATCTTGTTTAACAGGGTTATTGTTAGAAAATTCACAATTCCAATCATCAACAGTATTTGACGACATATCTACAATAAATTCTGTCGGTTTAATAACCGTATAATTATCAACCGATGGAGAAAGGAAAATAGTCCCAAAGTTCCCGTTTTCTGCTGCATTGGCCATGATTTCAGTGATACTGCGCAATGCGATTTCACATTCGTCCGTTGACCAAGAAAGAGAAAATGTACCAGTATATGGAGCTGAAGGTGTTATTGTAACAGGCCGGGTTATTCCAGAACTTTGGTGGTAACTCATTTGCCCAGCAATATTCCTATCTCTTATGTATTGCCTCTGAATTTCATTTGGGCCAAAGGGAGTTGCAAAAATTGAAAAGCTATTAGTGCGTGAAAACCAATCAAGAATACCTCCGTCTAGACTTACAAACCAACCAATAAAAGATGCGGAGTATTCTTCAACTGTAATGGATGGGTAGAAAGTAATTTTTACAATGTAGTATGGTGAATTATCTTCTTCTCGGTGCTTATGGCTCAATGAAAGTATGCCTGGAATTTCCGATTTGTCACCTCGCTCGGTTCTGGCTACAAAAACATCTTGCGGTCGGGCACGATCCGACAAATATCTAATTTCATCTCGTGTTTCACTGACTAATTCGGTGGTTTTTACTGTTACAGAATTTACAACTTCGTTTAGTTTATAAGATCCGAACAGTCCAATGCCAGAAAAAACAAAAAACATAATCTGAAAGTATCGTAAACTACTGGTTTCTTTTTCTTGTATAACTGAAATTTGCTCACGCAGTATTTCTAGTTGCCCTCGCAAGCTAGACTTTTTTAAGGGTAGCTTTTCACGTTTAAGTAATGCCCTTTCAGCAGCCTTCTTTCGCCGTGTATTTCTTGTAATGAAATCGAACATTCTGTGCCTCTCGGTTCTTTGACATGATAGGTCTCTTATAAACTTAGCATGGATTGTGCTGTTGTAAACAATATGGCGGGGCGAGTTGCTGGATTAACTCCCTAATTGACCCCCCGCCCCACACCCCCTATTGAGGGGCAACAATTTATGCGGGGCAGGGCCGATGGACAAACCACAGAGCTTTCAGGATATCATTTTACGGCTACAGGCCTACTGGGCCTGCAAGGGCTGCGCTATGTTACAGCCGTATGATATGGAAGTGGGCGCGGGCACGTTTCACCCTGCCACCACGCTGCGCTCGCTTGGCAGCCAGCCTTGGGCGGCGGCTTATGTGCAGCCTTCGCGCCGGCCGACCGATGGCCGCTACGGAGAAAACCCGAACCGGCTTCAGCATTTCTACCAGTATCAGGTGGTTATCAAACCTTCCCCGCCCGACCTTCAGGCGCTTTATCTTGGCTCGCTAGAAGCCATCGGGATAGACATGGACCTGCATGACATTCGCTTTGTCGAGGACGACTGGGAGTCGCCCACCCTCGGCGCGTGGGGCCTTGGCTGGGAGGTGTGGTGTGATGGCATGGAAGTTAGCCAGTTCACCTATTTTCAGCAGGTCGCGGGGATGGATTGCAAGCCGGTCACCGGCGAGCTGACCTATGGCCTTGAGCGCCTCGCGATGTATGTGCTCGGCATTGACCACGTGATGGACATGCCGTTTAACAACCCCGATGCCCCTGTGCCGCTGACTTACGGCGATATTTTCAAGCAGGCCGAGCAGGAGTATTCCCGCTGGAATTTTGACGTGGCCAACACCGATGTATTGCTCAAGCATTTTGAGGAAGCCGAGGCGGAATGCGCGGCCATTCTCGCCCATCCTGCGGAAGACCCAAAGACTGGTCGCACCATTATTATGGCCCACCCCGCCTATGATCAGGCGATCAAAGCCAGCCATGTTTTTAACCTGCTGGATGCCCGCGGCGTAATTTCCGTGACCGAACGCCAAGCCTATATTGGCCGCGTGCGGGCGCTGACCAAAATGTGTGCAGACGCCTTTGTGCTAACAGAGGCGGGCGGGGCATGAGCGTGTTTGGCCTTGCGGCTTTGATCCCGATGATACCGCAACTGCTGATGTTGCCGATGCCGGTTCAGACTCTGGTTATTCTTGCAGGGGCCGCGATATGAGTGGCAAGATAATGGCTGGCGGGCTGGTAATTTTCAGCGTCATCTTTGGCGTGGTGCTTTGGTATGCACAATACTACGCCTATTATAACGAGGTCAGCGGGCTGGAAACGGTAACCGTTGAGGGCCGCGACGTGGCGGTGCAAAACTACTTGGGCTTGGACGGCGAAAGCTCCGGCCTGAAGCTGCGCGGCTGCTTTACGGTGGACGTGGCGGCATTTGACGGGGTGACGCTGGCGGCCAATCCTATCCCTACAACGCCTCCGGGCTGGTTTGAATGCTTTGACGTGGTGCAGCTAACCGCTGACGTGGATAGCGGTGCGGCGGCGTCTTATATGGCAGCCAAAAATGGCCAAGACGGGCTGGACCGGATTATTGCGGTTTACCCCGACGGGCGGGCCTTTATGTGGCGGCAACTCAACGATAAATATCAGGAATAGATCATGGATTATTTGCTTGAGCTGTTTAGCGAAGAAATTCCGGCGCGGATGCAAAAGCGCGCGGGGGAAGACCTGAAAAAGCAGGTAACGAATGGCTTGGTTGAGGCCGGAATTACCTATGAAAGCGCCGCCGTGTTTACCACGCCGCGCCGGTTGTGCCTGAATGTGTGCGGCGTGCTGGAGCAGTCTCCAACGCTACGCGAAGAGCGCAAAGGCCCGCGTGTGGGTGCGCCAGATAAAGCGATTGAAGGCTTCCTTCGAGGGGCGGGTGTAAGCCGTGAAGACCTTGTGGTGAAGGTCGACAAAAAGGGCGACATTTATGTGGCCGAAATTGTAAAGCCTGGGCGGGGCGCGGCTGAGGTGCTTTCTGAGGTGGTGTCGGAGACTATCCACAAATTCCCGTGGCCTAAATCTATGCGCTGGGGTGCTGGCCAAATGCGCTGGGTGCGGCCGCTACATTCGGTTTTGAGTATTTTAAGCAAAGAAGAAGTTGAAGTGGTGCCAGTGGACGTGGATGTTCCGGTTGGGGACAGCACGGAAGGGCATCGGTTTATGGCACCGGGGCGGTTTAGGGTTACGGGTTTTGAGGATTACGAGGCCAAGCTGAAGGCGGCTTTTGTGATGCTGGACTCTGCTGAGCGGGCAGATTTGATATGGCATGACGCCACCAATGGCGCCTTTGCGCTGGGGCTTGAGGTGGTCGAAGATCGGGCGCTGCTGGCCGAGGTCGCGGGCTTGGTTGAGTGGCCGGTGGTGCTTATGGGCGACATCGCCGAGGATTTCTTTGCGCTGCCGCCAGAGGTGCTGCAAAGCTCAATGCGCGAGCATCAGAAGTTTTTTAGCGTGCGGAATAAGGCTACAGGCCGGATTGAGAAATTCGTGACCGTGGCTAATCGCGAAACCGCAGACGCGGGCGCGACGATTTTAGCGGGCAACCAGAAGGTGCTGTTTGCACGACTATCTGACGCGAAATTCTTCTGGGAGAATGACCTGCGGGTGCCGCTGGCAGACATGGCCGCGAAGCTCTCGAATGTGACCTTCCACAACAAGCTTGGCACACAGTCCGAGCGGGTGGCCCGCATTGCCGCACTGGCCCGCGAGATCGCGCCGATGGTGGGGGCCGACCCCGCCCTTGCGCAGCAAGCCGCCGAGATTTGCAAGGCCGACCTGATGAGCGAGATGGTCTATGAATTCCCCGAGCTGCAAGGCCTGATGGGCCGCTATTATGCCGAGGCGGCGGGGCTGGACCAAACGGTCGTCAACGCCTGTGAGCAACACTGGCAGCCACTGGGGCCATCAGATGATGTGCCAAGCGAGGCTGTATCTGTGGCCGTGGCGCTGGCGGATAAGATTGATACCCTGACGGGATTCTGGGCGATTGACGAGAAGCCAACGGGGAGTAAAGACCCTTTTGCTTTGCGGCGCGCGGCACTGGGAGTTATTCGCCTCGCAGTTGAGAATGGTATTCGGGTTAGATTGGCTTCGATTTTGGTATCAAGCTTCCATTCAATATTCATCGAACATAAATACCTAGGCGATCAGTTTATTTACCTCCCGAAGGAAAAATCAGATTGCCGCGAGAACTGGACAAGTTTTTGCTGGTTTGACCCGAAAGATAAAGAGGCCACGGAATTTAATCCGCCGCGTTTAATCTTTGAAGATGATGCCACCGTAGTATCAGCCTTCGATGATGGAAGGGTTGCTGACACCATCGAGCTGTTTGATGAAATTGATGCTGAAGGCAACGAGAAGGGCGTGCCGATCAGGCGGCAGCCGAGCACACACGAATATGTCGCAAAGCTCCTCGCCTTCTTCCACGACCGCCTCAAAGTCTATCTCAAAGACAAGGGCATCCGGCATGATGTCATCGACGCCTGTCTCGCCATGCCCGGCAATGATGACCTCACCCTCCTGAACAAACGCGCCGAGGCATTACAGGCTTTCCTCAACACGGATGACGGCGAAAATCTCCTCCAAGGCTTCAAACGCGCCAACAACATCCTGCGCGCCGAAGAGAAGAAAGACGGCGTGTCTTACGAGGGCGAGC
>WTAL01000230.1 GCA_013139635.1 Paracoccaceae bacterium
TTTGAGCCGAGATTTCCTTTCACGTTGTTTGCCGTGCCGGAGGCCGATGGCCTGCGCTTGAGCTATGATTTCGACACCGCGCTCTTTAGCGATTATGACGTTGCGCAGGTCGCAAACCGGATGGAAGCGGCGCTTGACCAGCTTTTTGCAATGCCTGAACAGCTCACTCTTTTGGAGGCCTTGGAAAATGCCCCAGAAACGGCGGTGGTGGCGGTCTTTGGCCAAACCCGCCTCACGTATGGCGAATTGCGTGCACAATCTGATTCTGTCGCGCGCATTTTGGCCGCAAAAGGGCTGGGAGCCGGAGACCTTGTAGGCATTATGATGCCCCGCTCTGACAAGATGTTAGTGGCGCTACTGGGGGTGCTGAAATCTGGCGCGGCCTATGTGCCGCTGGACCCTGAAAGCCCCAATGCCCGCATATCGGCTTTGATCAAAAGCGCTGGCATTGGCCTCGTTTTGGGTGACGCCAGCGCGGGGTTACCTGTGCCGAATTTGCCTGTGGCAGAGTGGGCGCAGCAAAAACAAACGCATGTGCAGGAAAGCCTGTTGGGGCGGGCTTATGTGATGTTTACCTCCGGGTCTACCGGCGCGCCAAAGGGGGTGGAGATTAGCCACGCCAACCTGAATACGTATCTGCGCCACGCACAAGGGTATTTTGAGGGCCAAGCTCTGGGGGCCGTTGCCAGCAGCCCGTTTACGTTTGATGCCACCATAACTGCGATGCTTGCGCCGATAATGGCTGCAAAAACGGTGTATATTTTGCCGCAAGACCAGCAAGAAATTCCTGAGCTCGCGAATATTATGCAGGCCGAGCGCCCTTTTGTGTTTAAAATCACACCCGCGCATATCGCCGCCCTTTTTGGGTATCTTGAGGGGGGTTCCCGCGCTCCGCATCGGTTTATTATTGGCGGCGAAGCGCTGAAAACGAATGTTTTGCAGCGCTTTGCCACGCATTTCCCAAATGCGGTATTTGTAAACGAATACGGCCCAACCGAAGCCACCGTTGGTTGCTGTGTTGCGGTTTATACCGCTGCCGAAGTGAGCCGCTTGCAAGGGGCCACCGTGCCGATTGGCCACCCCATTGAGGGCGTAGAGCTTTCACTTGCACCGGAAACTGGCGAGCTGGTGATAAAGGGTGCTGGTGTGGCAGTGGGCTATCTTGGCCAGCCAGCCTTAACCGCTGAGCATTTTAGGGATGGCGGCTATCATACAGGTGATCTTGCCACGCGCTTGCCGGGGGGGCGCCTGCGCTATGACGGGCGGATGGATGACCAGATAAACCTGAATGGCTATCGGATAGAGCCAGCAGAGATTGAGGCCGCGCTTGAGTCTGCACAGGGCGTTGAAAGCGCGATTGTTACCACGCAAAATGGCCCATTGGGTGAGGCGCAGCTTGTGGCCCATTGCAAGGGCGCGGGGCTTTCGGGCACAATAATCCGCGACCATATAACGGCGCTTTTACCCGCCTATATGGTGCCGCAACATATTGAGATTTTAGCAGATATACCGCTTACACCAAACGGGAAAACTGACAAAGCGAATCTTGCGCCTGCAACCGGCCCACAAGCTCAGATTTTGGCGGCGTTTGAAGCCGTGCTTGGCTATCCTGTTTTACCTGATCAACACTTTTTTGAAGCGGGGGCGGGCTCGCTGGTGCTGATGAAAGTGCATGCTAATCTTTGCCGTGAAACGGGGGCGGATCTGCACCTGGTTGACTTTTTCCAGCACCCAACCGCGCAACAGCTTGCGGCTTATTTGGCCGATGAGATGCCCGCAGAGCCGGTACAAGCGCCCATGGCTGAGACAGATGACGGGATTGCGATCGTAGGCATGGCGGCCAATGTGGCCACTGCGCCCACGCTGGCAGATTTTGCGCGGCTTGTTTTTGGGAGCACCAGTGGCCTAACCTCGCCGGAGGCGCCAGAACCCGGCCGTGTTGCCATGGCCTCGATTCTGGATAACCCATTTGGGTTTGACCCCGATTATTTCGGAATTTCCCATAAAGAAGCCCGCCTGATGGATCCGCAACAGCGCCACCTGTTGATGGGCGCTGTGCAGGCGCTGGAAAACGCGGGCATGCGCCCTGATCAGGGGCGTATTGGGTGCCTGATGAGCAGCAGCGAAAACACGTATCATCTGCAACAAGTGAACGCGTCCGATGATTTCCAGGCTGACCGCGCCCCGCTGGCGATGCAAAACGAAAAGGACTTCCTCGCCAGCCGCATTGCCTATCATCTTGGCCTGACCGGCCCCGCCTTTACGGTGCAATCGGCTTGTTCTAGCTCACTGCTTGGGGTGCATCAGGCCTGCAATATGCTGCAACAGGGCGAGGCCGAGAGCGTGGTTGTGGGCGGAGTGGCCATCGACCAAATGACCTTTGGCGGTTACCCTTACCGCGAAGGCGGGATTCTTTCCAAATCTGGCGCTTGCACTCCGTTTTCGGATAGTGCTGATGGCACGGTGCCGGGCAACGGTTACGGCGTGGTGGTGCTAAAACCTTTGGCGAAAGCGCGAGCCGACGGCAACCGGATTTATGCGGTTATCAAGGGCTCGGCCACAAATAATGACGGCAAAAACAAGGTTGGGTTTACGGCACCCTCGGTGGCGGGGCAAGCGGGCGCTATTCGCGCGGCCCTCACGAAAGCGGGGCTAGGCCCCAAAGATATTTCTTATCTCGAAGCCCACGGCACCGCGACCAATCTAGGTGACCCAATAGAGGTGCAAGCCCTGAAAAAGGTTTTTGACAAAGAGGCGCGCGTTGCGCTTTCGTCGCTCAAAAGCCAGATCGGGCATTTGGGGGCAGGGGCCGGCGTTGCGGGGCTAATTCGCGCCGCGCTGGCGGTTTATCTGGGGGAAATTCCGCCTAATCATGGGTTTAGCCGGCCCAACCCTGCCTTGGCGCTTGAAGACTCCCCGTTTTACATTCCCACAGCCGCAAGCCCATGGCCCGCTGGCCCGCGCCATGCAGGGGTGTCGAGCTTTGGGTTGGGCGGCACCAATGTGCATGTGGTGCTCTCGCATGAGCCCTCAGGCAAAACCGCGCCTTCGACACGACCCGCCTGTTTGGCGCTTTCGGCGCCTACAGAAGCCGCGCTAAAGGCCCAAATTGCGAAAATGAGCACATATTTAGCAATGTTTAGCGGTGATTTTCAGGCGCTGGCGCAGCATTTGCAAACTGGGCAGCGGCCGCAGCCCTGGCGGGTGGCCGTTATGGCCTCGACCCCGAGCGAGGCCCTGATTTTGCTGCAAGCCACGCGTCCGCAGCTTACGGCGCGCAGCGCCACAGCGCTTACCCTTCCGGCGTCGGCGCCTGAAATTGCGCAGGCCTTTCTTGCTGGGCAAGATATTCTGGGCACCCCCAGCCCTATGGCCCCGTGGGATACGCCCCCTCGCCCCTTTCAGCTTGCGTCCTTTAATGTTGAAGCCAAAAATAAACGCCCAGCTTTTGAGGACTGGTTTTCGCAGCCCGGTTGGGCCCGCATGGGCCGCGCTGTGGTTAACGGCTTTCAGCCAGATATAGTTTGGGAGGGGCAAGAGATTGCCCCGACTGGACCTGCTTTGCATATTTGGCTTCGGGTGGGCGCTTTGCCGTTGGCAGATGCCCTTGCCGAGCTTGGCGCGCTGATGTCGGCCCTTGGCCCGCGTTCGGCGCATGTAGTGGTCATGACAGCCCAAGCTTGCGCGGTTGGCGCAACGCCTGCAAGCAGGCCAGAGCACGCGGCCCTTGGTGCGGCCCTCCGGGTGCTGGCGCTAGAGCACCCCGCCCTTCAGTTTACCCATCTGGACCTAACGGATGAGTTTGATCCAACAGGCTTGCACACCCCAAACTTGCCTACAGGCGCGAGCCTAGCCTTGCGGGCTGGCATGCTTTGGCAAGCTCGGTTAGACCCCGCGGCCATGCAGCCGCCTGCATTTACCTTGCAAAAAGGCGGGGTTTATGTGGTTACAGGCGGCACGGGCGGCATAGGGCAACACCTTGAAAATATGATCAATTCTGCGGGGGCAACCGCCCTGATTGTGGCCCGTAGCGCGCCGGACCCTCAGCTAAGCTGTGATATCGCCGACCCGCACCAGATGGCCAAGCTCGCGGGTTATATCGCCAATACTCATGGGCGGATTTTTGGGGTGTTTCATGCGGCGGGTGCGGTTGGCGGCGGGGTGCTCCACCACCTGTCAGCGCAGCAAATCAAGCAAAATATACGGGCCAAGCTTGAAGGCTTTAAGCAGGTTTCTACCCATCTTGCACCGCTGACAGACGGCTTTATTCTATCGCTCTCCTCTATGTCGGCCCTTATGGGCGTGCGCGGGCAAGCTGATTATGCCGCCGCCAATGCGGCCGTTGATGCGCTTAGTTTGGCTTCCCACAATGGCCCCGCGGTCATGAGTGTAAACCTCCCGACATGGCGTGAAACCGGCATGGCTGCGGGGCAAGACCTAAGCGGGTTTGAGGGCTATGCGCTCTCGCCCAAAGAAGGCGTGCGGGCCATTGAGCACGTGCTGGCGCTTGGGTTGCCACAGGTTGCGGTTTCGCCGCTGCCAATGGCGCAGGTTGCCGCCATGATGGTGCCGGAAAGCCACAAAGATGAGACCGTGCGCGCCATTTTCTGCGCGGCCCTTGGTTTGGAAAATTGCGATGACGACGCAAGCTTTAATGACCTCGGTGGCGACAGCCTTGCCAGCCTCGATGTGCTGGACGGGCTAAACGCGTCCTTTGGGCTTGCGTGGCGCGCGGCTGATCTCGGGGCGGATTTTAGCATCCGCTCGCTGGAAGCCCGCCTCAAGGCACCTGCCGTGTCCATGGCACCGGCTGATCTTGTATTGGTGCATCCAATTGGCGGTGATATTGGCTGCTATCGCGCCTTGCAAAGCGCGCTTGGCGGCTTGAATTTAGGGCTGATCGAAGACCCGTTTATCGCGGGCGCCGCAACCAAAACCATGAGCGTAGAAGAAAGCGCCGCCGCTTATATTGCCCAGCTTCCCCAAGGTGATTTTTGGCTCGGCGGGTGGTCTTTCGGGGCTGTCGTCGCCTTTGAAATGGTGCGCCAGCTGGAGCAAGCCGGGCGCGCGCCGCTGGGGTTGGTTATGATAGACCCGCCCGCGCCTATGCGCACAGCCATGCCGGATAAGCAGGCTCTAGAACAAACGTTTCGGGCTGAAATAATTGCGCAAACAGGACATAATTTGGGCCAAGATCACCCGCATTTTCGCCGCATTGTTGAGGCCTGCACCCGTAACACACAAGCGCTTGCGCGATATCAGCCCACAGGGCATGTGGCCTGCCCGACCCAGCTATTTTTAGCAGGCGCGCGCGGCGCGGTTGAGCAGAGTTGGCAAGCCTTCGCACCCGCAAAAATAACGCGGCTTAAGGCAGACCATTATTCCATTTTGCGGCCACCCGCACTGCACGTGCTTGCACAGCACCTCTTAGGGCTCGCCCAGCCGGAAAAGGAAAATGCCCATGTCTGAATCGGCTCAATTTCAGGTAAATTCATCGCTCAAAGGTGAGGATGTAGACGCGATCAACCGCGATTTTTACGGGCGCTTTAACTACCCTTGGCTACCAATGCTTTTGCCAACTGCCCCTGATCCGGCGTTTTGGCCAAAGCTCACCTGCCAAGAATTTGGTGATTTCACGCACCAAGCTATCCGGCCCGATGCCCGCATTTGGGTGGCTGGCTGTGGCACCAACCAAGCGGCGCTTACGGCGCTGCGGTTTCCCGGCGCTACGGTGCTGGGCACCGATGTGTCCACCCGTTCGCTTGAGGCCTGCCAAAGTATTATTGACCAAACCGGCATTTCAAACCTGACATTGGAGCAAGCCAGCCTGAACGAGCCGCGCCACTTTGAGGCGTTTGATTATGTGATCTGCACGGGGGTTATCCACCACAATGCCAACCCCGAGTTGCCGCTGCAAACCTTGTCTAAGGCCTTGCGCCCTGACGGCGTGTTGGAACTGATGGTTTATAATTATTACCATCGCATGCACACCACCGCTTATCAAAAGGCGATTAGGCTATTGGGCGGCTCACCTGACAGGCCAGATATCACGACCGAATTACCGCTGACACATGATATGATCGCGGGGTTTAACGGCGGCTCAACCATGCAAGCGTTTCTTGCTGAGCAGCAAGACCTGCCCGAGGCCGCCGTGGCGGACTCGCTGCTGCAACCTGTTGAATACAGCTATACCGTTGCGACCCTCAACCAGCTCGCTGAGCGCTGTGGCCTAGCCCTGCATCACCCGGTTTTCAACCAGTTTGACAAGCTCTCCGGCAATAGCAGCTGGCAAACCGAGCTGCCCCCAACGGTTGCCGCACGGTTTGCGGCACTTGATGACGTGTCGCGCTGGCAAGTCACTAACCTGCTGATGATGGAAAAGTCGCCGATGTTGTGGTTTTACCTGCGGCCAAACCAGCGGCCACGCCAAACAGAAGCCGAGGTTAACGCCGCCTTTTTGGACACAGTTTTTATAAAAACCAATGCCTGCGCTCCCAATTACATCCTGTCAGCCGAAAGCACATATAGCCGCTCCGATTTCCAGCCCCCCCTAGCCCAGCCGCCTTTGCCGGTAAACCCGAGCGCGCGGGCGGTGTTTGAGGCCCACGATCCAAGCCAGCCCATCGGTGCCGCCTTTGCGCGGGCCGGCGTTGATCACACCAATATCACTGACCTGCGCCGCCAGTTGACCACGCCCGCCTTTCCTTACCTTGTCGCCAAATCATGAGGCTATCTGACTTGCAAACAGAGCCACCAGTGGCCGTGCCGCACATGGCCTATGCTTCTTGCAATTTTGCCTATGATCGCGAGGTGCCCGAGCATCACGCGACGGCTTTTGGGGTAGAGCAGGCGCTCCCCGTCAGCTTGCACAAGGCCGTGCCAAAACGGCAAGCCGAATACCTTGCGGGGCGGGTGTGCGCGCGCCAAGCTATGGGGCAGCTAAATGGGCCGTTAACCGAAGTTCATTCTGGCACTGACCGCGCGCCGCAATGGCCCGCCGGTTATGTGGGGAGCATCACCCATAATGACACAAGTGCCGCAGCCATAATTGGCAGCACCCGCCATTTTGCAGGGCTGGGGATAGACCAGGAAGAGATTATGGCACCTGACTTGGCGCAAAAATTGCAAAACGCCATTCTGTCGCCCGTTGAGGCTGCATTACAGCCGCAAGCTATTAGTTTTGCTGTATTTACCAGCTTGGCGTTTTCAGCTAAAGAGGCGCTTTATAAAGCAACCTATCCGCTGATCGGGCAGATGTTTGGCTTTCATGATGTAAGCTTGCAGCGCATCACAGCCACCCATCTGCACTTTTTTATGCAGGCCGAAACCTTGCCAGACTGGCAGCTTGCTGTGCATTATGTTTTGCACCCAAAGTCTTGTGAAACCCTGCTGGCCCTCCCTGCCAGCTGGCCACATTCCGGAGGCCAAAATGCGTCTGATTAAACAGCTCCTAAGCCTTTCTCGTGGCGGTATTATACTGGTTGCCACCCTAAGCCTGATCAGCGGCGTGAGCGGCGCTGGCATTGCGATTGTGACGAGTATTGCGCTGGCCGGAAGCCCACCAACAGCCCTGTTGGCGGGGATGTTCTTCAGCCTCTGCACCCTGCATTTTGTCACCAAATCATTATCCGAGATCAAGCTGATCCGCCTCACCCAAGCGATGATTTTCGAAATCCGCGTTGGGCTAAGCCGCAAAATTCTGCACACACCGCAAAGCCTGCTGGAAAAGCTGGGCCGCCAGCCGCTTTTCACCATCCTAACGCGGGACGTAGACACTTTTGTGATGGGCTTTCATTTTGTCCCAACCCTGATCGGGAATATCTTCATTATTCTGTTTTGTCTGGTCTATATCGCCTTCCTTTCCCCCATATTTTTCGCCGCAATCGCGGGGCTTTTGCTCGCCGGAATGCTGGGCTTCCATCTGGTCGAAAAGGCCCCGCGAGATAAGCTTATTGTGGTGCGCGAAAAGCTGGATACGCTTTACATTCTGCTGCGCAGCCAAATTGACGGGGTGCGCGAGCTTAAGCTAAATCAATGGCGGCGCGGGCATAACACGGGGCTGATCGCCAGCTCTGCCACCGATGTGCGCGGCCTAAACGCTGATGCGCTTTCGCTATATGCGCTGGTTTCTAATGCCGGAAACATCATGTTTTATGTGCTGATCGGGTTGTTTATTTTTGTGGTGCCAGAGCTATTTTCAGCCAGCGCGG
Organism: Paracoccaceae bacterium; assembly: GCA_013139635.1. Taxonomy (GTDB): domain Bacteria; phylum Pseudomonadota; class Alphaproteobacteria; order Rhodobacterales; family Rhodobacteraceae; genus UBA3077. Next base: position 8,211 of record WTAL01000230.1, read on the forward strand.
GGGTTACGCTTTCTATCACGCTGGTGATGCTCTACCTCGTGCGGCCGGTTTCTGAAATCATGATCATTCTGCCCACATTGCGCCAGTCAAGCGTAGCGCTGGCGCGGATAGAGCAGCTTGGGGAAGACCTCAAGGAACAAGAGGCCGATAGCGTGTTGCCTGCGCTGTTTGGCGGCACTGAAATCAGCCTCAGCCTGCGCGAGGTTTTCTATGCTTACCCCGAAAGCAATTTTTCGGTGGGGCCAATAGATTTTGAACTGAAAAGCGGGGAAGTGGTATTTTTGGTGGGCGGCAATGGTTCGGGAAAAACCACGTTTGCCATGCTGCTTTTGGGGCTGTATCCGCCGAGTAGCGGCAGCATCAGCCTTAACGGCACCGCGCTCACGCCTGAAACCCTGCCGAGCTATCGCGAGCATTTCGCGGCGATATTTTCTGATTTCCACCTGTTTCCCCACCTGCCAGACACCCTGTCGGGCAAGGCAGAAACCGCGGTGCATGCCTACCTGAAAGCCTTTGATTTGGCGCATAAAGTTGAGGTAAAAGACGGGCGGTTTACCACACTTGAGCTGTCTACCGGCCAGCGAAAACGCCTCGCGCTCATCTTGTCTTACCTAGAGGACAAACCGATCTATCTGTTTGACGAATGGGCCGCGGACCAAGACCCGGCTTTCCGTAAATACTTTTACACCCACATCCTGCCCGAGCTAAAAGCCCGCGGCAAAGCGGTGCTGGCCATCACCCATGATGACGCGTGGTTTGGCGTGGCAGACCGTGTGATCAAGCTCGACAATGGCACGTTGGTTGCCCATGATTGAGGTTCTCAAAAGCGGGCAAGCCGCACCAAAAAGGCTGATCTGCTTTGCCTATGCGGGCGGCAATGCTGCGATGTATTTGCCGTGGCAAACACGCCTTGGTGCGAGCGTGGAAATCTGCGCTGTGCAGCTTTCCCCGCGCCATGGCAGCGGCGAAACCCATGCCAGCTTTCCCGCGCTCATCCGCAATATCGCGCAGGCCATTCAGCCGCTGCTTGATAGGCCCTACGTATTATTTGGCCACAGCCTCGGGGCTTTGGTGGCGTTTGAACTCTCGCGGTTTATCAAGCTCATGCACCTTCCTGCGCCCGCCCGCCTTATTGTTTCTGGCTGCGATGCCCCGCAGCACAAATCCGATGCCAAGCGGGTGCATGACCTGCCGCATGATGAATTTATCGCCGAGCTGCGCCAGAAAAACGGAACGCCGGAAGCGGTGCTGGATTCACCAGAGTTACTGGCGCTTTTGCTCCCCGCCGTGCGGGCAGATTTTGCGCTGGTTGAGGCCTACCAGTATCGCGCCAACATCCGGCTAAATGTGCCGACAGATGTGTTTGCAGGGCAGCAAGACGAGGTGAGCGCCGAGTCTCTTGCGCCATGGTTGGCGGAGACCAACGCATCGGGCAAGTTGCACTGGTTCGAGGGCGGGCATTTCTTTATCAACAGCGAAACCGATGCGGTAATCGACCGCATCCGTCAGTTGCTTTAAGAGGCTTTGTCCATTTTATCTCGCAGAGATTTGGGGCGCATATCGGTCCAAACTTCATCAATATGGGCCAAGCAATCGTCCTTAAGACCAGTAAATCCCGTTTGCTCCCAGCCCTCGGGGATAGGCATATCTGTTGCCCAGATAGAGTATTGCTCTTCGTCGTTCATCACCACGTGATACTGCGGTTCATCTGTCATGGTTTGCTCCATTCGTTAGGCACGCCGTGCCGATGTTTTTTTGCCAATGGTTACAACGTTACGCGCGGGCTGCATGGCTTTTTCAACCCGAGACCACAGTTTTTTAAGGTGAATATTGGTATTTTCGCTATCTTTATACAGCCGGATTTCAAGCTTGGCCTCAAATTCCGGCCCGCCCGCCAGTTGCAAAGTGCCAGCTTGAAGCTCGTCTTTACACAGCGCATGGGGCAGCCACCCCATGCCAAAATCTTGCTGGATCATGGCCTTAACTCCAAGCGCCTGCCCGTTGCGGCTCACCACCAAAACGGGGGGGGGCTTAAGCTGTTTACTCATGATATCATCCACCACCACGCCAAGCGTGGAAATGGCGCCATACCCCAAAACCGAAATTGGTTTGCCCTTAACCCCCGGCAAGCGCGGCGCATTTGGGCCGTTGTTAACCACCGGCACCAGCCGATCATGCGCCAGCGTAATATAATCACATTTCGCCACTTCAAGCGGGGCCAAAAACTCCATTGAGGGGTGCCAATAGGTCAGGATCACATCGCAATAGCGCTGCTGGAGCGCACTTACGAACTGATCCGCTGACCATGTGGTGGAATTCAGGTCAATATCCAGCCCGCCCTTTTCAACCAGCCCTTTGATATGAGCCTCATAATGGGTCAAGTAAAGCGATTGGGTGGTCGCAAAGCGGATCACATCTGCCGCCGCGGCATCTACGATATTGCAGCGCTCCACGGTTTCGGCAAAGGTGTGCAAAATTTTGCCCGCCTGCATCAAAAACACCTCACCCGCAGGGGTGAGCGAAAGCGGCAGGGTTTGCCGGTTAATTAGCTCCACTCCAATTTCGGATTCCAGCATGCGGATACGGCGACTAAAGGCAGGTTGGCTCACATTGCACTCTTCTGCTGCGCGCGAAAAGTTTTTCAGCGCGGCCAGCGTTTCAAAGTCTTTCAACCAGCGGATTTCCACTGCGTCCTCCTTGGTTAGTCGATCCGGCCCTCTTCAACCGCATGGCACGCCACAATGGCCCCGTCGGGCTTTTGCAATGGCGCGGGTAGCTCGGTGGTGCAGCGGCTATTGGCATGCACGCAACGGCTTGCAAACGGGCAGCCCGGTGGGAGATTTATAGGCGTTGGTATCTCGCCTTTCAAGCGAATATGGCTTGGGGCATTATCGCTAAGCTTGGGCACGGCGCTCAGCAAGGCTTGCGTATAGGGGTGTTTGGGGTTGTCAAACAAGGTTTTTGTATCGGCCAGCTCACACAGGCTGCCCAAGTAAAACACGGCCACGCGGGTGCCAAAATGCTGCACCACCGAAAGGTCGTGAGTGATAAATAAATAGGTAAGGCCGCGCTGCTCTTTGGCCTCCAGCATCAGGTTAAGCACTTGGGCCTGGATGGAGACATCCAACGCCGAAATCGGCTCATCTGCGATCACAAACTCGGGGTCCATGGTCAGGGCGCGGGCAATGGCAATGCGCTGGCGCTGGCCACCAGAAAACTCGTGCGGATAGCGTTTGGCCCAGCTTGGGTCTACGCCCACGGCCTGCATCACTTCCGCCACTTTATCAAAAATCTCGGCACGGGTCAGGCGCGGGTTATGCACCTTTACCGGCTCATATAGCGCTTGCTCAATGCTCATTCGGGCATTCAGGGATGCATAAGGGTTTTGGAAAATCATCTGCATTTTGCGGCGATAGGGGAGCATTTCCCGGGCCGACAGGTTGTCGACCCGGTTGCCGCCGTATAAAACTTCGCCCGCGCTGGGCTTGAGCAGCCCCACCACCAGCCGCGCTAGGGTGGATTTACCACAGCCGGATTCGCCAACCACGCACAAGGCCTCGCCCTTGGCGATGCTCAGGCTCACATTGTTAACCGCATGCACCTCGCGCTTTTCGCGCACAATTTTGCCGCCGCGAAATTTAACGGTTTCCAGAAACCCTTCATCCAGCGCAAAGCGTTTTTCGAGGTTCTTTACCTCGATCAAATCGGGGGCGATGTGCTCAACCATCTTTGGCCTCCGCTTCTTTAGTCTGGTGCAGGCGCGCCACCTCGTGGCAGGCCACTTTTACGTCAGCAAAGCTCACAAATTCGGGCGCGGTTTTTTTGCAAACATCCGTGGCAAAATCGCAACGCGGATGAAAGGCACAGCCTGAGGGCAAGCTGCCCAAGCCCGGCATGTTGCCCGGAATTTGCTTTAGCTGCTGCCCTGGCACGGTTTGCTGGGGCAGGGCATTAATCAGCCCTTGGGTATAGGGGTGCTGCGGGTCGTTCACAATTTCACGCGTTTTACCGCTTTCAATAATTTTGCCCGCATACATTACCAAGGTCCGCTCTGTCATTTGGGATACAACCCCAAGATCATGGGTAATCAATATCAGGCTCACTTTGTTATTTGTGCACAACTCCAGCAGCAGCTCCATAATATCGGCCTGAATGGTTACATCCAGCGCCGTTGTTGGCTCATCCGCAATAATAAGCTGCGGGTCCAGCAAGAGCGCAATCGCGATGATAATCCGCTGGCGCATACCGCCGGAAAGCTCATGCGGATATTGGCTAAGCCGCTCCTCGGGCGCCGGAATGTAGACCTCGCGCAGCTTTACGATGGCGATTTTTTCGGCGTCCCGGCGAGAGATTTTCCGGTGCGCCTGCAAGGTTTCAACCATTTGCTCGCCAATGGTCAGCACGGGGTTTAGCGTCACCATCGGGTCTTGAAAAATCATGGCAATCCGGTCGCCGCGGATCAGCCGCATTTCTTCCGCAGAAAGCGACGCCATGTCTTTGCCATCAAACATGATTTTGCCACCGGCAATAAAGCCGGGCTGGCTGAGCAGGTTTAATATCGCAAAGCCGGTAATGGATTTGCCCGCGCCAGATTCCCCAACAATGCCAAGGCGCTCCCCTTGGGCCAGCTCAAAGCTGATTTGGTCCAGCGCCGTTAGGGTTTGGTGGCGCATGGCAAATTTCACCACGAGGTCTCGGACAGATAAAAGCGACATGATCTATCCTTTATAAAGTTTGGGGTTAAGCACATCACGCAGCCAATCACCCAACAGGTTAATGACCAGCACCAGAAGCACCAAAAAGAAGCCCGGAATGGCGGTCATCCACCAGCTGCCCGAGAAAATATACGCCTGCCCACTGGCAATAAGCGACCCGAGCGAGGGTTGCGAAACCGGCATGCCCAAGCCAAGAAACGAAAGCGAGGCTTCGGAAATAATGGCGTTAGCCACCTGCACGGTGGAGATCACGAAGATCGGGGAAACAGAATTGGGCAGGATATGGCGCAGCATAATGCGCAGCGGCCCAAAGCCCAGCACCTTTGCGGCATCCACATACTCCTTTTTCTTTTCCGCCAAAACCGTGGCCCGCACCGTGCGGGCATATTGCGGCCATTCGGCAATGCCAATAACCAGCACCAGCATAAACAGCGCATATTCATTAAAGCTTTGCGTGCCAAAAAGCGCCTTGGTTACGGCCAGCACAATGATGGCCACCATCAGGGTGGAAAACGAAAGCTGGATATCGGCGATCCGCATCAAAATACTATCGGTGCGCCCGCCCACATAACCGGCTATCAGCCCGATGCTAATGCCGAGAAACGCCTGCAACGCCACGGCGCAAATGCCGATGATGAGCGAAATGCGGGTGCCATAGAGAATGGCGCTCCACAAATCACGACCTTGGTCATCGGTGCCCAGCACAAATTGCGGATCGGAGCCTGCCTGCCAGCTTGGGGGCAGCTCTGAATTCATAATGTTGATTTGCAGCGGGTCGTAAGGGTCAAACGGGGCAATTAATGGCGCAAATATGGTGGCCACAACAAACACCACGAAGATCATAAAGCTGAACATCGCGACCTTGTTATGAAAGAAATCATACACAAGGTTAGAGGCTTTAAACCGCGCCCAGCGGGAAAGAGGTAAAGTGCTCATGCGCCCATCCTCGCGAGTTTAACGGTTGGATTCACAAGGCCATAAAGCAGGTCAACCAATGTGTTAGTTACCACAAATATAAAACCAACAATGATCAGGTAAGCCACGATCAGCGGCGTATCTACGCGGTTGACCGCTTCAAGGAACATAAAGCCCATGCCCGGCCATTGAAACACGGTTTCGGTCAGGATGGTATAGGCGACCATGGTGCCAATTTGCACCCCGCCCACGGTTATCACCGGCAACATGGTGTTTTTAAGCGCATGTAAAAACCATATCCGCTTGGCTTTCAGGCCCTTGGCCCAGGCATAACGCACATAATCAGATTGCAGGGTTTCCATCATTTCAGAGCGGATAAGCCGGATAAATAGCGGCAGCATAATGCTGGCCAGCGCAACAGAGGGCATAAAGATGTGCTTCAACCCGTCCCATGTAGCAAAATTGGTTTTCCAATAGCCAAACACATGCACCACATCGCCGCGCCCGAATGACGGCAGCAATCGCAGCTCGACGGCAAAGAAATAGATCATCAAAATCGCGGTCAGGAATACCGGAATAGATATGCCAATAATGCTCAGGCTCATAATCGCCTTGCTCACAAACGCATTGGGCTTAATCGCGGTATAAACCCCCAGCGGAATAGACAACCCGATGATGATAATCGAGGCCCCCAGCACCAGCTCCAGCGTGGCGGGCAGCTTTTTCAAAATCACGGTCAGCGCCGGTTCTTTAAAGAAATAAGATGTGCCAAGGTCGCCGTGCAGCGCCTTTTTGGCAAAGCGGGTATATTGCACGATAAAGCTGTCATTCAGCCCCATCTCTTCGCGCAGCTCATTGCGGGTTTCCTCAGAAACGGATTGACCAACCAGCTCACGCAGGGGGTCTCCAAGGTTATCCTGAATGGCAAAACTGATGATCGAAATCACGAACATCACGGCCGCGGCTTGGAATATTCTTTTGACAAGATAGGCAAACATTGCGCGCACTTCATTTAAGTTGTGGAAATGAACCTATACAGGTTTGGGCAGATAAGTGCGAGCCATGCCCGCAATTTCTTGGATAACTGGCGGCAAGCCCAAGCCTGCCGCCAGTTAGGAGGTTAACCTCTAGTCGACAACCAGGTCGCCGAAGTATGGGAAGTTGAGGGCATTTACGATGGCCTCAGCATGTACGCCATTGCGCGCACCCCATGACAGGTTCTGCCAGTGCAGCGGAATGAAGGCGGCTTCGTTATAAAGAATACCTTCCAGCTGTTGCAGCATGGCCGCGCGCTCGGCAGGGTCAACGGTGGCGTTGGCCTGCGCCATAAGCGCGTCGGTTTCAGCGTTACAGTAAGCGCCCGAGTTATACTGCCCGTTTCCGCTGTCCTCATCAAAACAATGTGACAGGAACTGGTGGAAATTGGCCGAGTCCTCGGTGTCTGAATGCCAGCCGATCATCATCATGTCCGCTGAGCGTTCATCAAATGCAGGCCAGTATTGCGCCTTAGGCATGGTTTTCAGATCAACCGTAATGCCGATTTGCGCCAGCATACCCGCAACAGCCTGAGCGATTTTCTCATCGTTCACATAGCGGTTGTTGGGTGCCATCATGGTCAGCTCAAGCCCATCTGCATAGCCAGCTTCAGCCATCAGCTCTTTAGCGCGGTCCACGTCAAAACGCGGCGTAAGGGCAGGGTCATAACCAAGGTAACCTGCGGGGCTAGCTTGCCCTGCTGTTGTCCCAAAACCCTTCATGATCCGGTCAACGATGGCAGCATTGTTAACCGCATAATCAATCGCCAAGCGAACACGTGCATCGGCCAAAGCCGGGTTGCGCTCTTGGTTCATTTGGAAGGTAATGATGCGAGTGCCCGGCATAGTGATCAGATTAACTGAATCATCTTCGTTCAGGCGCGCGTGGTCATTTGGTGGTACAGGCGCAATGAAGTCAACATCGCCAGCCAGCAGGGCCGCTACGCGTGTTGGGTCTTCTTTGATCGGAGTCAGCACGATGGTGTCAACATTGCCAGGGCTGTTAGTGTCCCAGTAGCCGTCAAACCGTTCAAACACCATCCGAACACCTTGCTCACGCTCGGTTACGGTAAAGGGGCCAGTGCCGGAAATATTGCGCGAGGCAAAGCTGTCACCGTGCTTAACGATAGCGCCTTTGTCATTGCCGTTTGCATCCGTGCCGGTAAAAAACGCCGAATCCATCGGGAAAATATAAGTGGCTGTGTGCAGAACCAACGGGTAAATACCGTCTGTGTTCAGGTCGATCGTGTGATCATCCACTACATCAAGCGAGGTGAAGTTGGCAAAAATGCCTTTGAAGTCTTCACTCTCCTTAAGGCGGTTAAAGGTCCACTGCACGTCGGCAGCAGTCATCTCGGTGCCCGAGTGGAACATCACACCTTCGCGAAGGTGAAAGCGCATGGTGTCTTCGTCAATTTGCTCCCAGCTCGTGGCAAGGCGGGCTTCAAAGCCCAGCTCTTGGGTCCAGCGCAGCAGAGGGTCATAGACCATGTGCGAAAGTTGCAGCGTGCCGCCTGACAGCTGCTCATGCGGGTCCAGCGATACCGGATCTGCGTCATAAGCAATATTAATGGATTCCGCATGCGCGCCCACTGCCATCGCGACAGTCATTGCACCGGCTGAAACCAGCTTTCCAAACATATTCATAATTCTCTCCCTGTTGTAACCAACTGTTTACTTTTAGGCAGATAATTTTCGATTTTCCAATACCGTTTGTTTATACCCTATGCGAATTGTGGATAGACGCCGAAATTTCGCCGTTCAAAACCCAGCTAACGCGCCGGTTGAAAACCCTGAATAACCTCTTCTGCCAATGCCTTATGAAGCCCGACGCGCGCCTCTATCTGCGCTATCGCAGAGCGTGGCACGGCGGCCGTAACGGTGCGGTCATCGTCAAAAAAGAGCGCCTGCCCCTTGGGTTGTGCGCTTACAAACGGCAAATCATAGCGCTTGAGGTCAGCCAGTTCTTCTTGAATAATGGGCAGTATATCGAGGCCGGAAAGGTTTTCAGGCACATCCCGCAGGCGTGAAAATACCAGCTCCCGCGCCAGCCCGTCACCCGCAGCATTAAGGTGGGGCACCGCGCGCAAAAGTTGCGAATAAGCCGAAACCGGCCGGACAAAGCACCGGACAGGCGCGGCAGTTTCCACCTTTTCAAGCAGCGCCGGAGCCACCTTTTGCGCCACCTCAAACGCCGCCATCGCACTTGCTTTGCAAGCGTCTGAAAAGAGGGGACACAGGGGCAATTCTTCATTATCAAAAAACAACGCAAGCCAGCTTTGCAGCTGTGCTTTTTCGTCTGCCGCCCCCAGTGAGGGCGCAAAAAGGCCATCGGCCTGCACCACATAAATCTGCGCACCGCCATGCTGCGCCATTACGCTTTCAGGCTCAATCCCCGCCGCCCCAAACACCCACATCAGCACGGCAAAAGCCGCAAGATCAGGCGCGAGCGCCTCAAGTTCCGCAGCGTCCATATCATCCAGATCTTTGCCACTTATCCACTCAACCCACGTGCCGGTGGCCATGCCCTGATAGCGCGGAATACCCCAATTTAGCAGCAAGCCTTCGCTTTGCACCGCCTCAAATAAATGCTGCAACAAGTCAAAGGCCACGGTTTCACGCGGCTGAAACACCCCCGCGCCTTCGGCCATTACCACCGAGGTGCCGCCCCGGTGCAAATCTAGCGGCTCAATAAACATATGGCTGAGGTTTTTTAGGTCCACATAGTCCGGCGCCTCGCTTAAAGCCGCCTCAAACCTGAGGACCGTGGCAATAAACGCCCACGAAACGGCGCGCGCATGGCGCAAGGCCGCGGGTTTGGATGTCCAAAATTCATCCGGATTTTGCGCGTTAGCTTCGCCAGCCGCACAGATATTAGTGTCCAAAACATAAAGCAGCTTTTCAAGCACACCGTCTGCCAGCGTGTTTAAACCGGAAGACTTTTCCATCCGCTCAAAGCTTGGTGCCAGCGCCGCGTATACTTCCACCAGCAGCGGTAAAATTAAAGGTGCCGTAGCGCTTTCTTCAGACCACGCCTGCCAGACTGGCAATTGCCGAAAATCCTCACGTGGCAGCGGAAGCGGCGCGGCCCATTCCGGCAATCTATCATCAAGGGGCGTTCGTTTGCTGGCCGGCATGGCGCAAAGCGCAAGAAGACTCGGCGTATCAAGCCCCAGTATCGCACTGACCTTGTCAATATCCGCATCCGTTGTGGCTCCCGAAAGCACCGATAGCCATGCCTTTGCCATCGCCGTATCTGCGGGCGCATCTTCTGCTGCCAGCTCGTCAGAAAACAAACCCGCAACCCACCAAGAATTAGATCCCATATTCTTCACTCCAATGTTTGACTTGAGACCAGCATAGCATAGCGCCCGCCTTTGGCGATAAGCCCTGCATGGTCGCCAGATTCGACAATTTCGCCATTTTTCAGCACCAGAATACGCTTGGCATTGCGTACCGTCGAAAGCCGGTGCGCAACGGTAATAACAGTACAATGGCTTTGCTCAATTTCCCTCACAATGCCCGCTTCGGTTTCGGTATCGAGGCTATTGGTGGCCTCATCCAGCACCAGCAAAGCAGGGTCGCGGGCAAAAGCCTGCGCCAATGATAGCCGCTGGATTTGCCCACCCGACAGCCCAGAGCCATTTTCACCGATGATGGTTGAAAACCCCATTGGCATCGCCAAAATCTCGCCCAGCAAGCCCGCCCGCCCTGCGGCCACCTCAATGATATCTTCGCGCGCCTCAATATCCGTTGCCAGCGGATGCCCCAGCAAAATGTTTTCCCGCAGGCTACCGCTCACCAAAAACGGTTGCTGCATAACCACCGAAATACGCGTGCGCAAATGGCGGACATCAAGATCAGCCGCATCCAGCCCGTCATAAAGCACCCGCCCCTCGGTGGGGGCGGTTAGGCCAAGTATTAGCCGCAGCAACGAGCTTTTGCCCGAGCCACTGGCGCCAACAATGGCAACAGAATCGCCCGCCTCGATGGTGAGCGAAACCGCCTTCAGGGCATAATCCGAATCAGGGCTGTATCGAAGCGAGATATTCTCAAGCTCTATACGCCCCGAAAACGTGATTTT
>WTAL01000118.1 GCA_013139635.1 Paracoccaceae bacterium
AAAATAGCAAACATATCAAGGCTTTCAGGCGGCGGAGCGCAGGGGGCGGTTAGGCATGGATTTAAGGCGGGTGAGGTCTTGGGCTGTGGTCGGGTTGTCCGTTAGGCCTTGCATGGCGGCGATGATAACCTGCTGCTGCCATGAAGGCAGAGCAGGGTTTGGCGCGTAGAAAACCCACTGGGCGTCCCGCCGCGCGGTGGCAATGCCAGCATCCCGCATCGCAGCCATATGGCGCGATATTTTGGGTTGGGGCAGGCCGAGGGCGTGGACAAGTTCGCAAATGCAGACTTCACCAGCGGTGTGCATAAGAGCGAGGGCGCGGAGGCGGGTTTCGTCACTGAGGATGTGAAAGAGCGTTGTTTGTTCCATGTGGTGCTTATGCAGTGGTTTAAATATGCAGTCAAGAGAATATGCGGTGAGTCGAATATTGAGTTGAACGGGATTGAACAGGAATTTTCAGGTAAGTGCCGCCGAGCGAAGCGAGGCTAGGGCCAGCGGCAGGCGTTTTTCAGTTTACTGAAAAATGTGCTTTGGCCGAGTGGGGCTTTAGCCCCGCAGAGGTCAAAGCAAGCTCGGCGTTGTCGGGAAGCTCTGGCGTCGCGCCGCCTCGGCGAACTGAAGTCGTCGGCTGCGCCTTCCTTTGTTCAGCCCACCTCGGCGGCGCGGGGCGGAAGGCCGCCCATTGCCCTACGGGCCCGTGCCTCGCTGCGCTCGGGGAGAGGTGTTTTTGTCGAAGTTAATTCTGGGCTGTAAAAAGGCTTTTAGGGCGGCTATAGTTTGGCAAACTAATCGTGAGGCTATGATGACTAAAGCATATATTTTTCCGGGGCAGGGCGCGCAATCTATTGGCATGGGCAAGGCACTAGCCGAGGCTTATCCGGCGGCGCGGGCTGTTTTTGACGAGGTGGATGAGGCGTTGGGCGAGAAGCTCTCACGCCTGATTTGGGAGGGGGATATTGCAGAATTGACCCTTACGGAAAACGCCCAACCGGCTTTGATGACGACATCAATGGCGGCGATGGCGGCCCTGAATGCTGAAGGTGTTTCCATTGAGGATGCGGCTTACGTGGCAGGGCACTCGTTGGGCGAGTATTCGGCGCTGTGTGCGGCGGGGGCTTTAACGCTGGCCGATACGGCGCGGCTGTTGCGCATTCGCGGTAAGGCCATGCAAGAGGCTGCGCCCGTGGGCGTGGGCGCAATGGCGGCGCTGCTTGGGCTTGGCTTTGAGGCGGTGCAGGCTGTGGCCGCAGAGGCGGCACAGGGCGAAGTGTGCACGGCGGCGAATGATAATGACCCCGGGCAAGTGGTGATTTCTGGCCATAAGGCGGCGGTAGAGCGGGCGGCGGTGCTGGCCAAAGCGGCGGGTGCCAAGCGGGCGGTTATGCTGCCGGTGAGTGCGCCGTTTCACTGCAGCCTGATGCAGCCGGCGGCTGAGGCCATGACCGAGGCTTTGAGCCATGTGGATATTATGGCCCCTAAGGTGCCACTGGTGGCCAATGTGAGTGCAGCGGATGTGCACACGCCGATGATGATTCGCAACCTGCTCGTGGATCAGGTTACGGGCTCAGTGCGCTGGCGGGAGTCGGTTTTGTTTATGGCTTCAAAGGGCGTAGACGAGATGATTGAGGTTGGGGCGGGCAAGGCGCTAAGCGGGATGATCCGGCGGATTGACCGGAACATTGCTTGCAGTGCTGTTGGCACGCCTGAAGATATCGCCAAGCTTAAGGGCTAGCCTTTGCGCTGGCGTATCGCGTGCGTGAGCTAGGATTGCCCCCCATCTTGCTTCCTGAGCGCGCGATATATTCTGGCGGGGTTGTTCAGTTTTTGGCTGGGGTTGAGCGCAGCATGGAGGTCGGGGCGATACTTGGTGTGCACTTGTGGTCTGACGTGAGCAAAGAGGCCATGGCGTATCCTCAGCAGGCCGAGGAGCACGGCAGAACCGCCGCTATATCGAGGATATGCTCGGGGATGACGCCTTTTACTGGTTTACGGCCTATGCCGCACCAGCGGATAGTATTTATGAACTGAATGCGGAAGAAACCGAGCAGTTTGGGCTGCTGACCCGCTAGGGGCCGTATACCATGAGCGCCACGATGAGCGGCTCAGGGTTGGCCGTTTGATAGATATCAGGGTTTTGCTGAGCTTCGCTTAGAAACGCGGCTCGGCTTGCGACGGGAATTTTTGCGAGGGCCATGGCCTGCGTAAGGAGCGGCTGGGCTGTGCTGCCTAGCTCCTGCTTTATGGCATCAAAATTAGCGACCACAAATCGAGAAACCTCGGCGCGGCGGGTGTTGTAGCTGGCATTGGAGAGGCCATTGCCAATGGCCGCAAAGGGCAGCAGGAGCGGGTTGGGCAGGTGGCTTGGGGCACTTGGCGAGGTGCAGGCGGCGAGCAGGGGGGCGATGAGGAGGATACGCATAGCGTGAGTTTAGCCGGAAATGAGCTGATGAGAAGGGGGTGGCTTGCCGAGTGCGCGGATATTGGCTGCAAAGCTTGGGCCTGTCTGTGGCGGGGCGCGCTACCTTACGGGTTTGTGCAGCTCACTTGCAGATCGGACCACAATTCAGGGTGTTTGAGCGGCGCAAAGCGCATGGTGGTTTTGGACCAGTTCCAGAGTTCTGGGGTGCCTTCTATAAATAGCAATGCATGGAAGGAAAGCTGATGGCTTTCTGACCCGCCTTGAGTTTCTTTTGCAGCCAGCGCAATGCCGCGCACAGCCCAAAAACCGATATCCGGCGTATAGACGCGGGCATTTTCGGTGCTGGGGAAGGCAACGCAATAGGGCGTGCCATCGGCTTTTAGGGCGGCTTGGGCGTAAAGGATCGGGCCTGACAGAAGAGACCAAGCTGGCAAGAATATGGCAATGCTGAAAAGAAAACGCAATTTCAGCGGGGCTTGCCTATCCGGCTTGGCTAAATACAGGGCGGCAATGAGGCATAGGGCAGAGAAATTCAGCTCGCTTATCAGCGTGATTATGGCAAAGGTCGGGAGGCTGATGGCGGCGGTAAGTAGGGCTGGAAAAACAGCAAAGCCAGCAATACAGACAAAAAAACCAGCCATCACAGTATGCGGCGCTTGAAACCTAAGTTTTGCCAGTGCGGCAACGGGCAAGGCGGTTAGGAATGCGGCGTAATAAAGCGGTTGTAAAAGGCTTGCGAATTTGAACCCTTGGCCGCTTGAAATATACCATTGGTCTGGCCACACCAGCATGCCGGTAAGATTGAATCCGTAAAGCGCAATCAGGCGCCACGCGGTTTTTTCCGGCGTTGTTTTCATCAGATTTGTGGCCTTTCCTGTTTTGGCATTTACCAAAGGCGTGCGGCACAGTATTCATATGCTAGGCATATCTCAAGATACGAGGAAACAGGATGTTTGATTTAACAGGAAAAACGGCGCTGGTAACCGGCGCTTCGGGTGGCATTGGCGGGGCGATTGCGACGGCTTTGCACGGGGCAGGCGCGACGGTGGCGCTTTCCGGCACGCGGGTAGGCCCGCTGGAGGCTTTGGCGGACACGCTTGGCGAGCGGGCGCATGTGGTGCCGTGTAACTTGAGCGACCGTGAGGCGGTGAAAGCCCTTCCCAAGGCGGCGATTGAGGCGATGGGCGGCTTGGATATTTTGGTGAATAACGCTGGGGTAACTAAGGACAACCTGTTTATGCGGCTCAAGGACGAGGAGTGGGACACGGTTTTGGAGATCAACCTGACCTCGACCATGATGCTGATGCGGGCGGTGATGCGGCCAATGATGAAGGCGCGCGCTGGGCGGATTATCAATATTTCTTCGATTGTGGGCGTAACCGGCAACCCCGGGCAGGCGAATTATGCGGCCTCAAAAGCCGGAGTGATTGGCATGGGGAAATCTGTGGCGCAGGAAGTGGCTTCACGGGGCATAACCGTGAATGCGATTGCGCCGGGGTTTATTACCACGGCGATGACGGATGTGCTAACGGATGAGCAGAAAACGGCGCTGCTTTCGGGCGTGCCGATGGGGCGGATGGGGACATCTGACGAGATTGCAGCGGCGGCGCTTTATTTGGCCAGTGACGAGGCTGGCTATGTGACAGGGCAAACGCTGCACGTAAATGGCGGCATGGCGATGTTTTGAAGCATTGGCTACATAGATTTATTATTGTGGCCGGCATTACGCTGGCCACAATGGGCTTTGGGCAGACTTATGATGATGCCCGCAAGCTGGCGGATGATGGGAATCGTGCAGCCGCTAACCTCATTTGGCAAGATTTGGGAGATGCGGGGCATGTGCGCTCGCTGAATGCGCTGGGCTATAGCTATGCGCGCGGGCTTGGCGTGGAGCAGGATTATGGTGCCGCGTTTGCGTTTTATATGCGGTCAGCGGAGCTTGGGGATGCGCGCGGGCAGTTTAAGGTGGGATACTACTTTGACATTGGGCGCAGTGTTGAGGAGGACAATATTGAAGCGGTGCGTTGGTATCGAATGGCGGCGGACCAGGACTATTCTTGGGCCATAGAGAACCTTGGTTTGAATTACTATTATGGCGATGGCGTTGAGCAGAATTATGACAAGTCTTTTGCGCTATTTTCCCGTGCCGCAGATTTGGGGAATGCGAATGCGATGCTGGATCTTGGAGTCTCTTATGAGCTGGGCGAAGGCGTAGAGCGAAATATAATACGTGCAGTTGGTCTTTATCGGTCAGCGGCAAAGCTTGGAGATAAGAATGCACAAAACAACTTGGGCCTTGTATATAAATATGGCCGTGGAGTTGAACGAGATTTGGAGCAGGCGGTTATTTGGTTTGAACTTGCGGCGAACCAAGGCGTGGTGGAGGCGCAATACAGCCTTGCCAGCGCGTATCATAATGGGGATGGCATAGATGTAGATTTAGAGCGCGCTGTTTTTTGGTATGGCGAAGCCGGAAAACAGGGTGCATCGGTCGCGCAGTTAAGGTTGGGAGATTTGTATAGTGGTGAGGCAGATTGGCCACGCGATGAGATTAAAGCTGAGCGCTGGTATTTGGTAGCGGCGCGGCAGGGGGAAGTGGACGCGTTTTCTGGACTGGCGGGGCTTTATGAATATCCGCAAAATACCGAGCAGGATTTGGTGCGGGCTTATATGTGGTATCAGATGGTTTCAGGCACGGTGGGGGTATTGCAACGGATGAAATTACGGCCGCTTTTAACGCCAGATGAGATAGCGCGCGCCGAGGGTATGGCAGAAACTTGCCAAGAGAGCGGATATTATGAGTGCTAGCGCTTGAAAACCACAAAATACTTGCCAACTTGTGAGAGTATGCTATAGCCCGCATCAGGATTTACCGGGGGCGCTGCCTTACGGGTGGAATTTGTTTTTCTAATGGAAGATTTGGCGAATTGCCGATGAAGCCGAATAACCGAGCGGCCTGCCGCTCATTTGCAAAAGGATAATACCATGAGCGACATTTCAGATCGCCTGAAAAAGATTGTTGTCGAGCACCTGAGCGTGGAAGAAGACAAAGTAATTGAGGGCGCGTCCTTCATTGATGATTTGGGCGCTGACAGCCTCGACACTGTTGAGCTGGTTATGGCTTTTGAAGAAGAGTTCGGCATCGAGATCCCTGACGACGCGGCTGAGACTATCCAGTCTTTTGGCGACGCAGTAAGTTACATCACCAAAAACACCTGATTTTTTGGTGTAGGTATGATAAAACGGCATCCAGCGCGGCTGGGTGCCGTTTTTTTTATGGGGATTGATTATGAAATTTAAAGCGATATTGGGCGCGGCTGTTTTAGCCACAGGGCTTGGCACAGGCGCACAGGCGCAATTTTTGAGCGCCGCCGAGGTGAAGCCGATTCTGGAAATGACACAAGCGAACTGGCTGGGCGTGCGGCTTTGGGAAGGCAATGATTTGCTTTACTTCACCCATTTGGTGACGTTCCGCTGTGGGCTGGAGGAAGTTTTTTGGGGCATAAATGGTGAAGTGCCAAGCGAACCTTTGCCGATGGAGCCTTGCCATGAAGGTTCAGCTGCGCCCGGGGCTATGGACCCGGTGAAGTATCCGCCATATATCACCTTTCCGGCGGGCTCAATTCATTCGATCACGCTGATGCTGATGTATGATGACGGCGACATTCAGGAAGTTAGCTTTGAGCGGGCGCAGATACAAATACCATAGGCCTTGCCCTTGGGCTTTGGCTTGGGGTAAAACAGGCGAAAATAGAAACGGGTGAGGCTGATATGCGTCGAGTTGTAGTTACGGGCCTGGGGATGGTTTCCCCTTTGGCGGATGGTGTGGATGAAACGTGGACGCGGTTGCTGGATGGGCAATCGGGCGCGGGGCCGATTACGCGGTTTGATACCGATGGCCATAAGACGACTTATGCCTGCGAGGTGCCTTTTGGTGACGGGACAGACGGGACGTTTAACCCAGACACCTATATGGCGCCAAAAGAGCAGCGTAAGGTGGACACGTTTATTATGTTTGCCATGGCGGCGGCGCAGCAGGCGGTTGAGGATTCGGGCTGGCTGCCTGAGGATGACGAAGGCCAAGAGCGCACCGGCGTTATGATTGGCTCTGGCATTGGCGGATTGGCGCTGATCGAGAAAACCACTTTGATGATGGCCGAGAAGGGGCCGCGGCGGGTTTCGCCGTTCTTTATTCCGGGGTCGTTGATTAACTTATGCTCGGGGCAGGTTTCTATTCGCTACGGCTTTAAGGGGCCAAATCATGCGGTGGTTACGGCGTGCTCAACCGGCGCGCATGCCATTGGCGATGCGGCGCGGCTGATCATGCTGGACGACGCTGACGTAATGGTCGCTGGCGGGGCTGAGGCCGCGATTTGTGGCATCGGGATTGCGGGCTTTAACGCGGCCAAGGCGCTTTCAACCAAGCGGGCGGATGACCCTACGAAGGCCTCTAGGCCCTATGATCAAGACCGGGATGGTTTTGTGATGGGCGAGGGCGCTGGCGTTGTGGTTCTGGAAGAGCTGGAGCATGCGCGTGCGCGTGGGGCCAAGATTTACGCTGAAGTTGTGGGCTATGGCCTTTCGGGCGATGCGTTTCACATTACCGCCCCTGCGGCTGATGGCGATGGTGGGTTCCGCTCTATGAAAGCGGCGCTGAAGCGCGCGGGGCTGGAGCCTTCGGACGTGGATTATGTGAACGCGCACGGGACATCAACTATGGCTGATGTGATTGAGCTGGGGGCCGTGGAGCGGCTGCTGGGCGAGGATAGCACGGCGACGATGTCTTCCACGAAATCATCGATCGGGCACCTGCTGGGGGCCGCTGGGGCGGTTGAGGCGATTTTCTCGATATTGGCGATACGCGACCAGATTGCCCCGCCAACGATTAACCTTGATAACCCTGTGGAAAGCCGGCTGGATCTTGCGCCTAATAAAGCGGTGAAGCGGAAGATTGACGTGGCCTTGAGCAACTCGTTTGGCTTTGGCGGCACCAATGCTTCGGTTGTTTTCAAGAAGTTGGACAGCTAAATGCGCAAGGCTCTGGTTTCAAATGCACTGATGTTTTTGATCGTCGGGCTGATTGGCTTTGGCGCGGTTTTGGGCTGGGGCAAAACGCAGTTTTCGGCCCTGGGACCACTGGCGAAGGCGATATGCTTTACGGTGCCGAGTGGATCGAATTTTA
This sequence comes from Paracoccaceae bacterium, assembly GCA_013139635.1. GTDB lineage: Bacteria > Pseudomonadota > Alphaproteobacteria > Rhodobacterales > Rhodobacteraceae > UBA3077. The sequence goes on from WTAL01000118.1 coordinate 7,602, forward strand.
GCGACGTGAGCGATGATTTGCTAGATGCGGGTGCGATTGAAACGCCGTGGATTTTCCGGATTGGGGTGCGCAATAGCGGGAAATCAGGAGACCTTAAGGCTGGAAGATTTATAATCCGGGAAGGCGCCTCGATGGCGGAAATTACCGATGAGCTTACACAGAGTGGGGCGGCAACCTGTGGCAGTGAGATTGTGCTGCGTGTAGGTGTTTCGAAGAGTGATTTACAAATGCGCGAGGTGGACCCGACTACCGAACGAATGGCAATAACTAAAAGTTTTATACTGGGAAGCGGGGAGCTTCCGAGCGATTACAACCGTTTGCGGCAAGACTCTGCGACGGAATATCGGGTAACGATGGCTGAGGGCGCAACCGTGTGGCTGGTGGCCGAGGCGCTGAAGCAGGCGGAGTTTTTAAGCGGTGAGGTTGGCGTTCTGCCACAAGAGGGCATGCTGGCGCCGGATAGTTATGCGGTGGCAGCGGGCAGTGACCGTGGGGCGCTGATGGCCGCTATGGTGGCCAAGCAGGAAGAGCAGCTGGCGGCGGCTTGGGCCACGCGGGCAACGGATTTGCCGATAGACTCGCCGGAGGATTTGCTGATTTTGGCGTCTATCATTGAGAAGGAAACCGGCATTGCGGAAGAGCGCGGGCTAGTGGCTGGGGTTTTTGTGAACCGGCTGCGGCAGGGGATTCGGCTGCAAACAGACCCTTCGGTGATTTATGGCATTACGCTGGGCAAAGAAATTTTGGGGCGGGGGCTGCGGGTTTCGGAACTTCGGGCCGACACGCCCTATAATACCTATGTGATTAACGGGCTGCCGGTGACGGCGATTGCGAACCCGGGTAAAGACGCGCTTGAAGCGGCGGCGAATCCGGAGGCGACGGATTTTATCTTTTTTGTTGCCGATGGCACGGGGGGGCATGCTTTTGCGGCGACACTGTCTGAGCATAACGCCAACGTGGCAAAATGGCGGGCAGCCGGAAATTAGGCTTTAGTTCAAGGGTTTAGCAATTCGTTGACGCGAGGTGTTGCGCGGCGAACGCAGCTCTAGCGTGCAAATAGCTTGACTTTGCGAACGGTGTTGGGTATAACTCTAAGCAAGCTGGAAGAAATGGGCGAGCGGACTACCGAGGGGTGGGCCGCTCTTTTCGTTTCTGCCCCCATACGGAGGCAGGTGAAGGCTTAACACATGACATTGAAATCGTCCAACGCTGGGAAGCCCAGCAAGGATACACTGCGCTCGGCACGGTTTGTTTACAAACGGTTGGCGCGGGGTTTGCAGATGCTTGTAGAGCGACTGGAAGGCGGGCTGGGTGAAGAGGACCCGACGGCTGTCCAGAAGCAAATAAGCGGGCATTTCAAAACCTTACAACAGATTGTTGATATGGAGTTGGCGCTTGGAAAACGTGAAAAGCAGACGGGCGGCGGGGCAACCGCGCTCGACCTTGACGCGGCAAGACGCGAGATCTGTGATCGACTACTTAAGCGGGCTGGGGCCGGAAGCGCTGACGGGAGCGCTTGACGGCTTGAGTGAAAACGCGCTGGTGTCTCTGCCTTGGCTCTTTGAGTTCTGGGCCTTGGAGGGGCACCAGTTGCCGCCGGAGGGCGACTGGACCACGTGGGTGATTTTGGGCGGGCGCGGGGCTGGGAAGACTCGGGCAGGGGCTGAATGGGTTCGCGCTCAGGTTGAAGGGTCGGGGCCTTTGGATAAGGGGCTTTGCCGCCGGATAGCGCTGGTGGGCGAGACGATTGAGCAATGTCGTGAGGTTATGGTTTTTGGGGAAAGCGGGATATTGGCGTGCTCGCCGCCGGATAGGCGGCCGGTATATGAGGCGACGCGAAAGCGGCTGGTTTGGCCCAACGGGGCGGTGGCGGAGCTTTATTCGGCGTTTGACCCTGAGCGGCTTAGGGGACCGCAATTTGACGGGGCTTGGGTGGACGAGTTGGCGAAGTGGAAAAAGGGGCGTGAGGCGTGGGACATGCTGCAGTTTGCTTTGCGGCTTGGGGACGCCCCGCGGCAGGTAGTAACTACGACGCCGCGGAATAACGAGCTGCTTAAGGAGATTTTAGCGGAGGCGGCGACGGTGAAGACTTCAGCGGCGACGTCAGTGAATAGTGCGAATTTGGCGGCTTCGTTTTTGACGTATGTAACGGCGAAATATAAGGGGACGCGGCTGGGGCGGCAGGAGCTTGAGGGGGAGCTTTTGACGGCGGAAGAGGGCGCTTTGTGGCGGCATGAGGATTTTAGGCGCGGAGTTGCTGAGGGCTTTAGCCGGATCGTGGTGGCAGTGGACCCGCCGGTGACGAGTGGGGCGAAGGCTGACCTTTGCGGGATTGTTGTGGTTGGCGTGGTGGCTGAGGGGCCGCCGACTGAATGGCGGGCTGTGGTGCTGAAGGATGCGAGCGTGCAGGGGGCTTCGCCGCAGGCTTGGGCGAGTAGGGCCCTGGAGGTTTTTAAGGATTTTGAGGCGGACCGTTTGGTGGCCGAGGTGAACCAAGGGGGCGAGCTGGTGGAGAGCTTGATTAGGCAGATAGACCCGATGGTTTCTTATAGGGCAGTGCGGGCATCGCGCGGGAAGATCGCACGGGCCGAGCCGGTCGCAGCACTTTATGAGCAGGGGCGCGTGGCGCATTTGGAGGGGCTGGATAAGCTTGAGGACCAGATGTGCTTGATGACGGGCGAAGGGTTTAAGGGCAGTGGCAGCCCTGACCGCGTGGACGCGCTTGTATGGGCGATAACGGATTTGATGATTGACCCGGCGGGGGCGTTTTTGGCGCCTCGGGTGCGGGCGCTTTAGGTGGTGGGTGCGAGCGTTCACCCTACGGATTTCGAGCGCATAACTGACCTCACTAAACTGGTTTAGTGAGGTCAGTTATGCGGTGATGTTTTGCAATAAGATGGGAGCATAACTTTATGGTTTTGCAGATTTTTAAGGCGTCTAAGGGCGCGAGTGAGAAGAAGTCTAGCGCGGCGGCCGGGGTTGTGGCTTTTCAGGGCGCGGGGCGTGTGGCTTGGACGGGGCAGGATACGGCCAGCTTGACGCGAAACGGGTTTGTGGGGAACCCCGTGGGGTTTCGCTGTGTGAAGATGATTGCCGAGGCGGCGGCGGCTGTGGGGCTGGTGCTGAGTGACGCTGAGCGGCGCTATGAGGCGCACCCTCTGCTTGGGTTGCTTTCGCGGCCAAATGGGGCGCAGGGGCGGGCGGATTTGCTTGAGGCGCTGTTTGGGCAGATGTTGCTTTCGGGCGATGGTTATCTTGAGGCGGCGGGGCTTGATGAAGCGGGCTTGCCGCAGGAGCTGTTTGTGCTGCGGTCTGACCGGATGCGGGTGGTGCCGGGGAATGACGGCTGGCCGGTGGCGTATGAATATGCTGTGGGGGGCAAGAAGCACCGGTTTGATATGCGGGGCGAGGCGAAGCCGGTTTTGCATGTGAAATTGTTTCACCCTGCGGATGATCATTATGGGCTTTCGCCAATGGCGGCGGCGCAGAAGGCGATGGATGTACATAACTCTGCAAGTGCTTGGAGTAAGGCGCTTTTAGACAATGCGGCGCGGCCTTCGGGCGCGATTGTTTATAAGGGGGCTGACGGCGCTGGGAGTATGGCGCAGGACCAATATGAGCGGCTGGTGGATGAGATGGAGAGCCATCATCAGGGGGCGCGCAATGCGGGCCGGCCAATGCTGCTTGAGGGCGGTTTGGACTGGAAACCGATGGGGTTTAGCCCGTCGGATATGGAGTTTCAGAAAACCAAGGATAGCGCGGCGCGGGAGATTGCGCTGGCGTTTGGGGTGCCGCCGATGCTGCTGGGGCTGCCCGGGGATGCGGCGTATGCGAATTATGCGGAGGCTAATCGGGCGTTTTATCGGCAGACGGTTTTGCCTTTGGTGGGCAAGGTTTGCGGGGCGCTGGGGAACTGGCTTTCGGACTATTATGGCGAGGTGCTGAGCTTGAAGGCGGACCTTGATAGCGTGCCGGCGTTGAGTGTTGAGCGGGAGTCTCAATGGCGGCGGGTGGCGAATGCTGGGTTTTTGACCGATGCGGAAAAGCGGGCGATGCTTGGGCTTCCTTTGAGCGCCGATGAGTGAGCGCAAGACGGGCGGGTCTCGGTATTTGTATGAGCCTTTTGATGCGGCGCAGGCGCGGATTGAGGCGCATGAGCGGGTGACAGACGAGCGCTGGAGGGGGCTTGAGCGGCGGCTGAACGGGATTGAGACCATGCTGGAGCGGCTGGAAAAGCGGATGTGGCTGGCGGTTTATGGTGCGGCGAGTTTGTTTTTGGCAAATGTGGCTGTTGCGTTTTTGCAGCGTTGAGTGGTGGGTGCGAGCACCCACCCTACGGATTTCGAAAATTGAAAGGGATTGAGATGAATTATTCTCCTTTCATAGGCCCTGCCTATGAAACCAAATTTTGTGCGCTGGAGGAAGCGGCGGTGAATGGCGCTGAAATCAGCGGCTATGCCAGCTTGTTTGGCGCGGCGGACCAAGGCGGCGATGTGGTGCAGCCGGGGGCCTATAAGGCGTGCTTGAAAAAGCTCGCGTCCAAGGGCGGCAAGGTGAAAATGCTGTGGCAGCACGATGCGACCAAGCCGATTGGGGTTTGGGACGAAATTGTGGAAGACGCCAAGGGGCTGCGGGTTTCGGGGCGATTGCTGACCGAGGTTCAAGCTGGCTTTGAGGCGCAGGTATTGCTGGAAGCGGGGGCGATTGACGGGCTGTCGATTGGCTACCGCACCAAGCGCAGTGAGAAGGCCCAGAAGGGCCGCTTGCTGCATGAGATTGAGCTTTGGGAGGTGTCACTGGTGACGTTCCCGATGCTTCAAGAGGCGCGTGTGCAGCCTTCTTCAGATGAAGAGGCGTTGGCGCAAAATCTGGCGGAGACCTTTCGGGCTGCCAGAGACATGCTGACCTAGGTCAGCCTAACTTAAAGGAAAACCAATGGGTAAAACCGAAACCAAGGCGCAAGGCCCGGCTGTGGAAGTGAAGGCTGCACTGCAAGGGTTCTTGTCTGAATTCAATGAGTTCCAAGGCGAGCTTAAATCTAAACTTAAAGAA
>WTAL01000107.1 GCA_013139635.1 Paracoccaceae bacterium
CAGCGGGAAGGGGGCCACCAGTTGGCCATTTTGCAGCAAGCGCTCAGTAATTGAGACTCGCCCCATGGTCACGCCGCGCCCCTCCAAGGCCATGTCAAGCGCGTGATCGGTGCCAGAAAAACGCGGGCCACCTTGTGGTGGTGCGCCTAGCCCTGCGGCCTCAAACCAGCGCGCCCAGCCTAGGGAGCCGCCCAAAAAAAGCGTGCTGTCATCGTGGATGAGCACATGTTTGCGCAGTTCTTCCGGCGAGCTGATTTTGGCAGCCAGCGCTGGCGTCATCACCGGCGTGGCCCATTCCTGCGGGAAGGGCGTTGAGACCAGCCCTTCATCTGTGCCCAGCCCAAAGCGGATGGCGATGTCTATGTCGTCGCGCTCAAAACCCAGCAGGTTCATCGCGGCCACCAACCGTAGCTCGGTTTCGGGGTGGGCCTCGGCAAAATCGTAAATCCGCGGGGCCAGCCACTTTGCTGTAAAGCCCGGGCCTGCGGTTACGGTCAAAACCGACTGGTTTTGCCGCCGTCGCGCGCCCGCCCATGCCTCGGTGAGAATCGAAAACCCTTGTGCCACCAAAGGCTGCAAATCCCGCCCCGCTTTTGTGAGCTCCACCGCGCGGTTTAGCCGCCTAAAAACCGGCTCGCCCAGATGGGCCTCTAAAGATTTGATCTGAAAGCTGAGCGCAGCCGGCGTGACCGAAAGCTCAACCGCCGCCTTGGCGAAGCTCATATGGCGGGCGGCGGCTTCAAAAGCGCGGAGGGCGGTTAGGGGCGGGAGATTGGGCATAGATAAGTAATTCTTGTCTGAAGTTGAAAAGGTTCTCGTTTGTCAGCGGCGCGGAGGGCCGCCATATATAAAGCCAAACCAGAAAGGAATTCTTATGAAATACCCTACAACTATGCACGAAGCAACCCAAGCGGCCCATGATGAACGCTCAAAAGCGTTCTTTGAGCTTCTGGGGTGGGTCTTGAAACCCATTCGAATATTGTCAAATTTTACTGTCTTGGCGATTCGCGGCCCAAAATCACCCAAACCTGCGCCGAGCCCCAAAGGCTCCTGCACGATATGATTTACTTTTGCGCACACGCGCGCTAGTCTCAAGCATGCTTTTCTCACGCCTCACCCTCGCCCTTTGTATGCTACTTGGCTTGGTCTTTCAGGCCGCCGCCCAGCCCGCGCCGCAGTATGGCCGCTCCCAACTTGCTGTTGGTGCGACCTATTCATGGGAGAGCAGCCAAGGCCTATACAAGGGTATAAGCCTCGGGTTCGACGGACAAGATTACCGTTTTAAGGTCACCAACCTTACCGCAGATGGCCACGAAACTGACTCCATTTATGGCACCAACCAGCAAGGCCGGTTGGTGTGGCACGCCAGCAATGGAAACACCGATGCCTACCAGCCCCATGATTGCTCATTTCTTGAGGGGCGCTGTGAATCACAGATACTGCGAAACGGGAAGCCCCACGGCAACACCTTCAGCACTGCATATTTTCAATCTGGGATTTGGATTCATATCGGGGAATCAAATATAAGCGACCAAGTGCCTTACACCAGCTATGCCTGTGGTATCTATGATCAGGATTCCATTATTCAGGCGCTTTATATAATTTATAGCGATACCGACACCCCATTCTGGATGCGCATTACCTCTGGCCCCAATGTTGGGCGCTCCCGCGAGATGCTGGCCCGCGTAACAGCAGCCTGCCAAAATGCGCAGCCAAATACCTAACCCCCCTTTTCAAACGCCCCTAAAGCCCCTATATATAAAGCGTCTCTTCGGGGAATATGGTGATAAACGCGCATGTAATAGACGGATCGGACCCGGGGGCGGTACCCGGCGACTCCACCAAATATCCCTTCATTTGAGGGATCATGGGGTCGAAATAGGATCGACGGACGTTCAAAGATGTTAGCTTTTACTCGGCGGACTGCCACCGTATCGGCGTAAAATGTACAATTGCAAATGACAATCGTGCTCCAGTGGCTCTCGCAGCGTAAGCTGTGCGAAATACTGAAACCTAACTCCATGCTATTAGCGTAGTATGGCGGGGCTCGGAGGTGCCTGGCAACAGAAACCTCCACTTAATTCAGAGGACCAGCTTGCTTAAATTTCTCCTTACATTCTTGGTATTTACATCGCCTGCCATGGCGCAGAAGGTTGATCTTCGCAACATCCCCAGCAATTTTTCCTTTGTATCACAAGGGAGCGAGTCACAGGTTACTATGCGGTTTATCCGGCGGGAGGGTGACCGGTTTTTATTCGAAGAATCGGCCATTTATACTGATGGCAGCACCGATACCGTGAGGGTGTGGGTGAACGCCCAAAGCCAAACGACGGCATGGGGGCAAACGGGGACCGAAACCCGTTTTACACCACACGATTGCGCACCCTCGGAGGGCACCTGCTATCACATATGGCACCATCCGGATGATACTTTCGAGATGAAGACGAAAACATACGTTGAAAATGGCGTTTGGGTGTCGGTCGAATACTTCAAGGATGGTGAGTCCTGGGCGTTTTGGGAGCGCGATTGCACGACCTATGATGAATTCGGGTTCTGGATAGATTATGTCTGGATCGGGAGTGACGGCACCACAGACGCAGGCGCACGGGTGCGGCCCGGTGATAATAGGCTCGATGAGCTGTGGGCCATCTGCCAGCCCCCTCTACTCACCTCCTGAAAACCACATTGCAATCTGCGCTTAGATGCGCCAAAAAGCCCGCGTGGTCCCGTGGCTCAACTGGATAGAGCAGCCCCCTCCTAAGGGGCAGGTTGCAGGTTCGAATCCCGCCGGGATCACCATTTTATTCGGCGCTCATCCCATAAACCATATCCAGCCAGCCACGGTAAAAATCGAGGCGCTGGTGGCCAACAGTATCGCACTGGCCGCCACGCCTTTGCCGCGATTATACATTGTGGCAAACAAAAAGGCATTGGCGCCGGGGGCCATGGCGGCGGTGAGCACGGCGTTGCGCATCACTTGTGGCTCTAGCAAAAACACCCGTGTGGCCAGCAGGTACACCAGCAGTGGATGCACCAAAAGCGAAAGCGTGCTGACCATAAAAGCTTGCGGCATCGAGGCCCCGAAAGAATAGCGCACAAGCACGCCGCCCACGCCGAATAGCGCGACGGGGAGCGTGGTTTGGGCAAGCATCTCAACAGCTGAAAGCGCAGGGGTGGGCAAGGTGGCACCGCTGAAATTAACCGCAAAGCCAAGCCCGATGCCGATCATCAACGGGTTTTTAAACATCATGATCATTATGGTTTGGGCCGTTTTGTGAAAAGCCTGTTTATCGGCGCGTGATAGCTCCATCGCGGTAATGCCTAGCAAGTAGCAAAATGGCGCGTGGATAGAAACAAGGGCCACGTTGGTGGCTAGGGCGTCCAGCCCGTAGGCTCGCTCTGAAATTGGGAAACCAAGGATCAGGGAATTGGAGAACAGCGCGCCAAAGGCCACGGCCACAGCCTCACCCGGGCGGCGCTTGAAAACCATGCGGGCGAGCAGCAGGGCGAGGAAAAAGCTTGCGGTGGCGGCGATGTAAAATGAGGCCATCAGCGGCCATTGGAAGGCGGTCGAGATATCTAGGCGGCTAACGCTGAGGAAAAGCAGGCTGGGGGCGGCGAATTTCATCGCGAAAGCCATCATCCCGTCAATGGCGCTTTCAGAAAGCCAGCCAAGCTTGGCCGCTGTGGCCCCTGCGGCAATAAGCAGAAACACCGGCGCGATGATGTCAAATATTTGCGCGATCATGCGGGGAGGCTCAGCACCATGCCATCAAATGCCGGGGTTACGTTGGCGGGCGTTTCGGCCTTTACGGCCTCGTAATCAAGGTCAATATGCATGTTGGTGAGCACGGCGTGCTTAGGGGCAGCGCGCTCAATCCACTCAAGTGATCGCGCCAAATGGGCGTGGGTCGGGTGCGGCTCACGGCGGAGCGCGTCGAGCACCCAAATATCGAGGCCCTGCACGGCCTCCCAGCTTTTGTCATACATTTCAGATACATCCGGCAGATAGGCCAGCCCGCCAATGCGGAAGCCAAGCGAGTCTATCCGCCCATGTTTAACGGTGAACGGCTCTAGCACAATATCGCCGCCCGCGCCCGAAATGCTGACGGGGCCGTCGATATTGAGCAGGTCCAGAATGGGGGGGTAGGCGCTGCCTGCGGGCTGCACAAACACATAGCCAAACCGCGCGATCAGGGCGTTGGCGGTGGCCCCGTCGGCATAAACCTTGAGGCGGGTTTTGAGGTTATAAACCACCACGCGAAGGTCATCTACACCGTGCACATGGTCGGCATGGGAGTGGGTGTAGGCCACACCGTCGAGCTGGGAAACCTCGGCAGAGAGCAGCTGCTCGCGCAGGTCGGGGCCGGTATCTATCAGCGCGCGGGTGGTGCCATTTGGGCCGATCCGCTCGACCAGCATCGCGCAGCGGCGGCGGCGGTTTTTGGGGTTTTGCGGGTCGCACGCCCCCCAGTCATTGCCGATGCGCGGCACGCCCGCCGAGGAGCCGCAGCCGAGAATGGTATAGCGATAGGTGTCGCTCATGCGGGCCTCCACGCGGCGGCTTTTTTGAACAGGCGGTCGAAGTTATCGGTGGTTTGGGCGGCGAAATCGTCTAGCTCCATGCCAAACACATCAGCGCCCACTTGGGCGGTGTGCGCGGTATAAGCCGGCTCATTTCGGCGGCCACGATGGGGCGGCGGGGCGAGATAGGGCGCGTCAGTTTCGACCAAAATGCGCTCGACGGGTGCCGTCGCAAAAATATCGCGCACCTCTTGCGCTTTCTTAAATGTCGCGACGCCGGACATCGAAAGATAGCCGCCCAGCTCAAGCGCCGTTTTGGCTAGCGCGGGGCCGGAGGAAAAGCAGTGCATAACCAGTGGAAACGCGCCATTGGCCATTTCGGTTTGCAGGATATCGGTCATGTCGTCATCCGCAGCGCGGGAATGGATGATCAGCGGCAGCTGGGTTTGCCGCGCGGCTTCAATATGGATCGCGAGGGATTGTTTTTGCGCCTCGGCGCTTTCGGAGGTGTAATAATAATCCAGCCCTGTTTCACCGATGCCCACCATTTTGGGGTGCTGGGTCACGGCCAGCAATTCCTCTACCGAGACCATCGGTTCGGAGGCTGCGCTCATTGGGTGGGTGCCAGCGGCGAAAAATACGGGCGCATAGGCTTCGGCAATACCGCGCACTTTGTCGAGCGCGCTCAGCTTGGTGCAGATCGTCACCATCCGCTCCACGCCCGCAGCCTGTGCGTTGGCGATCACCTGATCAAGATCATCGTCAAAATCGGGGAAATCGAGGTGGCAGTGGCTGTCTACAATACGGGGCATATCGGGCCTTTAGCTTACGCGCCTTGCGGCTTTGTCTATCTGCATAAACGTATCAAGGATCACTTGCGCCGGGTCAAGGTTTACAGCGCGGGCATGGCTGGTTTTGGCAGAGATTTCTTGCTGGAGATTGGCCCAGATGCGGGATTGATGGGCATTATTAGAGAGCTTTGCGGCCAGTGCCAGCTCGCCTTGCGCTGCTTCAACCATGGGCATGCCCGCACCGTGGCGGGCGAGGCGCACCAAGGCCAGCGTGATTAGCTCAATCATCAGCGCGTAAATGCTTTCATTGCCACGGGCGGCGCATTTATCAGCCAGCGCCAGCGCAAGGCCACGGTCTAGCCCGGGTGCTGTGTCGATCAGGCCGATGATTTTGCCGTAAAGCCTGAGGCCATCATTGGCCAGCAGCCGAATGGCTTGGCCGGGGGCCCCGCCAGACAGCGTCGCTAGCGCTGGTGACATACTGTCGGTTTGGCCGACCTGTGCCAGCACTTTGCCCATATCAGCCTCGCCCAAAGTATCGCAGCGCAGGCTGCGGCAACGTGAGCGGATGGTGGGCAGGAGCTTGGAGGGTTGGTGGGCGATCAGCAGAATAACCACCTTTTCGGGGGGTTCCTCAAGGATTTTGAGCAGGCCATTGGCGGCGGATGTATTGAGCTCGTCAGCGGCATCAATAATGGCCACACGCCAGCCGCCATCAGCCGCGGAGAGGTTGAAAAACCCCTTAAGCTTGCGGACTTCGTCAATGGTAATGGCCGTTTTTAGGCGCTTGGTTTTTAGGTCATACGGGCGGCGACAGAGCAGCAGGCGCGGCTCGGCCAAGGCGGCCATATGGGCGATAACGGGCGAGTTTGGGTCCACCGCGAGGTCTCCCGGTGGGCCAAACAGGTTTTCGCCTTCTTGGGTCAGCAGGAACCTTGCGATTTGCCAAGCCAGCGTGGCTTTGCCTACGCCTTTAGGGCCGGAAATGAGCCATGCGTGGTGCATGCGCCCGCCGTTGAAGGCCTCTAAAAAAGCCGCTTGAGCGTGGCTTTGGCCAAA
>WTAL01000205.1 GCA_013139635.1 Paracoccaceae bacterium
CCTGAAGGGCTTCCATGCCGCCTTGGGGCATTGAAAACGGGTTGTGTTCAAAGTCGATTTTGCCAGTCTCTTCGTCTTTTTCAAAGATCGGGAAATCCACAACCCAAGCGAATTCAAACTTGCTTTCATCCGTCAGGCCTAGCTCTTTGCCGATGATATTCCGCGCGCGGCCAGCAACCCCTTCAAAGGATTTTGGCTTACCGCCAAGGAAGAACGCCGCATCACCAAGACCGAGGCCGAGCTGCTGGCGAATCGCCTCTGTGCGCTCAACGCCGATGTTTTTGGCCAGCGGGCCAGCGGCTTCCATGCCGCCCTCCACTTCGCCAGACTTCAGCATCGCCTGCGCTTCTTTCACCTTGATGCCAAGCTCTTGCGCTACGGCATCAGCAGTTTTTTCACGCCAGAAAATATAGCCCATGCCCGGCAGGCCCTCTTGCTGGGCGAACTTGTTCATCCGGTCACAGAACTTGCGGCTGCCGCCCGTAGGGGCCGGAATCGCCCGAACTTGGGTGCCGTCCTGTTCTAGCAGGCTGGCGAAAATCTTGAAGCCGGAGCCAGCGAAATGCTCGGACACGACTTGCATTTTAATCGGGTTGCGCAGGTCTGGCTTATCAGAGCCATACCACAGCGCCGCGTCTTTATAAGAGATCTGCGGGATGGTGCGGTTGACCGTGCGGTCGCCGCCGAATTCCTCAAACAGGCCAAGCAAAACTGGCTCTATGGTGTCAAAAATGTCTTGTTGGGTTACAAAACTCATCTCCATGTCGAGCTGGTAAAAGTCGGTCGGGGAGCGGTCGGCGCGGGGGTCTTCATCACGAAAACACGGCGCGATTTGGAAGTATTTATCAAAGCCAGCAACCATCATCATTTGTTTAAACTGCTGCGGCGCTTGCGGCAGGGCATAAAACTTGCCGGGGTGCTGGCGCGATGGCACCAGAAAATCCCGCGCGCCTTCGGGCGAACTGGCGGTGATGATAGGCGTTTGGAACTCGTTAAAATCCTTATCAGCCATGCGCTTACGAATGCTGCTCACCACGTTGGAACGCAGCATCATACGGTTGTGCATGCCCTCACGGCGCAGGTCCAGAAAGCGGTATTTCAGGCGGGTTTCCTCAGGGAAATCCGGCTCGCCAAACACCTGCAAAGGCAGCTCTTCAGAGGCGCCGAGCACCTCCATATCGTCGATATAAATCTCGATCTCGCCGGTGGGGATGTTGGGGTTGTTCAGGCCTTCACCACGGGCTTTAACCTTGCCGTCAATCCGGATAACCCACTCGGAGCGCACTTTTTCGAGGGCGCTAAACACGGCGCTGTCACTGTCGGCCAGCACTTGCGTAATGCCGTAATGGTCCCGCAGGTCAATGAACAACACGCCGCCGTGGTCTCGCACGCGGTGGACCCAGCCGGAAAGACGAACGGTTTCGCCTACGTTGGCTTTGGAAAGGGCGTTACATTTGTGGGAACGAAAAGCGTGCATTTTGGTGTGTCCTTGAAACAGGGAAGGGCGCGCCCGCTGGCACGCATTTATCAACGCCCGATACATAGGTTTTGGGCGTGGTTGTCAAGGGTGAGGCGCGATCAGGTGGATGGGTGTGGAAAATGTCGTGCGCAGGTAGTATGGTGCCTGTAGGAGGTAGATATGAGAATTTTCGTTTTGGTTGCGTTGATAGTTTTTGGCTGGGTAAGCTCTGCATCTGCGATATGTTCGATAATTCACGCCGAATTGGAGAATCCAGAGTTTCCACGCCAATATCCTTTAGCGAAAAATATTATTTGGGAGATTGGTAGCCCAAGTGGCGAGAATTATTTTGTTGCTTACGGCCAGATTTCTCGGACATCTGATCGACCGCTCCTCCACGAAAGCATTGAAATTCAAAACAGTGAAAACTACCCAATACCCGAAAGTGGGTATTATGAAATGGAAACGATCCCCAGCTATATTCTCAATATTACATATTACTCTGAGTTTGTATTTTCGGGCAAGGTTTTGATGGCGGATGGCTGGGAGATATTTGAGGATGCGCCTATTTTTGTAGACTTGACCGTGGGTGAGGCCGGCGCAGAGTTTGTTCCAACTTGGCCGTTTTATTCAATTCTCAGGAAACTCTCTAGCGGCTGGAGTTATACTACCAGTAACTGTGGCGTTCGTGCGCCGCAAACAAAATCGCCAGACGAATTTGAAGAATTGGCGCAATGCATCCCATTAGGAGATTGCTTGCGCTGAAGGTTTCGGCCCCGCCTTTCAGCAGGGCCAACGCCAGTTACATACAGGCTTCAAACAGGGCCTTGGTGTTCTCGAACGTCATCTCGATAGGGTTGCCGCCGGTGGAGGGGTCTTTGAGGGCCATGGCCGTTAGCTCATCAATCCGGCTGGCTTCTACGCCCATTTCCGTCAGGTTTTTCGGGATGCTCAGGCTGTCATTCAGCTCCACCACGTAGGCGCGGAAGCCATCGAAGCCGCCTGTTAGGCCAAGGTAGCCGTTGAGGGCCTCGAAGCGATCCTCAATGGCAGCGCGGTTATAATCCAGCACGGGGGGGATGACGACGGCATTGGTGGTGCCGTGATGGGTGCCGTAAACCGCGCCGATCGGGTGGGAAAGCGCGTGCACAGCGCCGAGGCCTTTTTGGAAGGCGGTGGCCCCCATCATGGCAGCGCTCAGCATGTGGGCGCGGGCTTCAAGGTCCGTTGGGTCGGCATAAACGCGGGGCAGGTTGTCCTTCACAAGGCGCATGCCTTCAACCGCGATGCCTTGGGACATCGGGTGGTAATGCGGTGAGGAATAGGCCTCTAGGCAGTGGGCGAAGGCGTCCATGCCGGTGCCAGCCGTGATGAATTTTGGCATACCAACCGTTAGCTCTGGGTCGGCGATGACGATCGCGGGCAGCACTTTGGGGTGGAAGATGATTTTTTTCACGTGGGTTACGCTGTCGGTGATCACCGAGGCGCGGCCCACTTCGGAGCCGGTGCCAGCGGTGGTTGGCACGGCGATGATTGGGGCGATGGCGTCCGCATCTGCGCGGGTCCACCAGTCGCCAACGTCTTCAAAATCCCAAATCGGGCGGGTTTGGCCAGCCATGAAGGCGACCATTTTGCCGAGATCTAGGCCGGAGCCGCCGCCAAAAGCGATAACGCCGTCATGGCCGCCATCGTTGTAGGCCTTTACGCCGTCCGCGAGGTTTATCTCGTTCGGGTTCGGGTCCACTTCCGAGAACATCGCGCGGCCTAGGCCGGCGTCGTCCATGATATCAAGCGCGTTTTGCGTGATCGGCAGGTTGGCGAGGCCCTTGTCTGTTACCAGCAAAGGGTTTTTCATGCCGACGGATTTGCAGGCCTCGGCCAGCTCTTTGATCCGGCCAGCGCCAAACTTGATCGGGGTGGGGTAGCCCCAGTTTCCAACGAGATTCATGATGTGACTTTCTTGAAGTGGTAGGATTTTGGACGGGTCAGGTTTTGGAAGCCGATGACCGAGAGCGCGCCGCCACGGCCGGTGTTTTTACAGCCAGTCCAGCAGAGGCCGGGGTCTAGGTAGTCGGCGCGGTTCATAAATACAGTGCCGGTTTCGAGCTGGCTGCCAATTTCGGCGGCGCGCTCGGTGTCGGCTGTCCAGAGCGAGCAGGTGAGGCCGAACTCTGAGTCGTTCATCAGTTTGATGGCTTCGGCGTCGCTTGAGACCTTCATGATGCCGACAACGGGGCCGAAGCTCTCGTCTTGCATGACGCGCATTTCGTTGGTTACGTTGGTGAGGATTTGCGGCATTAGGTAAGTGCCGCCGTCATCCTCGGGGAAGAGGCTTGGGTCGATCATCGCCACCGCGCCATCTGCGAGGGCCTCGGCAGTTTGCGCCCGCACTTCGTCGGCAAAGCGGATGTTGGCCATCGGGCCAATGGTTGTTGCCTCGTCCAGCGGGCTGCCGAGCTTGTAGCCCTCGACGATTTTCACCGCCTTGGCGACGAATTCGTCATAAAGCGAATCGATCACATAAATCCGCTCGATGCCACAGCAGCACTGGCCGGAGTTAAACATGGCGGCATCTATGAGGGTATCGACGGCGGCATCCACATCCGCGTC
The DNA here is from genome assembly GCA_013139635.1 of Paracoccaceae bacterium. Classification (GTDB taxonomy): domain Bacteria; phylum Pseudomonadota; class Alphaproteobacteria; order Rhodobacterales; family Rhodobacteraceae; genus UBA3077. Next base: position 4,070 of record WTAL01000205.1, read on the forward strand.
ATTCATCACATAACCGGGGTCTTTGCCGCCGAGCTCGGTGCCTACGCCGGTAAATGTGCCCGCCGCGGCGCGCTCCATTTCTTGGCCGCCGCCGACAGAGCCGGTGAAGTTAACGAAATCAACATTGTTGCCCGCGATCAGCGCCGAGGTGGTGCTGTGATCAAGGAAGATGTTTTGGAACAGGTCGGCAGGGATGCCTGCTTTCTCGAAAGCCTCAACCATGCGCTCGCCCGCAAGCAGGGTTTGGCTGGCGTGCTTTAGCATCACCGCATTGCCCGCGATCAGGGCGGGCGAAACCGTGTTAATGGCTGTGAGGTATGGGTAGTTCCACGGGGCGATCACCAGCACTACGCCGTGAGCTTCGCGCATGATGCGGCGCTCAAAATCGCCACTGTCCTCAACGATATGCGGGGCCAAGGCGGCCTCGGCAATCGCCGCCATGCCAGAGGCACGCTCTTCCACGCCACCAAACTCGCCGCCATAGCGCACGGGGCGGCCCATCATATGGGCCAGCTCCAGCACAATTTCGTCATTCATTTTGCCGATTTCAGCAACACCGGCTTGCACCATCTCGATGCGCTCGGCCAGCGGGCGCTTGGCCCATGCCTTTTGCGCGGTGCGGGCCTTGGCCACAGCCGAAACCGCGGCCTCCAAGCTAACCGATTCGCGCTCGGCATAAACCGAACCGTCGATCGGTGAGATACACTTGATCGTAGTCATATTCGTTCCTTTAACATTTGAGGGCGTTGACATGCCCTTGCTTTGCATAATCGAGGATCTTCTGATCCCGGGTTATAATGGTCAGCCCTTCCGCACGTGCGGTGGCAATGATTATTCTGTCGGCGGGGTCTTTGTGAATGGGGCCGGGGAGGTAAGATGAATCAATTAGGATGTTGGGAGACATGTTGGCATAAGCCACACCGGGCAGCGCGGTGAGGCGCGCCAGCATGGCCCGTTCGTTAATGCTGGCGGGCAGCCTTCCGCGCGACATTAGCAAGCCTAGTTCCCACGCGGTGATGGGTGACAGATATACGGGTGCGCGATTGGCGAGCGCGTCACGCATGGCATCCCGTGCAGCTTGCTGGACAGGTTGGCCGCTGGAAATCCAAATAACGGCACATGTGTCTAGTAAAAGCGGGGCGGTCATTTATCTTCCCCATAAGCTATTTCGCCCCAACCCGGGCCGGCTGGCTCGGTGAGGTCCAGATCATCGGGGATGGTGATCATGCCTTTTAAGCAGCCAAACATCGGATGGTCGGTCGAGCCAGAAAGGGGGGCTGCCATTGGCGGTTCCTCACTATTATTCTTGATAAACATCAGCTTCTCGCTTTCAATATCTACCTGAGCCGTTTCATACCCTGCTGCCAGCCACGCTTTTGTCATGACATTGTTTGTAGGATTGTTGCTCCACCAAGCGCGATGTTTGCGCGATGAAGCGGGAAGGTGGAAGCCAAGCTGATGCTCAATTTCTGCAAAAGTCATGGCGACAAAATTGCTATGCTGGAGGCCAAGGTGGTTTGTCAGAGGTGCATATTTGCTCATTGCTTCGTCCTTTTAGGGTTGAGATAAACCCTATATGCACTAATAACACGATATTGTCAATTGTGTGTGTTTGTGTGTGTTTATTTATTTACGCCCGTTCAAAGCCGCGTGCGATTTCCCAATCGGTCACCACACGGTCAAATTCTTCCAGTTCCCACTCCGCCGCACGGGTGTAGTGGGTGATTACATCATCGCCAAAAGCCTCGCGCAGCATGGCGGAGCCTTTGAGCGTGGCCATGGCACCTTGCAGGTTTTGCGGAATCTCGGCGCCGTCACCTTGGTAGGCGTCGCCTACGGTCGGCTCGGAAAGCGTCAGGTTTTCTTCGATGCCTTTAATGCCGGCCGCCAGTTGGGCGGCCATGGCCAGATAGGGGTTCATATCAGAGCCGGGAATGCGGCATTCTACCCGCACGGATTTACTGCCAGCGGCACAAAGGCGGAAGCCTGCGGTGCGGTTATCGACCGACCAGATGGCGCGGGTGGGGGCGAAGGTGCCTTTTTGGAAGCGCTTGTAGCTGTTTATATAAGGCGCGAGGAAATACATGTAATCGGGCGCATATTTCAGCATGCCCGCCATGTATTTTTTCATCAGGTCAGACATGCCAAGGGCGTCGGCCTCGTCAAAAAACGCGGGCTTGCCGTCTTTCCAGAGGGACTGGTGCACGTGGCTGGAGGAGCCAACCTTGGTGTGGTCCCACTTGGGCAAGAACGTAACCGCATGGCCCTGCGCCCATGCGATTTCTTTGATTGCGTGCTTGGCGATGGTGTGATTATCGGCGGTGTCCAGCGCCTCGGAATACTTGATATTCAGCTCTTCTTGGCCGGCTTCTGCCTCACCCTTAGTGCCTTCAACGGGTATACCGGCGGCGTAAAGATGATTGCGGATTGGCCGCATGATGTGTTCTTCTTTGGTGGTCTGGAATATGTGGTAATCTTCATTATAACCGCTGATCGGGTTCAGCTCCTTAAAGCCGGATTTGCGGATTTCGTCAAAGCTTTGCTCGAAGATAAAGAACTCAAGCTCGGTGGCCATAATCGAATCGAACCCCATGGTTTTAAGCTTGGCCAGTTGCTTTTTCAGCATGGCGCGGGGGGAATGGGGGATGGGGTTTTCGTGGTGGTCTAGCACATCACAGAGCACCATTGCTGTGGCCTCAAGCCACGGCACAACGCGCATGGTGGCGAGGTCGGGCTTCATGATGTAATCACCATAGCCGCTTTCCCAATTGGTGGAGGCAAAGCCGTCGGGCGTGGCCATCTCTAGGTCTGTCGCCAGCAGGTAATTGCAGCAATGGGTTTCGGCATAGCCGCTATCTACAAAGTGGTGGCCCAAAAAGCGCTTGCCCATCAGGCGGCCTTGCATATCTACGATGCACAGAAGCACGGTATCAATTTCGCCGCTTGCAACGGATTTTTTCAGGTCATCAAGGGATAGATTGCCAGCCATGGGGAGCCTCGTAAAATAAGGGGTGAGTCGCGGGCGGCATACCGCCCGCGACGTATATTAGCGCCTAGGTGTAAGGCTTGCCAGCTTTGTTCAGCACTTCATTATAGTCTTTGAAGATCTGCACAACTTTGGCTTTGGTCTCGGATTCTGCGGCGATTTCGTCCCAGAATACAACAGCGGCGTCTGAAACGGTTTTCCACTCTTCGTCAGGAATCGAAGTCAACTGCATATCGGTGCCGTTAACCCGAAGGTCGGCCTCTCCACCCCAATACCACCACTGGCGGCGGTAATGTGACGAATCGGTCACGACGCGCAGGAGTTCACGCAGGTGCTCAGGAATTTCATTCCAACGCTCTTGGTTGGCAAAGAAAGAGCCAGCCCATGCGCCCGAAATGTTGTTGGTCAGGAAGTAATCGGTAACCTTTGACCAGCCAACGGTATAGTCCTCGGTGATGCCAGACCAAGCGATGCCGTCAAGCTCGCCGGTTTGCACAGCCACCTCGATGTCTTCCCAAGGAAGCGATACAGGCACAACGCCAAATTGCTCCATGAAACGACCAGCTGTTGGGAAGGTAAACACGCGCTTGCCTGAAAGGTCATCCAAGCTGTGAATCGGCTCTTTAGTGGCAAAATGGCATGGGTCCCATGAACCAGCGGAGATCCACTGCACGCCAACTTTGGCATATTCTTCTTCCCAGATTTCACCGAGGCCGTATTGGTTAAACAGCACAGGCACATCCAAGCTTTGGCGTGAGCCAAACGGGAAGTAGCCGCCAAATACAGTAACTTCGGTTGGGGAGGCCATGGAGTCGTCATCTGACTGCACCATATCAATGGTGCCGCGCTGCATAGCGCGGAAAAGCTCGCCGGTAGGCACTAGCTGGTCAGCGGTATAAAGCTCGATCTCCATCTGGCCTTCCGCGATTTTATTAAACGCGTCAACCATAGGTTTTACAATATGCTCGGCCAAGGCTGGCCCAGCGTATGTTTGCAAGCGCCACTTGATAACGCTCTGGGCGTGCACGGCTGGGGCTGCGAGAGTCGCCGCGCCAGCAAGGCCGCCTTTGATCAGAAAATTACGTCTGTTCGTCGTCATGTTTCAGTTCCTTCTGTTGGTTAAGGGGGCCGGTTTGTCCGGCCCTCGGGGGTTATTAATTAGGGGCCATACACGTAGTGTGGCAGCCAAAGGGCGATATTGGGGAAGATGGTGATGAGCGCGAGGGCCAGCAGCATCACACCCACAAATGGGATGATCGAGACATAGATATCTTTTAGCGTGATTTCAGGCGGGGCCATGGCGCGCATCAGGAAGAGGTTATAGCCGAAGGGCGGCGTCATGTAGGCGATTTGTGAGGTGATGGTGTAAAGCACGCCATACCAGATGAGGTCAAAACCAAGCGAGCCAACGAGGGGTACGTAAAGTGGGGCGACGATGACGAGCATGGCGGTGTCATCAAGGAAGGTGCCCATCAGGAGGAAGGAAAGCTGCATCAGGAGCAGGATTTCCCATGGGCCGAGGCCGAGGTCATCAAGGAAAAACGCCTCGATGGCTTTGACCGCGCCGACGCCATCAAACACTGCGCCGAAAGCGAGGGCGGCGAGGATGATCCACATGAACATCGCCGAGATTTTCAGGGTCTCGCGGATGGTGGTTTCAAACACTTCTTTAGTGTAGCGGCCTTTAAGGATGGCGGCGAGGGAGGCGACGATAGCCCCGACGGCGGAGCTTTCCACGAGAGAGGTCCAGCCGTTAACAAACGGCACCATCATAGAGGCGAAAATGAACACCGGAAGTAGGCCCGCGCGCAGGAGCTTGACCTTTTCGGCGGTGGTAACGCTGGCGAGTTCTTCTTTGGAAAGGCTCGGCCCGAGGGCGGGATTAATTTTGCAGCGTATCCAGATGTAAGCGATGAACATCGCGGCCATCATCAGGCCGGGGAATACGCCTGCGAGCCAAAGCTGGCCAACGGGGGCGCGGGCAATCATGGCATAAAGCACTAGCACCACAGAGGGTGGCACGAGGATGCCGAGGCTGGAGCCAGCTTGGATTACGCCGGAGATCATGCGTTTGTCGTAACCACGTTTGAGCAGCTCGGGCAGGGCGATGGTGGCACCGATGGCCATGCCCGCCACCGAAAGGCCGTTCATGGCGGAAATTAGCACCATCAGGCCGATGGTGCCGATGGCGAGGCCGCCGTTAATGCCGCCCATCCACACGTGGAACATGCGGTAAAGGTCATCCGCAATGCCGGATTCTGACAGCACAAAGCCCATGTAAATAAACAGGGGCAGCGTGAGCAGCGGATACCATTTCATCAGCTTCATCGAGGCGGCAAAGGGAATGTCCTCCCCGCCCGTACCCCAGAGCAGCAGCGCGGCCACAACGGCCACAATGCCGATGGCGGCAAACACCCGTTGGCCAGAGATGAGGGTGATCATCATGCTGGCAAACATCAAAAGGGCGATCCATTCGAATGACATTAGAGCTCTTCTCCGCGGATGGTGGCAACGTCTTTAAAAAACACGGCGATGGCTTG
>WTAL01000049.1 GCA_013139635.1 Paracoccaceae bacterium
CTCGCCAGCCTCCTGCTCTTTCAGCATCGATATGATCTGTTCGTCTGTGAATCGTTTCTTCATTTGTCCGTCCTTTTTGTTGGGCGAACTCTACAGCATTTTGGAGGAGTTCTAGGGGCGCAGGTCAGTAACAATAAGCGCAAAGAGGGCATGGCTTTGTCGAAATTGAGTGAATTTGATGCCGGTTTAAATCAGCGCAAAACTTCTTCTGCATTGTTGAAGCGCATGGAGCTGCTGTCTGCAAAGGCCACTAAAGGCAGGGAAACCTGTCACTTGTCAGACAAGGAGCTGGTTCAATTGTTCCGCTCTATCGAAGCCATCAGTCGCTTTTCCGCCCACTTGGATATTGGACTGAGGAAAGCATTAACCTGGTTGAGAAAAGCCGGAGTCGATGTGATCGAAGAAGTTGCCAAAGAATGGGAGGATGGGAGTTCAATACGCAAACTTAGCCAAATACACGGCCCTATGCCCCAGACAATCTCGAATTGGATTAAATCCACCGGGCGTCAAGTTAAGTCAAGGAATTCGAATAAAAAGTATGATGAGGAACGCATTAAAGAGCTTTGCACTGAGCCCTGGCCAACCAATAAAATCGCAAAGAATATGGGCTTGTCCTAGGCTACCGTTCAACGCGTGATTGACGTCCGATAGATTTAGCAAAGCTGTTGTGGGTGGGAAGCCGCCCTTCGCCGCAATCTGCACTAACGGCAGCTTTGTGTCCAACATTACTAATGCTGTGGCGCTCGGGAATGGCTACCTTTTTTGTTTTGATAAATGGTTTCTAAAAGTATCGAACCAAGGTAGCCAAAAACACTATCGCGTGTTCTGTGTTTGCATCATGGTTTTAACCGCGGCGGAACAATTCGCTCATGTGAAGGGCGGCTAGGCAGATCGACGCTTCTGACACCGAGTTTGGACAATGTGTAGGCCGACACCGGGCAATCGCCTCCATCTCGCAGGATAAATGGTTTCTTGCGGCGAATGACGGGATTGGAAATGAGCCTAATTCCAGAATCTGCTTTTGGCGAAGCTGTGTGCACGACAAAGGGATGCATTAAGAAAACATCGCCCGCTTGCCCGCACAGCTTTGTTGGCGGCTGACAGTCGGCGACAATATCTGCATATGGCAAGCCCATCTGCTCGCAGCCGTCCTGCGCAGCCTGCAAGGCTTCTGCTACCGGACGAACCGAGTCCGGCAATATAAGCGTCGGCCCGCTTGTTTCGACTACGTCCGTCCACAACACGATAATCAACAAGCTTTGTTCCGGTGAATCCAGATAGTGCTGAAAGGAATCGCCATCGACATGCCACCCAAAACTTTGCGCGGGGTTGGGCCCAATATTTGCTACAGGGCCATTTGTGAACCAACCTTCTTCAACCGCATCGCTCCCCCCAAGAAGCGCCTCGCAAAGGGCCCATACATCCGGTGATAGTTCTTTGAGTCTAACTTTCTTAGAAGGCGGGGGCGCAGCCAGCCCTCTCGGTGCGTCGGCAAGGCAATCCAAAATATCCTGTCGCCATATGTTCAGTAAGCTGCCGTCACTAAAATCCAAAGCGCGTGGGATTTTGACAATCCCCGATCGCAGAAACGCAGCAACGGCGCTATTTAAAACAATCATTTACAACCTCGACAAGACACAAAGGCCTAGCATCAGAGTTAAAGGAACACGCACCAGGTGCGGGGGAGGAAGGGATTCTGATAGGTCTAATATATTTAGCGAAATTCAACCCAAGGTCAATCTATGATTGACAATAGGCGTAAAGCGAGTGTACGTTAGTTGATAATTCAAGCTGACTAAAATTTAGGAGAATGAAATGAGTAATTCTGACGACAAATTTGAACCAACAGTTGAAAAATTTGAACCCACAATTGAAGAGGCTACCATGTCGAGCGGCCTGCATCAGCAACACATGAAAGGATCACTCGATAATTTGATCGAGAACCGTCTTGTTGATTTAGACAAGCCGACGCTTACTCTCAACATTCCATCTGACCAAAATATTTCTCTTGCCGATATTGAAGCTGACTTGAATGCGATTGCAAAGAAAATCGGCTCAAACGTCAAAATACAGATCACGTTTACAATGAGAAAAGGGTAGTTTTAGTGGCCTCCAACATAGTTTTGGGGGCTGCAAATTTTGGCTTGATTGGGACAGCAGAAGATGCTTTTGGCGCAATTCATTGCGCGCTAAAAAGGGGAATATGTGCAATTGACGTATCGCCAAGCTATGGTGGTGCGATAGCAGCGGAAGACATCGTTGGTGCGTGCAGCTCTGATCTTAGCGGTGTCAAAATTTTCTCCAAAGTGCTTTGGACTGACCCCGCATCAGTCGATCATCGCGCTTCAATACTAGCAAGCGTCGAAATATCGCTGAAGCGTTTGCGGCGATCCCGTCTGGAAATTATGTTTGTAGAGGCTGTGCCTGACCAGGAATGGGCGGAAGTAGCTTGGAATACTTTGGCATCGCTTGTCACGGACGGAACAATTGGAAAGTTGGGTGTGTTTTACCACGACGAGCTGACGCTCCCGCTTGAGGTTCAGGCACTTTTTGAAATTGCACTAGGAGAGATTCCAATTGAGATATCTCAAAATTTAGTACGGCGAAGACGCATTGATCTTGCAGGTAACAACGCGCTTGCCTACGCGACCGCCCCTTTAGCTGGCGGCCTGCTGACTGGGAAGTACAGTCAATCGCGTGGGGTGCCTGGTCGATATGATTTCTATCCTGATCTTGTAAATACAATAGATCAAGCACGCGCAGATATTTTATGCCGGGCCCTTAGCCCATTACCGGGAGGGGTGATTGGCGTCGCTCTGGCGTGGGTCCTAGAGCAGCCGCGCGTTTGCTCCACGATTTTGGGTGTGCGCGACAAAGAGCAATTGGTAGATTGCCTGAATCGCCTTGATCAGTTTCGAAATGCAACGGCCGAAATTTACGAAAAACTAGAGCATGATATCGGCCCGCAACTTGGATTGGAGGCAAACACGTGAGTGGCAAACTCATCCTTGCGGGTACGGGAATCGGTGGCCTAAAACGTATGACGATGGAGGTGCATGACCATCTGCACAGCGCTATGAGAATTTTCCACCTCACTAGCCTGCACGACCACTTGTCTCGCAATTATACGGCGGATATCGTGGATTTGGCATCAGTCTACCACACTGCCAAGAGCAAGACAGAAGCCTACTCAACCATCACCAAAACCCTACTCGACGCTGTCATGAATGGACAAGATCAAGACAATATCGTTTTCTTGACCTATGGGCATCCGCTTTTTCTGGTGAATAGTAGTCTTGACCTAATGGCGTGTGTAGATTGCACTATTTTACCCGCTTTATCTGCGTTTGATACGCTACTTATTGATAGTCCCGTCAGCTTAAGTAACGGCGCACAACTATTTGAAACGACAAAATTCGTTGCCCTTCGACAACGCCCTGCTGCATTTGATCCCGTCGTCCTGTTTCAATTTGGAGACTATGCATCGCAAGACACGAAGGGCACACCGAATATTGCACGGCTCAAGCTCCTCAAACAGCACCTGCTACGCGACTTTCCGGCAAGTCATAAACTTTATGTCGTCGTCAGCTCTTGGGACGATGGAATTTCAAGGCAAATCGTCAGTCTACGCTTGGAAAACCTTGATGAGCGTCACGATGCCGTGATTCCTGGTGCGACGATGATAATGCCACCGGTTAGAGAGGTTTGATTAAATGCCTAATGCAGATCAAAGGCTAGAAATTGGCCTTATCTCGTTGCCGTTCCTTGAACCGCAAGTCACATGTTTCCCCGCCCTGCTGTTAGGCGAAATCGCGGCCAAGACATTCAGTAATGTGCATTGCACGACAGTGCATGGACATTCAGAATTTGCTTTAGAATTTCTACAAGACCCAGCCACCTACAGTGCCTATCAGCGGCTAACGCGAGAACCCTACTTGGGTGACTTGTGTTTGATTCCACTTCTTGCCGGTACCTCTGACGACGTTCTGGCAGAGCGCGCGGCGTTATTGCCTGATGCAGACATCAATATCGAATTTGCCGACGCCTTGATGGATGCCTTTGCAAACTATGTCACCAAATGCGCTTTGCGATTGCAGCCTTGTAAGCTGGTCGGCATCACCGCCACTCACTTCCAACTTGTGCCGAGCTTAATTTTTGCGCGTGCCCTGAAAGCCCTTGGAGCAGATGCGCCAAAAGTCGTGCTTGGCGGTTATCTATCCAGCCCCAGTATTGCGCGCGCATTGCTTGATACCCATGTGAGCCTCGACATTGTCGTCTTTGGCGAGGCGGAGGAAGCCTGGCCAAACGCAATTCGACACTGCCTCGACGGCGCGCCTCGCGATGTGCTCATAGGTGGAGCGACGAAACTAGACACTGTCAAACCACAAGTGGCATCGGTTATCGAAGAGTTTCGCGGCACATGGATCGGAAAATATCTTCAAGTTACTCTGGAAATTAGCCGCGGGTGCTACTGGGACAAATGCGATTTCTGCAATTTCAATGCAGCCTACAAATCTCATTTCCTGCGCAATGACTTTGATGATATTTTGGATGAGATGGATCAGCTTGACCGCGATCACGGCCAGAAAGGGTTTGTTTTTCTCGATACTGCAATTCCGCCCAGCTTTGTCAAACATCTCCGAAAAAAAGACGTGCGGCGCGACTATCAGATTTTCGCAGAAGTACGCCCAGATTTTAGTCGGAGCGCCTTGGAAGACTTTGCCAGACTTGGCGCACTAAAACTTCAAATTGGGATCGAGTCCTTGGTCGATTCACACTTGGAAATGATGGTGAAGAATGCCTCAGTTGTGGACAATGTCCGTAGCCTTCTCGCCTGTAAAAAACTTGGCATCACCGTCATTTGGGGCGTCTTTGTTGATCATCCAAAAGAAACGACAGAACATTTAAACCAGATGCTTTGGCGTTTGCAAAACTGGCAGCACCTGCCGGCCCCCAAATACGTCACCCACTGCCAGCTTAGACCGGGCAGCCCACTTTGGCTCGAACGCAACAATTTTGGACACCAGGTCACCCCAACGACGCGGTCTTTTGAACATGTTTTGCCGCAGGTCGACGAAGCCTTGGAGTTCTTCCCGCATGTTGAAAATCGTACGAATACCTCCTCTGAGCACGCCAAGTTGATTTCAGAAATTGAGGCAACCGTCATACAGTGGCGCGATGCGCCGGTTTTACCGCAAATCCAGCGGATCGAAAAACCGCTGTGGCGCGATATTATCCGGACGATTGAGGATCAAATAATAAGCCCCGAAGAGGTCGCCCGCGCATTGGCCCAGTCGGGCAAGCGGTGGACAAAACTCGAGATTGTAGCCGCAATGGATCAGATGGAGAAAGAGAATTACCTTTGCGCAACTGTGCGGATGCGGCGGAAAGCTCCGGTAAAAGTGTTCACACCGCTACACCTTATTGAGGACATGCTTGGCGCTGATGACAAAACTCCAAACATCAAAACTCATGCTATCGCTTGATTTCAATTTCTACGGCGCACGCACCCGTGTGGTTTGCCAAATGCCCTGCGACATGGATCATTTGCGGTATTACTATGGCGACCACCAAGCGGCCGAATCCAAGCCCCACTTAACAATCTATTTGCAAACAGACCCTGAATGCTCATTTTTTGACCACATGCGCAACGAAAACGTTGAAAAGCGCATATCGGTCGATACCGGAAAGGGACCGGTTCTTTACGAGGCATTCCACCTTGGCGCAAAGCGGCCAACCCCCCTCCCTCCGATTGGGTTTACAGGGATTGGACCAGATTTATTCCTTTACCACGGCGCCGCTCTCTTGCTTCCAGACCGTGGTGCCGTCCTGATCCGTGGCGACAGTGGCGTCGGAAAAACTATGCTGTTGCTCTCACTTTTTGCGCAGACGCAAAGCCACTTTGTCAGCGACGACATGCTCGTTATGGACCCTGCGGGTCAGATTTGGCCAATCTTCCGACCTGTCGGCATACGTAGAGTTATCTTGGACCAGATAGCACCTAAACAGCGCGATGCCGCGCTACAAGCCAAGGCAATAGACACTGCCAGCGGCACAACTTACATGGTCCGCCCCGCGCGCTTGGCACCGTTAGCCAAGATGCACGGACACTCCGTGGTTCTCGACATTAAACTCGCCAAATCATCAGAATTTCAGTGCAGATCGACCACGTTTTCGCACCATGAACGGCTCGACATCAGTTACGATCCACAGGTTCACTTGCAGACAGCCACGAATATGGTGTTAGCGCGGGTATCACCCTTTGCAAGGGCCGCGCAATGAAGCAGCAGCTCTCAAAACTACAATCACTGTGCAGCGTACCGCTGGCGTTGAATTTCTTTGGTCACAACTGTATTGCGTGGCTTAGCCCACAAGATTTGGACAGCGCAGAGTTCATTTTTCGACATCATATCGGCACATATGCTGCCGAGATGAAGACGCATGTACTTCTGTATGCTGAAGGCGGATTTTTCCGTTCGCTGTTTGCAAAGGATCTGAGACTCAAGACTGTTATTGGTATTCCTACCGATGGTACAGACCCTGTATTTCATCACAATTTTCGAGGTTGGTCAGGTGTTCCGTCAGTGCTGCCACCCTTTTTTACAAAGGACCTAAAAGATCGATTTACGGTAGCGTCCGGTTCGGTCTTATCCCTGCCAGGGCAGAATAAAGGCTGGATTTTACAAGGGAAAAACTATTCCGGAAAATCAAGTCTTGCAATGGCGCTCTGCCAGCGAGGATTTGGCTTGGTAAGCGATCATCTCGTGATTCAAGATCGCAACACCAATTGGTGCGCTGGGTATCGCTCGCCCATCGGACTGCGGCACCACAATTACGCGGCCTTCAAGTCGCGGGAAAATATTGACAAAATTACTTTCCGAGAGACGGTATCCGAAGTTACTGGGCCCGTGGCACTCGTGCATGTTGAAGACTTGTTGCTTTGCCCAGCCCCCCCCCAGATGTGCGATCCCGTGCTTTCGATAGAAATTCAGCGTGCCCCAACCTCTACTCATACGAAACTATCGGCAAATCTGCATGACCGTCCAGGTCCGTTCACACCGCGTACAATGACACTGACTGTACCAGAAACAGTTACCCCTGACGTCATTGCCGACTTCCTTGTTCAGGAGTATTTATAAGGATGAAGATTTCAACGCATGTAGACTGGGATCAGGTACGAACGAACCTTGCAGACCAAGAGTTTCCGTTGGCTGTCATTGATGGAATTTTTCTAGCTGATAGTTTAATTTCTCTCGCCTCTGAACTACATACTCAGGCCGGTTGGCGTCAGCCCGACTGGGGAGCAGACTGGTTTGATTTGTCGAGCGGTTATGAAAATATTATCAACCCGTCACTCCCCGACCTGACTGAATTTTGTACCAATATAATCGAGTTCGTTGGTTTGCCCGCGTCTTCCCGGCTAAAGGGGGTTTTTGCTGTGCGGTGCAATGGCAATGCGGGTTTGCTGCCACATGCGGACAATGCCGATTTTGTTCTCAATATTTGGACGACACCAGACCGTTTCAATCAGAATATTGGCTCAGGCGGCATGACTGTTTGGAACGTCAAGTCACCACCAGAAGCAAGTCCTGAACAATTCACCAACGCGGATTGGGTTCAAAAGTATATCAAAGATAGTGGAGACGTCCGGAAACTTCATATTCCCTATAGGTGCAATAGAGCTATCTTTTTTGATGCGAGGTTATTTCATGAGTCACAGCCCATCTCATTTATTGGCAATGACAAACTATCGATGCGAACTAATCTATCGTTTGCTTTTAAACATGATTGAATGACCTCAGATTGGGGGGAGCGCCAGGACTAGTCATTCAGCCCAGCAACGCGACCGGACGTTTTATCTGCACAGCAGTCGTTTGCGCAAAATGCACGGATGTCCGGTTCCCGCCCTTGCAGTCAAACATGCATGTCCGCTTTGGGGCTGGGAGCTGCCGTTAGCCGTGTTTGACACGAAAGGCAGCTAAGGGCCCATTCTGTTGAAAAACCTCACTTGATTTAGGTTGGCTTGGCTGATTCAATCTCCTTATTGATATAGGGGATTGCTAACGATGATGGGTCCAAAACAAGAAGCGCAAGGCGCATTGTTTTATGAATTTTCGATTGAGGATCATGTTCCGCTCGATCATGTTTTACGGGCAATTGACGGCATAATCGACTTATCTGGTGTTCGCAAACATCTGACCGCGTTTT
>WTAL01000084.1 GCA_013139635.1 Paracoccaceae bacterium
GGCGTTGAGAATGAGGGCATCGGCAAAGCCTACGGCGCCGGTTACGAAGGCCGCGGCGAAGGCACCGAGCAGCAGGAGCGGGAGGTAGAGGGACGGGTCGGTTATCAAAACGGGGACTCGCTTAGGAGAGGGCCGAGGTCATCTTCGTAGCCAAACAGGGCGGGCTGGCCACCGGTGTGGATGAAGAGCAGGTTTTTGCTTTTTTGGGATTGGCGGGCGCGGGCGAGGAATCCGGCCATGGTTTTGCCGGTGTAAACGGGGTCTAGCAGGATGCCTTCTTTTTGTGCGGTGAGGGTTATGGCCTCGATGGTGGCGGCGTTCATTTTGCCGTATCCGGGGGGGAGCATATCGTCGTTTAGCAGGATATCTTCGGGCTTTACTGGGTTTTCCATTTTGAGGAGGTCAGCGATTTGCTGGCAGCGGGCCTTGATGCGCGGGGTTTGGGCCACAGCATCACGGCGCACGCAGATGCCGTGCACGGGGGTGGTGTTGCCAAGGGCGCGGAGGCCGAACAGGAGGCCAGCGTGAGTGGCTCCGCTGCCGGAGGCGACGATGATTTCGTCAAACTGCTGGCCTTGTTGGCAAAGCTCATGTGCGGCTACTACATAGCCAAGCGCCCCGAGGGGCGGGTGGCCTTGGGCGAGGTGGATGACGTAGGGGCGCTGGCCTTTGGCACGCAGGGTATCGGCGATGTCTTCTAGGGCGTTGTCGGCTCCGGCCTCGTCTTCCCCGTGGGGATAGGTGTGCAGGGTGGCACCGTATATACGGCTGAGCAGGAGGTTGCCGGAGCTGTGGTAGATTTCGGATGAGTTGGCCACGCGCTCTTCGAGTTGGATGTGGATGTCCATGCCCACTTTACGCGCGGCAGCTGCCGCCATGCGGGTGAAGTTTGACTGCACAGCACCGGTGATAATGATGGTATCTGCGCCCTCGGCCTCGGCTTGCCCGACGTAATATTCTAGCTGGCGGGCTTTGTTGCCGCCTAGGGCGAGGCCCGTGCAATCGTCTCGCTTTATATAAAGGCTGGCCGTGCCGAAATGCGCCGTTAGGTTGGGCATTTCATGCAGCGCGGTGGGCGTTTGGGAAAGCGAACTGCGGGGAAGGCTATCAAGCGCACCAATATTGTAAGGCATGGGGGTTCTCGTGAAAAATGTGTGGGTTTGGAAAAACGTAACACCGATAAAGCGGCGTGTAAACCGCGCCCCCCTTGCGCCGCCGCGCCAAAATGCGTATCTGCCACAAATGCAAAATGAACCCGATGATATTCACCCGCTATTTTACGGCGCGCCCTCCACCACCAGCTTTAAAAAGCTACGTAAGCGGATTATCCGGCAGGTGCGCGAGGCGGTGGAAACTTACGGCATGGTCGAGCGCGGGGCCAAGTGGATGGTGTGCCTTTCCGGCGGGAAAGACAGCTATACGCTCTTGGCGGCGCTGATTGAGCTAAAGTGGCGCGGGCTGTTGCCGGTGGAGTTGCTGGCGGTGAACCTTGATCAGGGGCAGCCGAATTTTCCGGCGACGGTATTGCCGGAGTTCTTGGAGAAAATGGGTGTGCCGCACCGGATTGAGTATCAGGATACCTATTCGATTGTGATGGACAAGGTGCCAAGCACCAAGACCTTTTGCGCCCTGTGTTCGCGGCTGCGGCGCGGTAATCTTTACCGGATTGCGCGCGAGGAGGGCTGCTCGGCGGTGGTGCTGGGCCACCACCGTGATGACGCGCTTGAGACGTTTTTCATGAACCTGTTTCATGGGGGCAAGCTGGCGGCGATGCCGGGTAAGCTGGTGAATGACGAGCAGGATCTGTTTGTGCTGCGCCCGCTGATTAATGTGGCAGAAGCCGACTGCGAGAAGTTCGCAGCGGCGATGGATTATCCGATTATCCCGTGTGATCTGTGCGGCTCACAAGACGGCCTGCAACGCCAACAAATCAAGCGGCTGCTGGATGGGTGGGAGCAAAACAGCCCCGGCCGGCGCAATGTGATTTTTAAGGCGCTGACGAATGGCAATCCGAGCCATTTATGTGATCCAAACATGTTTGACTTCACTTCCTTGCAACGAATCGACGCGAAGGCAGCCAAAAAGGCCAAAAACCCTTGACCTTTTGCGGCTGAGCCTGTTGAACCCAAATTGACGAATTTTGACCGCGAGCCGGAGTGTTTCCTATGGAAGACCAAAACAAAAATATGATTCTGGCAATTGTGCTGAGTATGGCCGTGATCTTCGGGTGGACCATATTCTTCCCGCAGGAGCCCGCCAGCGACCTTGGCAGCCAGCTGGGTGCTTTGCCCGAGGGCACGCTGACGCCGCCTGTTGGGGCTGATGGCGTTACGGGTGTGGGACAAGTGGCCGCAACGCCTGCCAGCACGGAAACCGCCGAAGTGATGGACGCCGCGCGGGTCGATATTCGCACCGCCAAGCTTTCCGGCTCTATCTCGCTGCTGGGTGGCCGGTTGGACGACCTGCATATGCTGGATTATAACGTCAACCTTGGTGATGACTCAGAAAAAGTGGTGCTTTTGGCCCCTGTTGGTGCCTTTGAGCCGCTTTACGCGGTTTGGGGCTGGGCGGGCACGGCAGCTGGTAATGGCGGCGGCACACCTAACGCTAACACCATTTGGGCGCTGGAAAGCGGCATCACACTCACAGAAACCACACCGATCACCCTGAAATGGGATAACGGCGCGGGGCTTATTTTTCGCCGTGTGATCTCGGTTGATGATCAATATATGTTTGATATCCAGCAAAGCGTGGAAAACAACTCGGGCAGCGCCGTGCGCTTGGCCCCTTACGGCATTATCGCCCACCATGGCGAGCCGGAAACCGAAGGCTTTTACCTTTCTCACGAGGGCCTCGTGCGGGTTTCTGATGGCGAGTTACAAGAGCTTGATTATGACGACATGCCCGATTTTGACGTGGTGCCGGGGGACGGCAATGTCGAAATCGTTGAAGTGCAGGAAAATGGCTGGATCGGCTTTACCGCGAAATACTGGATGACAACCATGGTGCCAGAAGCGGGCACCGGGTTTAACTCTGTTGCGAAATATACCGCCGCCAACAACACCTACCAAGCCGATATGCGCTTGCCGGCCATGGATGTGGCCGCAGGGCAAGCTGTAGAAATGAGCACCTCGCTGTTTGCCGGTGCGAAAGAAGTGGACATTGTGAAAGCCTATGAGGCGGATCGGAATATCGACCGCTTTATCGACTCGATTGACTGGGGCTGGTTCTATTTCATCACCAAGCCAATGCAGGGGCTGCTTTCATGGGTGCATAGCATTGTGGGCAATATGGGCTTTGCGATTATCGGCCTGACGCTGATCGTGAAGCTGCTGCTCTTCCCGCTGGCTTATAAATCAGCCGTTTCGATGGCAAAAATGAAGAAACTACAGCCAGAGTTGAAGAAGCTGAAAGAGCGTATGGGCGACGACAAGCAAGCGCTACAAAAAGAAACCATGGCGTTTTATAAGAAAGAGGGTGTGAACCCGGCTGCGGGTTGTTTGCCGATTTTCATTCAAATCCCGATTTTCTTTGCGCTTTATAAAGTGCTGTTTGTGGCGATCGAGATGCGCCACGCGCCGTTTATCTTCTGGATCCAAGACCTTTCAGCACCGGACCCTTCAAGCTGGCTCAACCTGTTTGGCATCCTGCCATACGATGTTTCATGGGCGCCGCAGTTGCTCTCCATTGGCCTATTCCCGATCTTGATGGGCATAACCATGTGGATGCAGCAAAAGCTGAACCCAGCCCCCACCGAGAAAACCCAAGCGATGATTCTGGCGTGGATGCCATGGGTCTTCATGTTTATGCTCGGCGGCTTTGCCTCTGGTCTTGTTATTTACTGGGTGGCCAACAACACCATTACCTTCTTGCAGCAGTATTTCATTATGCGCTCGCAAGGCGTGAAGCCCGACGTGTTTGGCAACATTCTCAGCGGGTTCAAGAAGAAAAAGGCTGATTAGGCCATGCCCTCGGTCGAGCATATATTTTGCCATCCTATCAAGGGTGTCGGGCGGATGGCGTTAGAAGCCATTCGCTTGGAAACTGGCAAAACCATGCTCGGAGATCGCCTGTGGGCGGTGACCCACGAGGCTAGCAAGTTTGACCCCAGCGCGCCCGCGTGGACGCCTTGCCCGAACTTCATTCGCGGTGCCAAGGCCCCTATGCTTCAGGCGATTGCGGTGAGCCAATATGTAGCGGGGAGTGACATGGTGCTAACGCATCCTGACCACCCGCCCTTTAGGTTTGACCCAGAGGATGCGGCCCAGCACGCGGGCTTCATTGCGTGGCTGGCGCAGTTCGTGCCGGAAAACCGCGCGCAGCCTCAGGCGCTGGTCGCCGCGCCTGATCGCGGCATGACAGACAGCCCGTTTCCCTCAATTTCCATTCTCAACCTTGCCTCGCTGGCAGAGCTTTCTGCCAAGGCGGGCACGGTTATGGACCCCGCCCGCTTTCGTGGTAACATCTGGCTGGACGGGGTGGATGCGTGGGAAGAGTTTGACTGGATCGGAAAAACCCTGCGCATTGGCGAGGCCCATGTGTTGATAAAAGAACGCATTGGCCGCTGCATGGCCACCACCGTTGACCCCACAACAGGCCAGCAAAACGTAGCCACGCTTAAAGTGTTGGAAGCGAACTGGGGCCACACAGATTTTGGCGTTTACGGCGAGGTGGTAAAAACCGGCATGGTCGACCGCTATGATGGAGCACATATATTATGAACCTACCTTACCCCCTCGTGGAAACCCCTGAGCCGTTTGCCCTTGAGCGTGGCCGCAAGCTTTTTGCTGGCAACACCGACTTTCTAAAAGGCGTGGTGGCTATGGATGGCATGCCACCGGCTGACCGTTTAGAGGTTTGCTTTGCGGGGCGGTCCAATGTGGGCAAGTCCTCTCTGAT
This sequence comes from Paracoccaceae bacterium, assembly GCA_013139635.1. Taxonomy (GTDB): domain Bacteria; phylum Pseudomonadota; class Alphaproteobacteria; order Rhodobacterales; family Rhodobacteraceae; genus UBA3077. The sequence goes on from WTAL01000084.1 coordinate 4,900, forward strand.
CAATGCGCTTACGGGTCGTAAAGCCCTCGCGCGCACGTCTAATACGCCGGGCCGCACCCAAGAGATCAACTTTTTTACCCTGCTGGAAAGCCATTACTTGGTCGACCTTCCGGGCTATGGCTTTGCCAATGCACCCTTGCCAGTGGTGCAAAAATGGCAGCGGCTTTTAAAGGCTTATCTTTCCGGCCGCGCCACCCTGCGCCGCGTGTTTATGCTGATTGACAGCCGCCACGGCCCAAAGGATGTGGACGAAGAAATTATGGCCCTGCTTGGCTCGTCTGCCGTTACCTTTCAGGTGGTGCTGACCAAAGTCGACAAGCCCAGCAAGGGTGACTATACCAAGGTATTGGAAAAAACCCGCAAGGTGCTGCAAAATTACCCCGCCGCTTATCCCGAGATCATCGCGACCTCATCTGAAAAGGGCACGGGGCTGGATATTTTGCGCACAACGATTGCTACAATGGAGTAGCCACCCATGGAGAAATCATCCGCCATGAAAAGCGACTGGATCGCCACCGCCCGCACCCTTTCAGAGGCGCTGCCGTTCTTGCAGCGATACGATGGCGCGACGGTTGTGATTAAGTTTGGTGGCCACGCCATGGGGGATGACGCCGCGATGGAGCGCTTTGCGCGGGACATTGTGCTGATGAAGCAAACCAACGTGCATCCGGTAATTGTGCATGGCGGTGGGCCGATGATTAATGCGATGCTTTCAAGGCTTGGGGTGAAGTCCGAGTTTGTGAACGGCAAGCGGGTGACAGACGCCGCGACCATGGAAGTTGTGGAGATGGTGCTGTCTGGCTCGGTGAATAAGC
>WTAL01000110.1 GCA_013139635.1 Paracoccaceae bacterium
ACGCCTCAGGCCAAGCAATATTTCATTGGTCATCTTTCTGGAAAACAGGACAGTGACCAAGAAGGGCGCGAATATTTTGATAGCGGGGGTAGCCTCAAACCGATCCAGCAGGGAAAATGTGCCAAAAAACAGGCTATAGGCAACAAAAATGAAGATAAATATGGAAAAGAATTTCGGCAAGTCTACCGCCCCTTGTGGTTTTGGCTGAGGATAGCGCACTTAGGCCAGAATTCAAGCATGGCATCAGATTTTGCTCTCAGGGGTCAATTACACTGGCTATTGCCACCCCAATAAGCTAACAAAACCGCGTATTATTTGGAGCCAAGCATGGACAGAAATCAAGCCAATCTGGTGTCGCATATTCGCGCGCTATTCAATGCGGGGAAATGGGAAATTGCTGAGGCGAAGCTTGAAGAGGCCTTAAAGCAGTACCCCTCAGAATATGCATTTCTTGAGCTTATGGGCGTTGCCAAATTAAACCTGAAAAACCCCAAAGACGCGGTGCGGTTTTTCAAGAAGGCCATTAAGAAGGCTCCCAAACAGGCGATGAGCTATATGAATTTGGCCAGCGCTGAAATTATGATAGGGGCGCTTCCCAATGCGCAGGCGACCATAATAAAAGCGCTGAAACTTGATCCGAGATGCGCCGACGCCTGGATGCTTCAAGGCGATATTCATACCGCTAAAGAGCAAAATGATAAGGCCGTGGAGTGCTATACCAAAGCCTCACGCTTACAGCCGGATTCGCTTAAATTTGCGGTAAAGCTCTTGGTGACGCTCGAATTGCAAAATAAAATTGACGATCTTGAGCAGCAAATTAAGGTCTTTGAAGCCCGTGCCGCTGACCATCCGGTTTTTAAGCTTTTTAAAGGCATAGTTCGCATCGGTAAATCCGATTTTGCGGAGGCAAAAAACATCTTGGAAAGCATTAGTTTTGACTCCCAAAACACCGCTCAGTTTCATGAGCTGGAGCTAATGCGGGTGCGGGCCTTGGGTTTGACAGCTGACAAATTGCATCTTGAAGTAGAGGCCGTGGGCTATTTTGCGCAGGCCAAAGCGCTCAACCGCTCTTTCCACAGGAATCCGCCGCCGCCCGAAGCCTTTTGGGAAGTTTGCGAAATGCGCGAGGCCTATACCACAAACGATGCCATGAAAAGCTGGGTTTACCCTTCGCCTCACCTAGATGAACCCGTGTTTATTGTCGGCTTCCCGCGCTCAGGCACCACGCTTTTAGATACATTTTTGCGCGGCCATAAAGGCCTCGCGCTTTTGGAAGAAGTGCCCGCCGTTTCGAAAATGAGATTCGCTTTGGGCACTTCGGCAAACCACAGTATTTTAGCGCTCGATAAACTTGACGAGAAGACAATATCTTTGGCGCGGAAAGCCTATTTTGCTGAGGTGCGGGCCCATAAGCCAAAAGGATTAGTTATAGATAAACTGCCGATGAATCTGGTTTTTGCGAGCGAAATCCTCCGGGTTTTCCCGCGCGCCAAATTCATTTTGGCGCTGCGAGACCCCGCCGATGCTGTGTTGAGCTGCTTTATGCAGAGCTTCAGGCTCAACCCGCCAATGGCCACGCTTGATAGCGCCGCAGATGCGGCCAAAACCTATGCGCTTTCGATGCAAATTTGGCAGAACACCGTAAAGGCGCTTTCGCCTGCATGCGTAACGACCCGATATGAGGACCTCATTTCCAACCCGGAGGAGACCCTGCGGCCCATTGTTTCTTTTTTGGGGGTCGAGTGGGATGAGGCGATGCTGGATCATCAAGCCACGGCCCAAGCCCGAGGCCACATTAACACCCCAAGCCGCACACAGGTGGTGAAACCGCTTTATCAGTCCGCCGTGGCGCGCTGGGAGCGCTACGCCCAACTGATGCCCGAAGCCGTGGAAATACTTGCCCCTTGGCGCAAGGAATTCGGTTATAGCGATTGACCTTTTTTAAGCGCTTCGCTAAACGGGGCCTGCGTGTGCCCGAGTGGCGGAATTGGTAGACGCAGGGGATTCAAAATCCCCCGCCGCAAGGTGTGCCGGTTCGAGTCCGGCCTCGGGTACCAAAAAGAAGTTTTCTTACATCCAGTGACATCCTTGATTTCCTTATTATGAGGGAATCAAGGGGTTGCTTGGGCCTGCACAACCGGATTACGTGGGGAAAATGCATTAAGCTGTAAGATCGGCACGAGAAAATGTGAGTTTTGAAGTGCTATTTTAGCGCAAACGCGCATCTAGCGCCGGTATTTTTTCCGGATCAACGACCCTAAGCCCTTTTTACGTTTTTCCTGCTTTTGCTCAAGGTGTGCCCGAAAGCAAGAGATCGTTTGTTTGATCCGCTCAGCAAATATATGCGCTTCAATCTCGATAAGTTTGAGGTTGTTGGTGTGGTGGATTTTTATTTTTCCGCCATATTTTGCATCTAGAACAGATGTCGCGTTGTCATAGTTATGTTTGTATTTCAAATACTTAGAGTCTATGTCAAGCTGATTTTGGTATTTCTCATCAGCTTGCTCCCACAGATAGTAGCTCAAACGGTTTGTAACTAAAAAAACCAATTTACGTTTTGTTTCTGTTGTGTCTCCATCTTTAAATTGCGAGATTTTCGCCAGGCCAAAGAATTTTGACAGCGCGCCTGCCGGATTGGTTTTTGTATCAACTCTAGCCAACTTGCGATCTAACTTTGTGAGGGCCGGCAGCAAATACTCGTCTTCAAAATAGGCGCGGTCCATGTCGGCAATCATTTCGACGGTATCGTCGTACCCAAACGTTTTAATCAGCCATGCAACTTTGCTTTCCAGTGGTATTTCTCGGTCTGTGACCACAAATTTCGCATAAAAGTATTCCTGAAAAGACCGGTGAGCGAACTCGTATTGTAGGCCGACCCGCTCCATAATGGAAATAGATTCCCTGAAATCGCGGATTACATCCGGTATGTCTGCCTCTACCCCGCAGGCCTCAATGGCTTGGTTGACATAGTCTTTCATCTGATCTTCGCTAAAGGAGATATCTCTTTCAAAATAAGACAATGCACAAAAAAACATAAACGCTTTTTCTATTTGCTCAACGCTTAGTTCGGAGAATAACTGGCGCTTATAGCGCCCCTTTGAGGCATCATGCTCGCGAGAGAGCACCTCGAAGCATTTGGCATAGAAAATATGCCGCTTTTCGGGAATTTCACCAAATGAATCATACGTGAGCAGCATCATGGCCGATAGGAGCGGATTAGACAGGAAATCTTTGTTTTTCTCAAAAAGTCCATCTTTCAGGTCAGCCAAAAAGTCCCTTTTCTGCTCCTCGTCATAGGTAAGTTTTGTTATGTATTGCTCAACCTTTTCGAGATCAAAAGGTTGAAGCTCAGCTTCAGAGAACCCCTCCCAAGACACAAATTCATCGGAAGGGCGGCTGGTAACAAGCAGCGGGCATTTGTGATATTTTCGCGCGAGGTTTGATATCTCGTCAGCAACTTGGTCTCGCGCCTCTTGGCTTAGCTCGTCAAACCCGTCGAGCAGAATGTAAAACCCTCCGGTTTTTAGTCCGTGATTAAACTGGGCGCGCGTGAAATTTTCGCAATACTGCTGAACAGAGGCAAAGATTGCGGAGAGCAGGAGCTCTTTTTTTACGGCAAGCTGGTTTAGGGATCGCAGCTCAAAGAATATCGGGTAATATGTATGCCCTTTTTCAATCACGCTTCTAAAGGCATGCTTCAGAAACACCGATTTTCCGCTTCCGGCAAGCCCCGTTACTATGAACTTTCCTTCAGTTTCATTGACATAGTCTAGAAATACATCCGCTGTTTTATCGGCCCTGCCTAATTTGAAATCAGGCGCGACGAAGCAATCTTTAAGCGCAACCGGCATGTTGCGGTTCAGCAGTGTTTTTAAGGTTTCGCACTTGGCATAATTGGCTTCAAGATAGCTGGGCAGGCCTTTGTTTAAGGTAAAGGTAAGCGTATCAATCCTGTCTTTTGCGAATTTGAGCGACAGTTTGTTGACTAAACTGTTCGTCGATTTGGCTATGGCTGTTTTGGCACCAGCCTCTAGCGCGATGCCTGCTACAGATACCGGATCTATTATTCTTCCACCCCTTGAGCTGTGATTGCCGTAAACTATGCGGGCATTGAGGGTGTGAAGCAAGGGTTTGCTGCGCTGGATTGGGCTATATCTTCTTGCAAAAAATCGCGAATGGCATGCCTTGACCCGCCTCAATATCCACCTTATATAAGCGGTGAGAGGATGGCGCGGGCGAACGCCTCGCCAACTTGGTCAGGTCCGGAAGGAAGCAGCCACAACGAGTCCCGTTTGGGTCGATGTCCAGCCTCTCACCTTATTTTAACGCCCGTATAGGAGGGATATTATGATTGTAGTTCAGACCCTCCGGGCGCGCGTTTAACATTTTTGCCAGCCCGATGAAACGCCGCCCCTTGGGGGCATTTCCGAATTTTTTCGAGGCTATCTCATGACGTCTTATACTTTGCCCGCTTTGGGCTGGAACGCGCATTTTGCGGCGCAACTTACCGATAATCTGATCCCGATGCGGGTCACTGACATTCACAAATCCTTTATTGGCACCCTTGGCGAAAGCGGCGCCGAGCGCCTGGATATGACCCTTGATCTGGTGGATCAGGGCGTAACCGTGGGCGATTGGGTGCTGAAAGACCCTGAAACCGGCCAACCGGTGCAGGTGCTCGCGCGCCAAACCCTGCTTAAGCGGCGAAACGCGCGCACTAATTTGGATGACCAGCTCATCGCGGCCAATGTAGACACGCTTTTTGTGGTCTCTTCCTGCAACAAAGATTTTAACGTCGCGCGGCTGGAACGCTATTTTGCGCTGGCACACCAAGGCGGGGCGGAGCCGGTGCTGATTTTGACCAAGGCGGACCTTGCGGATAACCCCGGTGAATTTGAGGCCGAGGCCATGCGAAGCCTGCCGGGCGTGATGGTATATGCGCTTGATGCGCTGGACCCAGCTACGCCCGAAAAGCTTGCGGGGTATTGCGGCGAGGGTAAAACCGTGGCGCTGCTTGGCACCTCTGGCGTGGGGAAAACCACACTCACCAATGCGCTCACTGGCCTTAATCAGCTCACGCAAGATATCCGCTCTTCGGATGCCCGTGGCCGCCACACCACCACAGCCCGCTCTATGCACCAAATGCAGGCAGGCGGATGGCTGATTGATACACCGGGCATGCGGGCCTTGCGGCTGGCGGATGCGCGAGAGGGGCTGGAAGCGGTTTTTGCCGATATTGAAGAACTGGCTGGCCAATGCCGCTTTAATGACTGTGCGCATGAAAGCGAACCGGGCTGCGCAGTGCGCGATATCGTAGAGCCAGAGCGGCTGAAGCGCTGGCGAAAGCTGATGAACGAGGACACTTATGGCAATGAAACCATTGCGGAATCCCGTGAGCGCTACCGCAAGGTAGGCAAGCTCCATGCGGGTGGTAAAGCGCGGGGCGTGAGCAAACGCAAATAGGGCGCTAGGCCAGCACGGCCATCAGCTCAGCGGTGAGCTTGGCAAACACGGCACCTTCATGCTGCCGTGTTTGCGTATTTATCACTTTCATCGCCATCCAAAGCGCCCGCTTGTTGCTGGCTTTTGCGCCTTCGCTATTGCCCGTTTCGAGCCGCGCTAGAAGGCGTGCTATGTCCTTTTTGGGCACCACGGCTAGCAGGCATTCTGCAAGCACAAGGTCTTCGTGCCAAACCAAGGCGCCCTCGGCCCGAAGGTAGGCCTCAAGCAATGTCTCCCAGTTTATAGTGCCGCCCGCATCATGAATGGATTGGGCCAGATAAGTGGCGTGGCTTAAGAAGTGTATGTAAAACCCGCGGCTGTCTTTAACCCTGAAGTCTTTCAGGGCGGCCAAAGTTTCATCAAGGATGTGGCTTAATTGCCCAAGGGCTTTTGGATTTAGCTTGCGGGTATCGACCACGGCTCCGAAATAAAGCAGGCAATATGATTGCAGGGTGGGGTTATCGGTTTGGGCATAGAGCTTTAGAATCTGGTCGAATACATCTTGTGCCTGCTGCGGCGTAAGCGTGGCATTGGCACAGGCGGGATAGAACTTTTGATAGGTTTCTTCGGCGGTTTCTGGCGAAACCTCATTCAACTGATCACATAAAAGCTGCATAGCATTATCCATTTATGAGGTGGGCCGCCCCACGCCGGGCTTACCGCAAAAGGGCCGCTTCGGCGGCGGAAATGGCTGGGTGAACGAGGTCAAAGGGGTGGCTTGGGTCTAGGGTGCGCAGCTCGGGGGCCTGTGTGGCCAGCGCGCTGCGGGCCTCGGCGGGGAGGCTGCTTAACGCAAAATTGCTTGGGTAGAAGCTCTCACTTGCGGTGCCATTGGCGGCTATGGTCTCATGCTTGTCAAATAAGATATGAAAGCACTCTGATCTGTGAGGCTGCTTGATAAGGCTTATGTTTTTTTGGTTCACAAGGGCTTCGGCCACAACCAAAACCCGGGTTTCACCAAATAAAACCTCAGCTTGCCAACCAGACAAAACCATGCGCTGCGCCGGCGCGACCAAAAGGTTTTTCGCGGGTGTAGTTCCCCCCAAAGCCCCCGCCATAATTTGCACTACGGGGGTGGTATGCTCGGCGCTCCCCACCCAGCGCACCACCTGTGGCCCGTCTGAAAGCGTGTTAACAATATCGCCAGTTTTAATGGCTTCGATCGCAATTTCACCGTCTTCGCACGCAATCATAGCACCACGCAAGATGCCCGATACTTGATTTTGAGCAGGGGGAGGAGGATGAGGCGCTGCCATCATTCGGCCCTGAAAACTGTGTGCAGGTTTGGCACTTTGTGGACTTTCACCGCGGTATGGCTGCCAGCATGGCGGCATGAATAATTACAGCATTATATCGCAAGTATAAGTTTCAACAATGGTAATGTGAAGGCGTTTTCACTGCGTTATTTTACGGTTAGTATCTCGGTCAGCGCTTTTTTGCGCGTTGAGGCGCTGGGGAAGACCGCATCTTTGGTTGGGTGCCCAACCACCAGAATCATCACAGGTTTTTCAGATTTGGGCCTGCTCAAAAGCGTGTTGAGGAATTTCATCGGATTGGGCGTGTGGGTAAGGCTGCTTAAGCCCGCAATATGCAGCGCTGAAATTAAAAACCCAGTGGCAATGCCTACTGATTCCGGCACGTAATAATGCTTATAGCGGCTGCCATCTGTCCGCAGGCCATAGCGCTGGGCAAAGACCACAATAAGCCATGGGGCAGTGGTAAGGTGGGGCTTTTCAACCCCTGTGCCGAGCGGTTCCAGCGCCTTAATCCACTCATCCCCGCCGCCGCCCGCATAAAAAGCCGCTTCTTCCGCCTCCGCCGCTTTGCGAATTTCAGCTTTCATTTCAGGGCTTTGTACGGCTACAAAATGCCATGGCTGCTGGTTGGCCCCACTAGGCGCGCGCCCGGCTGTGGCTATGCAGGCCTCAATCACCGCAAGCGGCACCGGCTGGCCGCTAAATTCTCGCACGGTATGGCGTTTGGTCATTTTCGCCAAATATGCCAACGCCAGCCGTTCGGTCTCTGCATCTGGCAGAGGGGAGGGCGGGTTAAGGGAAATCGCCTTATAATCCATAGTCGTAGCCCACTTTCTCAGAAGTTTTCGCAACGCTATCCCACTTTCCGCTCGCCGAAAACCCCCCGCCTTGCTATGCTGCGCCCCATGACTGATACCGTGAAATCCTACCAGGTTCTGGCCCGCAAATACCGCCCCGATACGTTTAAGGACCTTTATGGCCAAGAGGCGATGGTGCGCACCCTGAGAAACGCCTTTGAGGCCGACCGGATCGCGCATGCGTTTATCATGACAGGCATCAGAGGCACGGGCAAAACCACCACGGCGCGCATTATCGCCAAGGGGCTAAATTGCACGCGGGATGATAAGCCCACCATTGAGCCCTGTGGCGAATGTGAGGCCTGCGTGGCCATTGCCGAGGGCCGCCATGTGGACGTGCTGGAAATGGACGCCGCTTCCCGCACTGGTGTGGCAGACATTCGCGAAATCATTGATTCGGTGCGGTATCGTGCGGCCTCTGCCCGCTACAAAGTCTATATTATTGACGAAGTGCACATGCTTTCCACCAGCGCCTTTAACGCGCTGCTCAAAACGCTGGAAGAGCCGCCCGAGCATGTAAAGTTCATCTTTGCCACCACCGAGATTCGCAAGGTGCCCGTCACGGTGCTTTCCCGCTGCCAGCGGTTTGATCTGCGCCGGATAGAGCCCGAGGTGATGGGCGAATTCCTGCGCGGCATTGCTAAAAAGGAAAGCGCGGATATCGCCCAAGATGCCCTCGCGCTGATCATTCGGGCTTCTGAAGGCTCGGCGCGAGACGGGCTTTCGCTGCTTGATCAAGCCATCGCCCATAGCGCCGGAGAAACCACCGCCGAGCAAGTGCGGGCCATGCTGGGCTTGGCGGATAGGGGCAGGGTGCTGGACCTGTTTGACCACATCATGAAAGGCGAGGCGGCGGATGCGCTGGCCGAGCTTTCTTCGCAATATGCCCAAGGGGCTGACCCAATGGCGGTGCTGCGAGACCTTGCCGAAGTGACCCACTGGAT
>WTAL01000248.1 GCA_013139635.1 Paracoccaceae bacterium
CTATAACTGACTTCGCAAAATCCAGCATCGACTTTGATGATGTTATCTCAGGTGGGCCGCCAAAAGACGGCATTCCGGCTTTGGCAAGCGTGGCGTTTTTGCCGGTAAGTGCCAATGAAATCCCGCTGCGAGAGCCGGTGATTGCGCTGGAAATCGAGGGGGAAACCCCGCGCGCCTACCCGCTGCGCTATCTTACATGGCACGAAATTGCCAATGATGTGGTGGGGGATGTGCCCGTGGCCGTCACCTTTTGCCCGCTGTGCAATTCGGGCATTGTGTTTGACCGCCGGTTAAATGGCGAGGTGCTGGATTTTGGCGTATCTGGCAAGCTGCGGTTTTCAGATATGATCATGTTTGACCGCAAAACCGAGAGCTGGTGGCAGCAGTTTACCGGCGAGGCGATTGTGGGTAGCCAGCTGGGCAATACTCTTACTGTGGTGGTGAGCTGGACGGAATCGCTGGAGGAATTCACCCAGCGCAACCCTGATGGCCTGATTATGGCCGAGCCGACGGGCTTTAGCCGCCGCTATGGGCAAAACCCGTATAGCGGCTATGATACATCTGCCCGCCCGTTTCTTTACAACGGAGACCCGCCGCCCCACGGCATTCCACCGCTTTCCCGCGTTATTCGCGTGGGCAATAAGGCGTGGCCTATGGAGCGGCTGCAAAATGCAGAGGTGATCGAGGAGGCGGGCCTAAGGATTGTGTGGCGGGCTGGCATGGCGAGCGCGCTTGATGGCCGCACGATTGCGACCAGCCGTGATATTGGCAGCATTCGGGTGTTTGATGCCAGCGGCAATGATGTGGAGCACGAAGTGGTATTTGCCTTTGCGTTTAACGCTTTTGCTGACAATGCCGAGTGGATGCTGGGTTACTAAACCAAAAAGGGGCGCAATGAGTGCGCCCCTTTAAGTAATTATTCGGCTGGCACACCTTTTGGCGTGCTGGCTTTTAGCTGCCACTGGCGAAGGAAACCTGCGCCGCCGATCTGGATGAAATAGGCAAACATGATGGGCAAGATGAAAGTTGCGCCGAAGGTGTCTACGCTAAACACGGCCAAGATGAGGGCTAGCGTTATGTAGCGGGTGGCGATATGCCAAAACACGGCTTTGCCCTCGGGGGTGCGGTCAGTGAAGGTGACGGCCAGCGCGACGACAACGGCATAGAAAACTGCGGTGGCAACAAACGCTTTTACGAGGTCCATGATTGATACATCAAACAACAGCTGCGCGGTTGAAAGCGCAAACAGGTAGAACACAATGCCAAACATTGTGGCTTTTGATATTAGCTGTTGGTGCTGGCCAGTTAGCTCAACCAGTTTCGGGAAAAACTTCAGGATAATGCGGCTGAGGATAAACGGAATCACGATCAGGATCATGAAGGGACCCATTGGCTCAATGCCCGCGCCCGCCTCAGCAGCACCAACGGCGCTAAGATCAACAGGTGGGAAATAGGGCGTGGCGAGGGTGAAGTATTGGCTGAAGATCAGCGTAACTGGCAGCAAAAGCGCGAGGTTTAGCATGAAGATGATAAAGCCGAGCTTTACGTTGGCTTTGCTGGATTTTATCCACATCATCACCATGCCGCCACCGGGCAGTAGGGCGAGCAGGAAGAGCGCGCCAGCAATGCCGATATCTTGGCTGGCGTAGCCAATGGCGAGGGCAACGGTGGTCAGCACCAAGTAGTTGATCCAGAGGTTTTTGCCAAAGGCTGGCATGTGGTTTTTCACCATCGCGAAGTCTTTGATGTGAAATTTGAACAGGCTCGGGGTTACGAGGAATATGCCCGCGACGAGGCAAACCGCCGAGGAAAAGGCAAAGCCGCCCGTGAGCGCGCCTGTGGCAAGGCCAAGCGCAATGGCGGCCACGATGATGATGATTTGTTGCATGATTACGTCCGATCGTTGATTTAGGCGTAAGTAAGTATGGCACCCGCTAACTTAAAGGCTTTGCGGGTGCGACACATTGCATTTAACGAATGTTAACTGCTTTTCACCAAGGCGTGGCGTTTTTTGCCTGCTGAAAGCTTGATGGTGGCGGCGATTTCTTCCGCCGTCACCATCCGGCCGGTTTCCTTAACAACTTCATCATTCAGCTTGGCGCCGCCCTCAGCAATGAGCCGTTTGGCGTCTTTGCCGGATTTGGAAAGGCCGGACTTTACGAAAAGCTGCACGATGCTGATGCCGTCGCCGATATCGGCTTTGGTCAGCGTGATGGTCGGGAGATCATCCCCCACGCCGCCTTTTTCAAACACTTCGCGCGCGGTGGCTTCAGCGGCCTTTGCCGCTGCCTCACCGTGGGCAAGGGCCGTGGCGGCATTGGCGAGCGCGATTTTGGCGTCGTTAATCTCGGCACCCTCAAGGGCGGCGAGGCGGGCGCACTCGTCTAGCGGCAGCTCGGTGAAAAGCTTTAGGAACTTGCCTACGTCGGCATCCAGCGTATTGCGCCAGAATTGCCAGAACTCGTAGGCGCTCAGGCGATCCTCATTCAGCCAAATGGCACCCGCCGCTGATTTGCCCATTTTGGAGCCGTCAGCTTTGGTAAGCAGTGGCGTGGTCAGGCCGAAAACCGATTTTTGGTTAATCCGGCGCGTGAGGTCAATGCCGTTTACGATATTGCCCCATTGGTCAGAGCCGCCGAGCTGAAGCATACAGCCGTAACGGTTGTTTAGCTCCATAAAATCATAGGCTTGAAGAAGCATGTAATTGAACTCAAGGAACGTAAGCGGCTGCTCGCGGTCAAGCCGCAGCTTAACGCTATCAAAGCTCAGCATGCGGTTAATGGTGAAATGGCGGCCATAATCGCGCAGGAAGTCGATGTAGTTGAGCTGCTCTAGCCAGTCGGCATTGTTGGGCTGAATGGCCAAATTATTTGGATCTTTGAGCTTTT
>WTAL01000014.1 GCA_013139635.1 Paracoccaceae bacterium
GGTGGCATTTCGGTGGCGCTGGCGCTTTCGGTGCCGGATAACGAATATAAGCCGCTGATATTGTCGATCACCTATATTGTGGTGCTGTTTAGCATCATCGTGCAGGGGCTGACAATTGCGCCTTTGGCCAAGCGGTTGGACCGAGAGCAAGAGCTACTTTAGCTCACCACGCGGCGCGTCTGGCCTTGCCCTGCTTGGCGAGGCTGCACGCGCGCCGCCCTGCGAATCCTGCGCCCGTTGCAGCCCGCGCTGATGTTTTTGCGCGGCGCGAGCCTGACCTCTCGAAACAGCACTACATTTGACGCGCCGCCGCAGCGTCGCACACGCATTTTTTCCGTAGGGAAAAAGCCGCCCGCAGGGCGTATACGGCGGTGCGGCCACGCAAAATTTGGCCGCTTATGCGCACCTTGGTCAATTTCGGTTGCGGGGCCTAACCCCCTGGTTTTTCGGCGGGAGTGCGCCGGGGGTTTGCAGTGGTTTGTGCCGGTTATCTGCACCTAAGTTCTTACCTGCGCTTGCTTTTCGAAGCACCAACCCTGAGCCAAAGGGCGGATTTTTATACCTCTAGAGTAAGCGCGGGCCTCGCTCGCACGGCAAGCCCTTTTTCAGCTAGGCCGCTATGCGCGTAGAAAATAAAATGCCCGACACAATCCACTCCCGGACCTTACGGCCCGCTTAGGCATAGCAACGGAATTTAGCTAAATTTTATGAAAATGCGGTAAATGACATCATCGCAAAGTTTGTTAGCTGAGTAACGCTAAGGGAGAATATTCAGTAAATATGCGTGGCTAACTCGAAGTTTTTGCAATCCTGTAAGCCGTTGATATGCCTATTCCGAACTGTTTTGCAGCTTGGAATTCTTTTGTTCTTTGTCTTAAACTTGTAGAATATATGTAAGAAAACTGTCGCAATCCTTTCCTAATAAGAGAGCGCTCGACCAATCGGGCGACTGAAATTTGGGAAAGAAACCAAGCTATGACAAAGACATTGACCGCGATTGCCGTTTTGGCACTCACCACAGGGGCTGCCGCCGCGCAGGAGCGCATTTCGATTGTAGGCTCCTCTACTGTATTTCCGTTTTCCACCACCGTTGCCGAGCATTTCGGCAAGGCCACCGAGTTTGCCACGCCGGTGGTAGAGAGCACCGGTTCGGGCGGCGGTTTGCGCCTGTTTTGCGCCGGTGTCGGGGCAGATACGCCAGACATCACCAACGCTTCACGCCGCATTAAGGCGTCCGAAGTGGCGGGTTGCGCTGAAAATGGTGTGACAGACATTACCGAAGTGAAAATCGGCTATGACGGCATTGTTTTGGCTAATTCGGTAGAAGCGGCGCAGTTTGATCTAAGCCTGCGGGACATCTTTTTAGCGCTAGCGGCGAATGTGCCCGATGGTAATGGCGGCACCATGCCAAACCCTTACACCACTTGGGCCGAAGTGAACCCTGCCCTACCAGCCACTAAGATTGAGGTTATGGGCCCGCCGCCAACATCTGGCACGCGGGACGCTTTTGCCGAGCTGGCCATGGAAGGCGGTTGCAAAACTTTTGACTGGATTTCCGAGCTGAAGGGCGAGGACAAATCGGCTTATAAAGAGCTGTGCCATACCCTGCGCGAAGATGGGGCTTATGTTGAAGCTGGCGAAAACGACAACCTGATCGTGCAAAAACTGGCGGCCAACCCTGATGCGCTTGGCATTTTTGGCTATAGCTTTCTGGAGCAAAATGCCGACCTCGTGCAAGGCTCTATCGTGAACGGTGTTGCGCCGGAATTTGAAGCCATCGCTGCGGGTGATTACCCGGTTTCGCGCTCGCTCTACGTCTATGTGAAAAACGCACATGTGGGCGAAGTTCCGGGCATTGCGGAATTTGTTGCTGAATTCACCAATGAGGAAACTTGGGGCGAATTTGGCTACCTTGCTGAAAAAGGCCTGATCCCGATGGGCGAAGCAGAAATGGCGCAATTTGCTGAAGATGCTGCCAACCTAACCCCGCTTTTGCTGGATTAAAAACATGGCGGGCATCCGGTTGGGTGCTCGCCTTTTCTACGTGTAGGAGCCGATATGGCACAGCGAGAAATATCGTTAACAGGGCGCAAGCGTCCATTAGAAACCCTGCTGAAACTGACGCTTAATCTGGCGTCGGTTTTAGCGATTTTTGTGACCTTGGGCATTGTGCTTTCCATGGTGTTTGAAGCATGGAAATTCTTCCAGATGGTCTCGGTGACCGAGTTTTTGTTTGGGCTTGAATGGTCACCTCAAACCGCCATTCGCGCAGACCAAGTTGGTTCTTCGGGCAGCTTTGGCGCGGTGCCGCTGATTGCCGGCACCTTGCTGATAAGCAGCATTGCCATGGTGGTGGCCGCCCCTATCGGGCTGATTTCGGCGATTTACCTTTCCGAATATGCCAGCGCGCGGGTGCGGGCATGGGTTAAGCCGCTGCTGGAAATGCTGGCGGGCATTCCCAGCGTTGTTTACGGGTTTTTTGCGGCACTTGTGGTGGCCCCGTTTATCAGAATGAGCGGCGGGCAGTTTGGGCTGGAGGTGGCTTCAGAAAGCGCGCTGGCGGCAGGGCTGGTGATGGGGGTGATGATTATTCCGCTGATCTCTTCACTGTCGGATGACGTTTTGAATGCGGTGCCAAGCTCTTTGCGTGAGGCCTCGCTGGGGCTGGGGGCCACGCAGGCTGAAACCATCAAAAAGGTGATTGTGCCTGCCGCCATTCCGGGCATTGCGGGCAGCTTTTTGCTGGCGGCGTCAGCGGCCATAGGCGAAACTATGATTGTGGTCATGGCGGCAGGGCTGGCGGCCAACCTGACAGCAAACCCCTTGGAGGCCGTAACCACGGTCACCGCGCAAATTGTGGCGCTATTAACGGGCGACCAAGAGTTCGATAGCGCCAAAACCCTGTCGGCCTTTGCGCTGGGGCTACTGCTTTTTGCCACCACCCTCATTCTCAACATCATCGCGATGCGGATCGTTAATAAATATCGGGAACAATATGACTGATCTTTTCACCACAGCTAGCGGGCATTTACGCGCCCGCCACCGTGCCGAATGGCGCTTTCGCTGGCTCGGGCGGCTGGCGATTGTGTTTTCGCTCGGGTTTCTCCTTATCATGCTGTTTTCCATCACCAGCCTTGGCAAAGGCGCGCTGAGCCGTGCTGAAATCCAGCTTTCCATAGACCTAAGCGCGGCCAGCAGCCTTGAGGATGTGAACTTCCAAAAAGCCGTGCGCAGCGCATTGTTTGCAACCTTTCCCGAGGTCACAGACCGGAGTGATAAACGTGCGCTGCTCAAGCTGCTCAGCTCTGATTCAGGCTATGAGCTGGCGCGCATGGTTGAGGAAAACCCCGCCTTGCTGGGGCAGGAAACCACGCTTTGGTTTACCGCCTCGGACGACATAGACATGTATGAAAAAGGCGCGATTGACGCCAACCTGCCGGAAAACCGGCGCCGCTTGAAAGACACCACCCTTGGCTGGGTGCGCACGTTAGAAAGCCGCAACGCCCTGCGCTCGGTGTTTAACACGGCGTTTTTCACCTCGGGCGATAGCCGCGAGCCAGAGCTGGCAGGGATATTCAGCGCGCTGGTTGGCTCTATATTGTCGCTGATCGTGTGCTTTGCGCTGTCGTTTCCGCTGGGGATAATGGCGGCGCTCTCGCTGGAGGAGTTTTCCAAAAAGAGCCGCTGGTCGGATTTTATCGAGGTTAACATTAACAATCTAGCGGCGGTGCCTTCAATTGTGTTTGGCCTGCTGGGCATGGCGATAATTCTGAATGTCTTTGGCCTGCCGCGCTCCTCGCCTTTGGTCGGGGGGATGGTGCTGGCCCTGATGACATTGCCAACCATTATTATTGCCTCGCGCGCGGCCCTGCGTTCGGTGCCGCCGAGCATTCGTGAGGCCGCGCTTGGCATGGGGGCAACACGGGTGCAAACCACCTTTCACCACGTTTTGCCGCTGGCCATGCCGGGGATGCTGACGGGCGCGATTGTGGGTATGGCGCGGGCTTTGGGTGAAACCGCGCCGCTGATTATGATCGGCATGGTGGCGTTTATTGTTGATGTGCCGCAAGGGTTTACCGACGCTGCGACCTCGCTTCCAGTGCAGATTTTCCTCTGGGCTGACAGCCCCGAGCGCGCCTTTCTGGAAAAAACCTCAGCGGCAATTCTGGTGCTGTTGGGCTTGTTAATTGTGATGAACATCGCGGCGGTTGTGCTGCGCAAAAAATTCGAACGCCGGTACTAGGAGTGTTTTTGTGAGTAAAGAACCAATTATCACCACACGCAATGTAGACGTGTTTTATGGGGACAAACAGGCGCTGAACGGCGTGACGCTGGATGTGCCCCGCAACAAAGTGACCTCGCTTATTGGCCCCTCAGGCTGCGGCAAATCTACCTTTTTGCGCTCGATTAACCGGATGAATGATCTGGTGGATATTTGCCGCGTTGAAGGTGAGATTATGGTCGAGGGAAAAAATATTTATGACAAAGATGTGGATGTGGTCGCCCTGCGTGCCCATATCGGCATGGTGTTTCAAAAGCCCAACCCCTTTCCGAAGTCGATTTTTGAAAACGTGATCTATGGGCCGAAAATCCATGGTATGATCAAGTCGAAATCTGACGCCGAAGAGATTGTGGAAACCAGCCTGCGCCGCGCGGGGCTGTGGAAAGAGGTGGCGGACCGCTTGCAAGAACCGGGCACCAGCCTGTCAGGCGGGCAGCAGCAGCGCCTGTGCATTGCGCGGGCAATTGCGGTAAAGCCAAGCATCATTTTAATGGACGAACCAGCCTCGGCACTGGACCCGATTGCCACGGCGGTGATTGAGGAGCTGATTGACGAATTACGGCAAAATTACACCATCATCATCGTCACCCATTCCATGCAGCAGGCGGCGCGGGTGTCACAGCGCACGGCGTTTTTTCATATGGGCGACCTTGTGGAATCTGGTGCCACCAAGGAACTGTTTACCTCGCCCAGAGACGAGCGCACCCAGAACTATATTTCAGGCAGAATAGGATAGATTATGGAACATATCGTTAGCCGATTTGATAAAGACGTAAAGCGCATTGAAAAGCTCCTGCAAAAAATGGCGGGGCTGGCGGTGGACCAGCTGGAAATGGCGACCAGAGCGCTGGAAACCCACGATACCACCCTTTCCCAACAGGTGGCAGAGGGCGACAAAGAGATTAACGCGTTGGAGGCCCGGATTGACGAGTTGGCCGTACGCCTAATCGCCCTGCGCCAGCCCATGGCCGAGGATCTGCGCCACGTGGTTTCGACCCTGAAAATCTCTACCAATATCGAGCGCTTTGCGGATTATGCAAAAACCATGGCCATACGGGTGCCGGCTTTGGCCAGTGGTAAGCCCGTGGACAGCGCCATCAAAACCATCCGCCGGATGAGCAATACGGTGGCCTCAATGATGACCGACGCCCTGCAATCTTTCATTGAGCGTGATCTGGTGTTGGCCGAAGCGACAGGCAAGCGAGACCTGAACGTGGACCAGATGAACAGCGCGCTTTTCCGCGAAATGCTGACCTATATGATGGAAAACCCACGCAATATCGAAGCCAGCACCCACCTTCTGTTTATCGCCAAAAACCTTGAGCGCGCAGGCGATCAGGTGTGCAACATCACCGAACAAGTGAGCTTTTTGGTGACAGGCGAGATCTTTGAAAACAGAGGGAATGGCGGCCCGAAAACTAAGGGCATCGGGGATGAATCGACGGCAAAACATAGACATTAAGTGCTCGCAAAAGGTAGGCGTCATCGCAAGGTTTGTTCGCTGAGTAAGGCTAAGGGAGAACATTTGGTGATATGCACGGTTAACCCAAAGCTTTTGCAATTCTGTAAGCCGTTGATCTTTCAATGCTGAGCTGTTTTGCCGCCATTCCTGCTCTGATAAGTTTCTGCAATGCCGAAACCGTTTCTGCATCCAGCTTTGACCGTCCCGGGTTTTTGCCCCGTTTGCAGGCGGCAGCAATGCCGTCGCGGGTGCGTTCGGAAATCAACCGACGTTCAAAATGGGCTATGGCCCCGAACACATGGAACACCAGCTCACCTGCGGCACTGGATGAGTCTAGTTTTTCATCAAGGCTGATCAGGTTGATGCCGCATGATTTCAGATCCACAACCGTTTCCAGCAATTCCTTTAGGGTTCGCCCTAGCCGATCAAGGCGGATAACGCAGAGGCTATCCCCCGGGCGGGCGAAATCGATCAAGCTAGCCCAGGGCGTTCAAACTTTTTGCCCGAGATGACATCTTCAAAAACCCGGATGGCTCCAGCATCTTTTAACCGTTCGGTTTGCGCCGATGTGTTTTGCTCGGACGTCGAGACGCGGGCATAACCGAGGATGCCGCCGGTTCTGGTCATTTGGATTGCCTTTTTATCGTTCGTTCTAGGGACAGTCATTATGCGGTCCACAAAAGGGTTGTATTCATCACTATTTTTGTCTCTTTATTTGTCCCTAATTATGGCTTGTCCCTAAATTACCGACACCAATTTAAGGACACATCATGGCAAAACGTCACCTGTTACCATCAAGCGCACGGGGAAGCTTCTTTGAGATCCCGCCAGATATGGCGTCACTGGAACAATACTACGTTTTGGCCACGGACGATCTTGATCTGATCAGCTCGCGGTGAGGGCTAGAAAACCGGCTGGGGCTTGCCATTCATATTGCCTTGCTTCGCCACCCGGGCGGCGCACCGCGTGCTGGCCATCAAGCATCTTGGCCTCAGGCCATTTCTGAGGGAAGATTTTAAACCAGCGCTGGAATTTGCAACACAGGCGGCGTTTGGCACAGATGAAGGTGTTGCTATTATGCGTGGCCTGTTGGCGGGTTTGGCCGAAGCCAAGCTGGTACATCCCTGCACCGCTACATTGGAGCGCATCGGCCTTGCAGGTCGGGCACGGGCGCAACGATTGGCAGCACAGATGGCCGAGATAAATATAGTGCTGACGGATGCCTCAATCGCCATGTTTGAACGCTTGACGGGCCAGTTGTTTACGCGCTCCAAACGTAAACAGGATCAAACCCTGCAAGCAAGCCAGCCGCAAATTGGCCGCCTTACCGCTTATCAAAGAGCAAGACTACACCGGAAAACGGAACCTGCCAGATGTGGTGCCAATGCCTTTTGCTGCAAAACACTGGAAATCCTTGATATTCAAAGATAACAAACCAAGGCGCCAGATTTATGAAGCAGCCGTGGTGGCCACTTTGCGGGATCACCTTCGAGCCGGTGATGCCTTGGTTAAAGGCAGCCGAGATTATTGTCGGTTCGATGCGTATCTGATGCCCAAGGCTAAGGCTGCCCATATCATGAGCGAAACGGGCTTACCTGTTGATGGGCGGGTTTGGTTAGTGCAGCGCCGCAATCTCTTGAAACAGCGATTGCGAGACGTGGAGCGTAAACTGAAACGTGGTCAGCTGGAAGGGGTCAGGATTGAAAATGGGCGGTTGAAAATCACACCTCCCTCTCATGGTTTGCGATGCAAACCATGAGAGGGCAATGCATGATCCAGTAACACCCCCGGCCGGTGAACAGCTCGACCGCGCGATTGATATCGTCATGCCACGCATTCGCATTACAGAATTGCTTTGGGATGTGGGCCGTCACACCAGCTTTCTTGATACCTTCACCGATTTACGCTCGGGGCGTACCAATGCCAATCCCGCCACGGTTCTGGCCTCTGTATTAGCAGGCGTAACCAACTGGATTGGAGCGCATGGCGCAAGCCTCCAAAAATGTCAGCCACGCCCAACTATCTTGGGCTTCAAACTGGTATCTGCACCCCGAAACTTACAGCGATGCACTAGCGCGAATTATTGATGCCCACCACGCTTTGCCATTTGCCCAAATCTGGGGCCAAGCAGAGCACACTTCTTCTGACGGGCAGTTCTTTGCAGCCGCGCGGAATTCCGGAGAGATCAACGCCAAATACGGACACGACCTTGGCTGAAAATCTATTCCTTCCTGTCTGGTCAATACGGATCATTCCACTCAAACGTAATCGGGGCCACCTCAGGGGAAGCCCCGTTTGTGCTGGATGGTCTGATGGGAAATGCCGCCCAATTCAATCCGCTGACCCATTACGTTGATACCGGCGGAGTGTCAGACCATGTCTTTGCCCTGTTCTATCTGCTTGGGCTTAAACTGGCACCTCGGTTACGAAATTTTCCGGATCGGCGGCTAGCTAGTTTTGGGAAGCCAAGTGTCTGGAAAGGGTTATCACTCCTCATGAGCAAACCGATAAACGAAGGGGTTATTTTGAGCCATTAGGATGATGTCATCCGGCTGGCAGCCAGCGTGAAAAACGGCTCCGTAAAGCCCTCAGCCTTGCTGCGAAAGCTGGGAGCCGGCCGCCAGCAAAACCGCCTCTATCTTGCCCTTGGCGAAATTGGCCGGATTGAACGCACTCTGTTCATGTTGGACTGGATAGAAAATCCACAGTTGCGCCAAGAAAGTCAGGCGGGCCTGAATAAAGGTGAGGCGCGCCACACTCTGGCCAAGGCCGTTTTCGCGCATTCGCATGGGCGCATTAATGACCGATCTCCAGATGCGCAGCAAAAACGCGCCATGGCGCTCAACCTTGTCATTGCCGCGATCATATACTGGAACACGATGTATATAAATAAAGCGGCAGATTATTTGCAGCGGGCTGGAAAACTTCCTGACCCAAGCCTGCTAAAGCATGTCTCGCCCCTAGGCTGGACCCATATCAACCTCACAGGCGATTATGTCTGGGATTCTGGAGCTGCTGAACGCTCAAACGAGCGCCCACTGCACCTCAGCTACGTGAGAAAGTGGGGCTGAAGATGTAAAATCAACAAGTTTGCTATATGCTCCTCCTTAGCGTTACCCAGCGAGCAAGCATTGCGATGACGCCTAAATGGACCGCGCGGTGGTGTGTCCTTGGGCGCAACATGGCAAAAAAATGGGCCGCCTTCATATGTATGAAAGCGGCCACAATTCTGGGTAAAAAGGCTTAAAACGAGATGCCGGCCCGAAGTTTGACGGTCGATATAAGCTGGTTTGTAAAAGCCGTGTTTACGCCGGGGGGTTGAAATCTCCGTTTAAGTTGCGCGCCAAATACCCGACAACACCGTAAACCAGCGCGTTTCCGAGTGCGTAGCCAACGCGCGCTTTGGCATCAATGGTATCATTGAGAGGCGTTGAGACTGAAATTGGCTCAATGGGGGTGATCGTATAATCTAGCTCACCACCAAAAACGATGTTTCCGCGCTGCATGTTGTAGCCCGCAAACACCCCGAAAAGGGTATTGTTGCTCACATCGCTATTTGCATGGAAGTTGGCGAGGTTGCCACTGGCAAAGCCGACATTTGCGCCGCCATAAAAGCCGGACCAATCAGCGCCCGTGGGGGCGGGCATAGTAATAAGGGCGTCTGGTGCGGGTGCATCTATGCTGCCAGCTGTGGCAGATACCGTGAGCGCCATAAAAGTTGCGCTTGATAATACGGGCCTTTTTCACTTATTCTTCTCCAAAATGAAATCATTAATAGTCGTTAATCTAAATGGTTGAGCGCGCCTGAAATCAACCGTTTAAAGGCGCTGAAAGCCGATGCGATATGCATAGGGCAAACAAACCCTGCTAGAGCGGGGTTTTGCCATGTGGAGAACGGGGACGTTGAAATATAGCTTGCTTTGCTTACATTTATTGCAGGATTTAAAAAAGGACCCTCCATGCGCTTTGCCCTCCCTATCATTTTGGCCCTCGCCACACCTGCCCTCGCGGATGACCGCGCCAGAGAACTTTCCTTTCTGGCCCCTTTAATGCCGAGCGCGCTGGCGGAATACGGCAACCTTCAGGTGCCTGCGATAGAGAACCTGGACATTGTGACTGAAAACGGTGAGGCCTTTCTGGAGCTGCGAATGTTTGAAGGGCAGGCAATGACGCTGAAGGGCTATCGGGCCGAGGTGTCGGTAGATTTCCCATATGCCGAGGGCGACACGGTTGTTTACGCGTGGCGGCTGCGCATTCCGGCGGATTCTGGCGCGGACCCTGAAAACCGTTGGTGGCTTTTGGGCCAGTGGCATGACCAGCCGGATAGGCGGATCGGGGAAAGCTGGGACGGCTTTGCGCTGCGCACGCCGCCGGTTTTGCTGGGGTATGGCCATGTTGACGGCCAAGAGGTGATCTCGCTGGCTTACGGCGCGCCGGATACGCTGGGCGTTGCCTATACCGCGCTTACGCGCGATGTGTGGCATGATTTGCGGGTGGAAATTCATTGGTCTACGGGGGCGGATGGCTGGGCCAAGGCCTTTATGGATGATATGGACACGCCCTTTGCCGAGGCCACGGGGCGCAATATGTTTAACAGTTATCAGCACTTCTTTAAGCTCGGGATGTATCGCCACCCCGATATTCAGCTGAATAGCCGCGTGCAGCTGGATGATTTACGGATCGAAATCATTAGCGACTAAGGATATGGCTTCCCCCTGCCCGCGCCATCTTATAGAGTGGCGTCAAAGGGTGGCCAAGGCATGACACAAGACACAATTATTGCACGCTGCGAGGCCAATGGCCTGCGGATGACAGACCAACGGCGGGTGATTGCCCGCGTGCTAGAGGGCTGCGCTGACCACCCCGACGTGGAGGAGATTTACCTGCGCGCCAGTAAGGTGGACCCGAAAATCAGCCTCGCCACGGTTTATCGCACCGTAAAGCTGTTTGAAGAAACCAGCATTTTGGAGCGGCATGAATTTGGTGACGGGCGGGCGCGCTATGAGGATGCTGATCGCGAACATCACGATCATTTATTTGACATCCAGACCGGGGAGGTTATTGAGTTTTGTGACCCCGAGATTGAAGCGCTGCAAGAGCGAATCGCGGAAAAGCTTGGCTACAAGCTGCGCGGGCATAAGCTGGAGCTTTACGGGGTGCCTTTGAAGAAATAACAGGGCCTTTCGGGAGCGCAGATGAAGTATTCAGATAATATGGTTGGCATTATGCTGATGCTCGGAGCCATGGCTATGTTTGCCGTGGAGGATGCTTTTATTAAAAAGCTGGCGGGCGGCATGGGTACGGGGCAGATATTGGTTATTATCGGCGCGGGTGGCTTTGCGGTTTTTGCATTGATTGCCAAGCGGCAGGGCCGGCAGGTGATTAGCCGCGATTTGCTGCTGGGGCCGGTTTTACTGCGCAATTTTGGCGAGATTCTGGGCACATCGGGCTATGTGCTGGCGGTGGTTTTAACCCCGCTTTCAAGCGCTTCGGCTATTTTGCAGGCCACGCCTTTGGCGGTGGCGTTGGGGGCGGCGCTATTCCTCAAGCAAGCCGTGGGCTGGCGGCGCTGGGTGGCGATTGGCGCGGGCTTTATCGGTGTGCTGATTGTTATTAGGCCGGGGCTGGAGGGGTTTCAGCCCGCCTCGTTATTTGCTGTGCAAGGGGTGATCGGGCTTTCTATACGGGATTTGGCCACGCGGGCGATGCCGGGGCGGGTTAGCAGCATGGTGCTTTCGGCTTATGGCTTTGGAGTCGTCGTTCCGGCGGGGCTGATTATAATGCTGTTTGAGGGGCCGGCGGTGATGCCGGACGGACCGCAATCGGCGCTTATTGCGGCGGCGCTTATTGTGGGGCCTGTGGGCTATTATATGATCGTGGCGGCCATGCGGGTGGGCGAGGTGGCGGTCGTGACCCCCTACCGCTATGTGCGGCTGGTTTTTGCGATGATTATTGGCGTGCTGGCCTTTGGCGAAGTGCTTGATTTTTATACCATACTGGGGGCGTCTATTATTATCGGCTCGGGGCTGTTTACGATTTACCGCGAGCGATTGGCCCGAAAAGCGCTTTAATTCTGGCCTTCAACGGTATACATAGCGCGCAACAATAACCCAAGTAGCCTGAGGAAATACCTATGAGCGCCATTGTTGACGTCGTCGCCCGCGAAATTCTGGACAGCCGGGGGAACCCGACGGTGGAGGTGGATATTTACCTCGAAGATGGTGCGCGTGGGCGGGCTGCGGTGCCGAGCGGGGCCTCCACCGGGGCGCATGAAGCGCATGAATTGCGCGATGGTGACATGAGCCGCTACGGTGGTAAGGGCGTGCTGAAAGCGGTGGATGCTGTGAACGGCGAAATTGCCGAAGAGCTGATTGGGGTGGATGCCACGGATCAGGTGGGGATTGACCTGCTTTTGTGTGAGTTGGATGGCACCGAGAACAAATCACGGCTAGGGGCGAATGCGATTTTGGGGGTGTCTTTGGCGGTTGCGAAGGCGGCAGCCGAGCACTTGGGCATGCCGCTATATCGCTACATTGGTGGCACGTCAGCGCGCACCCTGCCCGTTCCGATGATGAACATCATTAATGGTGGTGAGCACGCGGATAACCCGATTGATATTCAGGAATTTATGGTGATGCCTGTGGGGGCTGAGAGCCTCTCTGAGGCGGTGCGCATCGGGGCCGAGATTTTTCATGTGCTTAAAAAGGAGCTTTCCGCGGCAGGCCACAATACGAGCATTGGTGATGAGGGCGGCTTTGCGCCGAACTTATCGAGCACCACAGATGCGCTTGATTTCATTATAAAATCGATTGATTTGGCGGGTTATAAAGCGGGCGAAGACGTGTTTATTGCGCTCGATTGCGCGGCGTCTGAATATTATAGCGATGGCGTTTATGATATGAAGGGCGAAGGCAAAAAGCTGACTTCGGCGGAGAATGCTGACTATCTAGCCGCATTGGTTGAGGCCTATCCGATTATCTCGATTGAGGACGGCATGGACGAGGATGACTGGGCTGGCTGGGCGCTGCTGAACGAGAAAATTGGCGGG
Source organism: Paracoccaceae bacterium (assembly GCA_013139635.1). Classification (GTDB taxonomy): domain Bacteria; phylum Pseudomonadota; class Alphaproteobacteria; order Rhodobacterales; family Rhodobacteraceae; genus UBA3077. The sequence continues at coordinate 12,793 of WTAL01000014.1, forward strand.
AAGTGCCAGCTTGTGGGTGATGATTTGTTTGTGACCAATACCGAGCGGCTGGCGCGCGGGATTGAGGAAGGCTCGGCGAACTCTATTTTGATTAAAGTGAACCAGATTGGCACGCTTACCGAAACGCTGAATGCGGTTGATATGGCGCATCGGGCTGGGATGACGGCGGTGATGTCACATCGGTCGGGCGAGACCGAGGACACCACGATTGCTGACCTTGCGGTGGCAACAAATTGTGGGCAGATCAAAACTGGCTCGCTTAGCCGCTCGGACCGTTTGGCGAAGTATAACCAGCTTATCCGGATCGAAGAAGAGCTGGGGGAAACCGGGATTTTTGCCGGGCGATCCATTATTCGCTAGGCGCCATAGTCTCGCACCACTTCGGCTACGCGGATGGTGTAGGTTTTGAACACCTCCGCCCTGCCCTTTTCTTGCGCCGAACGGTGCTTTTCAAGCTCGCGCCATGCTTTAATGGCGGCTTCATCACGCCAATAAGAAAGCGAAAGCAGCTTTTCGGGCGTGGTGAGGCTTTGAAAGCGTTCAACGGAAATGAAGCCGTCAATTTCTTCGAGGAGCGGGCGGAGAGTGGTGGCTATATCAAGGTATTGGCCCTGCTGGCCTGCGTTGATTTCAACTTCGAATATTACGGCTATCATGGTTTTTGGGCTCCGGAGGCGAGGGTGTAAAAGGCGCGGTCTTCGCGGTGGATGAACTGCGCGCGCTTGGCTAATTCGTAGTTTTCACGGCCGGCATCACTGTTGGCAAGGCGGGCGCGGTATTGCTCATAATCGGCCAGGTTTTTGACATTGTAAATGCCGTAAGCGGTGGTGGTATTGCCCTCGTGCGGGGCAAAATAGCCGATAAGATCAGCCCCCGCTTGCGGGATGGCTTCGCCCCAGTTGCGGGCATATTGCGCGAACTGGTCGCGCTTGAAGGGGTCGATCTCGTATTTGATAATGCAGGTTAGCATGGAATCTCCTTTGGTTGCCGGTGATTGGTAACAGTTGATTTGCGAGTATAGTTTCACTAAGATCGAACTATGATAGAAGGACCAAACATTTCTGGCATTGCGGCGCTTATTGGCGACCCTGCGCGGGCCAATATGCTAACGGCGCTGATGAGCGGCAAGGCTTTGACCGCGAGTGAGCTGGCGCTGGAGGGCGGGGTTATGGCCCCGACGGCCAGCAGCCATTTGCAAAAGCTGGTGGCGGGCGGGCTGATTACGGTGCGCAAGCAGGGGCGGCACAAGTATTATACGCTGGCGGAGGACGACATTGCCGAGCTTTTGGAGCGGCTGATGGGCGTGGCGGCGCGGACGGGGCAAATGCGGGTGCGCACAGGGCCAAAGGACCCTGCCCTGCGGCGGGCGCGGGCCTGTTATGGGCATCTGGCCGGAAATATGGGTGTGCAAATGCTGGAGGCGATGCTGCGGGACGGGATGGTGGCTGGGCATGCGGGGGCGCTGGAAATTATGCCCTTGGGGCTTGAAAAAATGCGGGCGCTCGGGGTGGAGATTGAGGGCTTGAAGCTGCCGGTTTGCAAGCCTTGCCTTGATTGGTCGGAACGCAAAAACCACCTTGGGGGCCAGCTGGGCGCGGCTGTTTTTAAACGGCTTATTGAGCTGGGCTGGATGCGGCGGCGGCCCGATAGCCGTGTTGTGGCTTTTAGCGCTGAGGGGTTGAGGCAATTTGAGATTCACTTTCCGAAGGATGGGAAAATACTATGACAAGTGCTGCCAAAATTATTGAAAAGCTGAGCCTAGCACCCCACCCAGAGGGCGGGTGGTATCGGCAAACATGGCTTGCCAGCGGTGTGGGGCGGCCCACGGGCAGTGCGATTTACTATTTGCTGGAGACGGGGCAAAGCTCGCATTGGCACTGGATTGATGCAACGGAAATTTGGCATTTTCATGCGGGGGCACCGCTGGTGCTTTCAACGGCGGCAAGTGATGCAGGGCCAGTGGTGGAAACCGTGCTGGGGCCAGATATTTTGGCGGGGCAAAGCGCGCAGGTAATTGTGCCGGAGCGGCACTGGCAGGCGGCGCGGAGCTTGGGGGATTACACTTTGGTGGGCTGCACGGTTTCGCCAGCTTTCCATTTTGAGGGCTTTCATATGGCGGCGGCGGGCTGGGCACCGGGGGCTTAGGCTTGAAACTGCGCATTTTTCGCCCTAGGGTTGCTTAGGGGGACGTGATGGAAAATAGAGACAGCGCCTTTGTGGGCACGATACCTGAGAATTATGAGCGGCATTTTGTGCCGATTATCTTTTCGCAATATGCCGAGATATTGGCGAACTCGGTCGGCCACGTGGACGGTGACGTGCTGGAGCTGGCTTGCGGCACGGGCGTGGTGACCAGAGCTTTGGCCCCCTTGCAGGCATCGGGCAGGTATGTTGCCACTGACTTTAACCCGCCAATGCTGGAGATTGCCAAGGCCAAGGCGCACGGGGAGCATTTGGAATTTCAGGTGACGGATGCGATGGCTTTGCCGTTTGAAGCTTCGCGGTTTTCAACCGTTATTTGCCAGTTTGGCGTTATGTTTTTTGCGGATAAACCCAAGGCCTATGCGGAGGTGGCGCGGGTGCTGAAACCCGGTGGCAAATATGTGTTTAGCGTGTGGGACTCGCTGGCGCATAACCATTTTGCGCGCACAATTCATGAGGGGATTGGGGCGCTTTACCCTGATGATCCGCCGCAATTTATGAAGCTTCCGTTTGGGTATTTCGATTTGCGGCAGATTGTAGCGGAGCTACAAGGGGCCGGATTTGGGAGGGTTACGATTGAGGCGATTCCACTGACCTCACACGCGGCTAGCCCGCGCGAAGTGGCGCTTGGGTTTGGCATGGGGGGGCCGCTTTCAAATGAGGTTTCGGCGCGGGGCACGCTGAGCATTGAAGCGGTGATTGATGCGCTGGAAGAGGTGATGAAGGCGGCCTATGGAGATGGGCCTTGTGCGGCGCCGATGCAGGCGTTTCATATTTGTGCGGCGCTGCCGGAATAAATTGGCATGGTGCTTTCCCTTGGCCGTAATGCGCGCTAAAAGGTGGAAACCATGATGGAAAATGACATGCCCGAACAAGATTTTGCCCAGATTTATCTGACAACCCCGACTGAATTTGACCTTGAGGCTTTTAAGCCCCGCTTGGCGGCGGTGCTGGCGGCGGTGCCGGTTTCTTGTGTGCGCATTGCGCTGACCACGACGGATGCGGGGCTGCTGGGGCGGGCGGCTGACCAGCTTCGTGATATTTGCCACAAGTTTGATGTGGCCATTGTGGTGGATAACCACTTTTTGCTGGTGGAAAAGCACGGGCTTGATGGCGTGCATTTGGTGAGTTCTTCCCGCCATGTGCGCGAGGCGCGCAAATTGCTCGGGGAGGATGCGATTGTGGGGGCGTATTGCGGCAGCTCTCGGCATGCGGGGATGACGGCGGCTGAGATTGGCGTGGATTACATTAGCTTTGGGCCGGTGGGCGACATGGGTGGGCTTGGCGACGGGGCGCGGGCCGATGCGAGCCTGTTTCAGTGGTGGAGCGAGATGATCGAGGTGCCTGTGGTGGCCGAGGGCGGCTTGGACGATGACAGCCTGCGCGCGGTGCGTGACCATGTGGATTTTGTGAATTTTGGTAGTGAGATTTGGCAGGCTCAGGATGCGGCTGCCGAGGCCGTTCGGCTCGTCGCAATACTCAAAGGGGCCTAATATGCCTAAGATACTTGCGACCGGCGGGGCCGGGTTTATTGGCAGCCACGTGGTGCTGGAGCTGCTGAACAGCGGCTATGAAGTGGTTGTTTTTGATAACCTTACCAACTCGTCACGGACGTCAATTGAGCGGGTTGGGCGGATGTCTAATGGCGCGCCGGTGTTTATCGAAGGGGATATTCGGGACGGGGCGGCGCTGGATGCGCTGTTTGAAGCGCATGATATTGCGGCCGTTATTCACCTTGCGGGGCTGAAAGCGGTGGGGGAATCTGTGAGCCAGCCTGAGCTTTATTATGATGTGAATGTCGCGGGGAGCACCTGCCTTTTTAACGCTATGTTGCGGCACGGGGTGAAGCACGGGGTGTTTTCATCATCTGCCACGGTTTATGGTGAGCCAGCGCCCGAAACCATGCCGATGGACGAGCATGTGTCCACGGGGCCGGTGAACCCGTATGGCAAAACCAAGCTGATGGTGGAGCAGATTCTCACCGATATTACCAGTATCGGGCCGGGGTGGGCCTCTATGATTTTGCGGTATTTTAACCCTGTGGGGGCGCATAAATCTGGGAAAATTGGGGAAGACCCGCTGGGGTTTCCGGATAATCTGTTTCCGTTTATTGCGCAGGTGGCAACGGGGCAGCGGGAGATTCTCAATATTTTTGGCGATGATTATAACACGCCGGACGGCACGGCCATTCGTGACTATATTCATGTGATGGATTTGGCACGCGGGCATGTGAAGGCGATTGATTATTTGCTGGGCAGCAAGGCGGTGGATAACAAAACGCCGGTGGTGAACCTTGGGACGGGGCATGGCTCCTCTGTGAAAGAGGTTCATGCGGCTTGGGAGGCGGCATGCGGCTTTAAGATTGCAGCGCAGGTGGCCCCGCGGCGCGCGGGGGACGTTACGATTTACTGTGCTGACGCGCGCAAGGCCAAGGAGATGCTTGGCTGGGAAGCTGAATTTGACCTTGAGAAAATGTGCGAAGATCATTGGCGCTGGCAAGCGGCTAACCCCGAGGGGTATCGCTAGCACTGGTAATGCACATGGTTTGTGATTAAGTGTTGAATACTCTGAATAGGTAAGGAAATATCGTGGTAATTGTAGAAATCTTTGTCATCTTGTCGCTCTATATTTACGCACTGTTTCGGCTGCCTGAAATGCGCATTGCAGGCACCATTATTGCAGCCACGCTTATTGGTGGCTTGGCCTACTATACCTTCACCGCACCGTCGGCCCCTGAAGAGGAGCTGAACCGGATCGCGGTGAGCGAGATCGTGCTGGAAGACGTGGACCTGACGCTGGGGCCGCGTGTGGCGACGCTCAGTGGGCGGGTGATAAATAATTCTGAAAGCTACATGCTGACCGGCGTTTTGTTTGACGTTAAGCTTTATGACTGCGCGGCGGAAGACACACCGCTGGCCGAGTGTTTTATCATCGGAGAAGACGATAATGAGGCCCGAATTAGCGCGCCTCCGGGGCAGCTACGGGCCTTTGATGCCACGCTTATTTTCACCAACCTGCCTGAAACCGAAGGGGTTCAGCGCTGGGGGTTTGAGGTGGTTTCATTACGTGCGCTAGAGATCGCTGAGCACTAAAGAATTTACACTTGGGATCAAAATTCCTGCTATAGTTGCGGTATTAGAACCACAATTATGAGATTTTTTTATGTCAATTTTCCGTTTTTCCGCCGTTATGGCGTTGATTTCTATTGCTTTTCCTAGTTTCGCCGAAGATAGCCCGATTCCCGAGCGGCGCAGCATGGCTTTTGAAAACACTGATCTTTATGGCGGTGATATCCGCACAATTTTAGAGACCACGCTGGATATTTGCGAAAACGCCTGCCTTGAAACGGCTAGCTGCTCGGCGCTGACCTTTAATGAAACCAAGGGTGCGTGTTTTTTAAAAAATAGCGCCGGAGCGCGGAGCTTTTTTGCCGGGGCGATCTCGATGGAGATCATGGATACCCCCTCGGCGCTGCTGGCGCGCGGGGTTCTGCGGGTCGAAGACCTTGGGTTTTTGCCTGATGGATACCTCACGAGGGCCACGCGGCGGGCAGCCCAGATCGGGCGGCAATATCCGGTTAATGACACGAGCTTGAGCGAGCTAACACTGCGCTTTGAGGGCGCGATGGTGGCGAATGCCCATAGCAACGCGCTGAAATATGCCACGCAAATGCTGAGCTTTGAGGACCAAGGCGAAAACTGGCTGAATGTGGCGACATTGGCGAGCAAAATTGCGCGGGTTGATAGCCAGCGGGCGGGCAGAATGCGCAGCCTCGCGCGGGATGCGGCGGTAAACGCCTACATGCGCAGTGGTGACAGCGTGGAGCGGGCCACGGCAATGGTGCTTTTGGCGCAGTTGCTGGAAACGGCTGGCGAGGGGCGGGACTCTATTGATGCTTTGCGGTTGGCGCAACGTTTGGACGCTCGCAGCAGCACAGCCGACGCGCTCGACCGCGCAATTGGGCTGTTTGGCTTTCGGGTGATTGACACGCAGGTGGATAACAACGCCGAGCGGCCAAGGATATGCGTGAACTTTAATGAAGACCTTGCGGAGCTGGGCGTGGAGTATGCCAGTTTTGTGCGCACAGCGGGCGGACTTCCGGTGGAAGCCGAGGGGGCGCAACTGTGTTTTGACGGGGTAACCCACGGGCAAACCTACCAAATTACACTACGCGAGGGGCTACCTGCGGCCAGTGGCGAAGTGCTGGTGAAATCGGTGAAGCTTTCAACCTATGTGCGCGATCGGGACCCGAGCGTGCACTTTATTGGCCGCTCTTACGTGCTGCCGATGAGTGATGCTCCGGCGATTCCGGTGGTGACGGTAAATGCAGAAGAGGTGGAATTGCGGCTTTCGCGGATTGGTGAGCGCAACCTTGTGCCCACGATGCTTTATGGGATTCTCAACGAAAATCTGGACCAGTATTCCGAGGGGGATATTGCGAATGAGCGCGGGGAAGAGCTGTGGCGTGGCATTGGCGAGGTGGGCAGCACGCTGAACGCGGATGTGATAACCGCCCTACCCCTTTCCACCGCGATCAAGGATTTTGAGCCGGGTATTTATGCGATGACAGCGCGGATTTCAGGCAGTGATATGCCGTGGGAGGAAGCGGCAACGCAGTGGTTTATTGTGACCGATCTCGGCGTGGAAACTATGCTCGGGGCCGATGGGCTGCACGCTTTTGCGCGCTCGCTGCGCAGTGCGGAGGCGCTGGAAGGCGTAACCGCGCGGCTGGTGGCAAGCAATAATGATGTGCTATTTGAGGCGCTGACCGATGCGGCGGGATATGCCCATATTCCGGCGGGCTATACTAGCGGTGAAGGGGGCAACAGCCCTGCGATGCTTCAGCTGATCAGCCCGAGTGGGGACTTTGCGTTTATTGATCTAAATGAAGCCGCGATGGACCTTTCGGACCGTGGGGTTTCGGGGCGGAGCACGCCGGCAAAAATTGACATTTTCGCCAGTTTTGAGCGCGGGGCATACCGGCCTGGAGAGGCTGTTTTTGCCACGATTCTGGCGCGGAATGCGCAGGTGGATGCCACCGGCGAGCTGCCGCTAACGGCCGTGCTTTATCGGCCCGACGGGGTAGAGGCCAGCCGCTATGTGCTGGCAGATGCGGGCGCTGGCGGGCGGGTGTTTGAGCACGGGCTTTCGGCCAGCGCGATGCGCGGCACATGGCGGCTTGAAATACATGCGGACCCTGACGCGGCCAGCCTGAAAACTTTACCATTTTTGGTAGAAGACTTTGTGCCGGAACGTATTGATTTTACGTTAGAAATGGCGGCGGGCGCAGTGCGACCTACGGCGCGACCTTCGCTGAGTATCGAGGCGGCTTATTTGTATGGCGCGCCTGCCAGCGGGCTGAGCATAAATGGCGAAGTGGAGGTGACCACAACGCGGGGGTATGCGGCCTATCCGGGCTACAAGTTTGGGCTGGTGGATGAGCCGTTTATCAACGGGTATGAGGGGATTTCGAGCGAGGTTTTGACTGATGATAATGGGCGGCTCGCACTGGCGCTGACACTGCCCACGATGGAGCCGGTAACCAAGCCTTTGCAGATGCGCGCCACAGTGCGGATGGCGGACGGCTCTGGGCGGCCTGTGGAGCGGACGATCACGCGGGAGATTTTGCCAGACGGGACGAGGATTGGCATTAAGCCGTTGTTTGACGGGGCGCTGCGCGAGGGGGCCGAGGCGGCTTTTGAGGTGATCGCGATTGACGAGAATGCCGCGCGGGCCGAGATGGAAAATGTAAGCTGGGTGCTGTCACGCGTGGAGCGGCGCTACCAGTGGTATAAGCATAATGGCCGCTGGAATTGGGAGCCGATTACGCGGCGGGTGCGGGTGGCGAGCGGTGAGCTGGACCTAAGCGCTGACGGCGTGGCGCGGATTGGCGCACGGATCGACTGGGGGCGCTATGAGCTGAAAATCGTGCATACGGATGGCGGATATACCGCGAGTTCGTTCACCTTTAGCTCGGGCTGGTGGAGCGCGGATGCGAGCTCTGACACGCCTGACGTTCTGGATGTGAGCCTTGATAAGGCGCGCTATAACATCGGTGATGTGGCGCGGCTGCGGGTTGAGGCGCGGGATGCGGGTAAGGTTTTGGTACGGGTGGTTTCAGACCGGCTGATCTCTATGCAGGCGGTGGATGTGGCCGCGGGGGAAAGCTTGATCGAGGTAGCTGTGGCTGAGGAATGGGGCGCGGGGGCTTACATTATTGCCACGCTGATGCAGCCGATGGATGAAGCGGAGGGGCGCAACCCTGCGCGCGCGGTGGGGCTGGCTTATGCGCCGACCGACCCGAGCGATCGGATGCTGGCTGCCAGTTTTGACATGCCCGCCGAGGTGCTGCCTCGTGGGCCGCTAGAGGTGCGTTTAAAAGTTGAGGGCAGCGGGCCGGTTTATGCGACTATTGCAGCGGTAGATGTCGGGATTTTGAACCTGACGGGTTTTGAGAGCCCTGATCCGACGGGATATTATTTTGGCCAGCGGCGGCTGGGCATGGAACTGCGAGACATTTACGGGCGGCTGATTGACGGCATGCAAGGCACGCCGGGGCTGCTGCGCTCGGGTGGGGACGGGGCTTTGGCGCGGGTGAACGCGCCGCCGCCAACCGAAGAGCTGATTGCCTATTTTAGCGGGCCACTGGAGGTGGACGCCGAGGGCTATGCGACGGCCAGTTTTGACCTTCCGGCCTTTAACGGCACGGTGCGGCTGATGGCCGTGGTGTGGTCTGACACCGCTGTGGGCGAGGCGGAATATGACCTTTTGGTGCGTGACCCTGTGGTGGTGACCACAGCAATGCCGCGCTTTATGGCACCGGGTGACGAGAGCCGCCTTAGGGTGGATATTGCCAATGTTAACGGGCCAGCGGGCGAGTATACGGTGGCGGTTTCGGCCACGGGCGCGGTGCAGAGCAGCCTTTCTGAGGCGGGACTTAAAATTGCGGAAGGCGGGCAAGCCACGCTTGAATTTCCGCTACGTGCGAGCGCGGCGGGCGACGGCGAGTTGGCGGTGGTGCTCACGGGGCCTGAGGGCGCGCAATATGGGCAAATCATAAAGGTTTCGGTACGGGCGAATGACCCACTGATAATGCGGGCGCTTTCGGCGCCTTTGGCCGAGGGCGGCACGTTTACCATTGACGCTAATGTGTTTGCTGATTTCCAGCCGGGCAGCGGCACGGGCAGTTTTGCCCTGGGGCCGCTGGCGCGGTTTGATGTAGCTGGGATGCTGGACGCGCTGAACCGCACGCCGTGGGGCAACACGGAAACGAGAATTTCGCGCGCGATGCCGCTGCTTTATCTCGGCGATATCGCCGCGCAAATGAACCTTGATGGCACGTTTGACGTGCAGGCACGGGTGGAACAAGCGATTGAGGACGTGCTGAGAAACCAAGGTGCAAACGGCAGCTTTGGCCAGTGGCGGCCTCGTGGTGACGATTGGTGGCTTGATGCTTTTGCCACTGATTTCCTGAGTCGCAGCCGTGCGGCCGGATATAGCGTGCCCGAGCGGGCCTTTTCCCAAGCGCTGCAAAATCTGAACAACGCGATGAATTACGCTGGCGATTTCGAAAATGGCGGCGAGGCTATCGCCTATACGCTTATGGTTTTGGCCCGCGAAGGGCAGGCCAGCATTGGTGATTTGCGCTATTATGCTGACGTAAAAGCCGACGAATTTGCCACGCCGATGGCGCTAGCGCAGCTGGGGGCGGCTTTGGCGATGAACGGCGACCAAGTGCGGGCCGATACGCTGTTTGCGCTGGCCTATAGCAAGGTGGCGCGGGCGGTGGCGGATACCCGCACGTTCCGCTTGGATTATGGCTCACAACGCCGCGATATGGCGGCGCTTTTGGCGCTGGCCGTTGAGGCTGGCAGCACGGCGGTAGACATTGAGGCACTGGCAAAACGGCTGGCAACGCCGGCGCGGTATTACTCCTCGCAGGAGCGGCTATGGCAGCTCATGGCGGCGCGGGCTTTGATAGCAAGCAGCGGTGGTTTTAGCGTGGATGGCGTAGCGATTGACGGGCCTGCGATGGTTTATTTTGACGCGGAAACGCTGGCGGCAGGGCCGTTGGTGGTGCAAAATAACGGGGCGCAGGCTGGGGGGCGGCTTATGACGATGGGCGCGCCAGCTTATGATGAACCCGCCATGCAAAACGGCTACAGAATTGAGCGTTGGCTTTACACGATGGACGGGGAGCAGGCAGCTGAATTTGTGCAAAACGAGCGCTATGTGGCGATTTTGCGGGTCACGCCGGAACAGGAGCGGCGCGGGCGGCTGATTATCTCAGACCCGCTGGCGGCGGGGTTTGAGATTGATAATCCGAACTTGCTGCGCTCGGGCGATCTGAGCAAGCTCGATTGGTTGCAGCTGGATACTTCAGGCGTGAGCGAGTTTAGGGCTGATCGGTTTTTGAACGCTGTTACGTGGGGCCGCAAAGATGCGATACAAATGGCCTATATCGTGCGGGCGGTAACGCCGGGCGTGTTTAGGCAACCCGCGGCGCTGGTGGAGGATATGTATCGGCCAAGCTTGCGGGCGACGACCAGCGTCAATACGGTTACGATTCTGCCCGCACAGTGAGGCGTTTGCTGCGATATTTTACAGCGCTAGCCCTGATGGCGCTGGCGGCGCTCATTGTGCTGGATGACTGGGTGGCGCGCACAGGTTTACCCTCGCTGGAGCTGGAAACGGCGGTGACGGTGCTGGACCGAAACGGCGATTTGCTGCGGGCTTATACGGTTGAAAGCGGGCGCTGGCGGCTGCCGGTGGCGCTGGCGGACGTGGACCCGCATTACGTGGACATGCTGGTCGCATTTGAGGATAAACGGTTTTATAGCCACATGGGCGTAGACCCTCTGGCGCTGTTGCGCGGATTTAGGCAATTTGTTTTTAATGGCCGGATTGTGTCTGGTGGCTCAACGATCACCATGCAAGTGGCGCGGCTTTTGGAGCGTGGGGAAACGGGGCGTTGGGGCGGGAAACTGCGGCAGATACGGGTGGCGCTGGCGCTGGAGCGGCGACTTTCTAAGGCCGAGGTTTTGGAGCTTTATGTGCAGCTGGCCCCGATGGGCGGCAATATTGAAGGCGTGCGGGCGGCGACGCTGACGTATTTTGGCAAGGAGCCGCGGCGGCTCACGCCCGCTGAGGCGGCGCTGCTGATCGCCCTGCCCCAAGCGCCGTCTTCTCGCCGGCCTGATCGCTATGCTGCGGCGGCGCAGATCGCGCGCGATCGTGTTTTGGATAGGGCCGTGTTGGCGGAGATGCTGCCGGCGGATGAGGCGCAGGCGGGCAAGCGGGCAAATGTGCCAAGTACGCGAATTTCCTTTCCGATTTTGGCCCCGCATTTCACCGATGCTTTGCGGGCAGCGCAGCCGGAGCGGCGGCTTTTTGAAACCACACTGGACAGGAGCTTGCAGCAAGGGCTTGAGGCGCTGCTTTTTGATGCCATGGAAACTCGCGAAAATGGGCTTTCGGCGGCGCTTGTGCTGGCCGAGCATCAGAGCGGCGATATTTTGGCCACGGTGGGCGCAGCGGATTTGTTTGACGCGCGGGCCGACGGATATGTGGATATGACGCGGGCAGTTCGGTCGCCTGGGTCAACGCTGAAACTGCTGATATATGGTATTGGGTTTGAGAACGGGCTGGCGACGCCGGAAACCATGATTGACGACAGACCGATGCGGTTTCGAGGCTATGAGCCGCAGAATTTTGATCGGCAGTTTAGGGGGACGGTGAGCATTCGGACGGCGTTGCAGCTTTCGCTGAATATTCCGGCCGTGGCGATGATGGATGCGATTGGGCCCGCGCAGTTTTTGGCGCGGTTACGGCGCGCGGGACTGGAGCCGAAACTGCCGAAAGGCGGTGCGCCGGGGTTGGCGATTGCGCTCGGGGGCATCGGGCTTTCGCTGCAAGATTTGGTGCAGCTTTATGCGGGGATCGCACGGGGCGGAGTGCCTGTGGTGCTTTCGGGGCTGGGCGGCGAGGCTGGCGGCAACCCGCTGCTTTTGCCGGGGGCGGCGTGGCAAGTGAGCGATATTTTGGCAGCGACGCCCCCGCCGGAAACGGGGGCAATAGGGCAGATCGCATATAAAACCGGCACGTCTTATGGTTATCGAGATGCGTTTGCCATTGGGTTTGACGGGCGGTTTGTGATGGGGGTTTGGATGGGGCGGCCCGATGGGGCGTCAGTGCCGGGATTGCAGGGGATTAAGGACGCCGCGCCGCTGCTTTTTGAGGCGTTTTCGAGGTTGGAAACCGAGCGCGTGCCGCTGCCAGCGCCGCCGCCATATGTGCTAACGGGCGCGGGGGAAAGCCTCCCCCTGCCCTTGCGGCATTTTATGGCGCGGGGGGATGCGAACTATTTGGACCCGAATAGGCCGGAAATTTCCTTTCCACCAGATGGGGCCGAGGTGGACCTTGGGCTTTCAGACGCGCGACGCGGGGCGGATTTGGTGCTGAAGCTGAAAGGCGGTGCGCCGCCGTTTAGCTGGATCATTAACGGCGAGGCGATCCTGCCCGCGCAGTATGACCGGCAAATGCTGTGGCCAGTGGAAAGCGGCGGATTTATGGCTGTTTCGGTGGTGGATTCGCTTGGGCGGGCGGCGCGGGTGCGGTTTTTCTTGCAATAAACACCCCATATGCAGCATGGCCCTTGACCCGCGCCCAGAATCCCGCCAATACCTAATATAGGGTCAAAATGGCCCAAATGATCACAATTTAAGGACTTGAACCATAGCTCGCAGACCTCACAACGCGCCTCCGCAGCGCGACACTGGCCCCCGCGCCAACGGGCGCATCCGCGCAGACGAAATCCGCCTGATTGGCGCTGAAGGTGAAAACGTTGGGGTGGTAACGCCTGAGCGTGGCATTGAACTGGCCAATGAAGTTGGCCTTGATCTGGTGGAAATCTCCCCCAATGCGCGCCCTCCTGTTTGCAAAATCATGGATTTTGGCAAGTTCAAATATGAACAGCAGAAAAAAGACAACGAAGCCCGCAAGAAGCAAAAAATCGTTGAGGTGAAGGAAGTTAAGTTCCGGCCAAACACTGATACCAACGATTATGACGTGAAAATGCGTAACGTGTTCAAGTTTTTGGAAAATGGCGATAAGTGTAAGGTAACCCTGCGGTTTAGAGGGCGCGAAATGGCGCACTTGAACTTGGGGCGCAAGCTGCTCGAACGGGTGGCGGCGGATGTGGTCGCGGCGGAAGCCGGTAAGGTGGACAGCATGCCGAAGATGGAAGGCCGACAGATGGTTATGATGATTAACCCTGTTAAGAAATAACCTAACTTAAGCGTTTGTTACACCACGGTATTTCCGGTGCTATGCACCGGACTTCGGCTCGGTAGCGGCGCGGCGATACTGCGCTTGTGGTGATGCCCTGTTCGCGCCGCGCTGCAACATTATCGCATAGAGTGTATGCCAAAAAAGGCGTAAACTTATCGGCTGACCTTCGACACAAGCACCGCCTTTGCAACGCGGCGCGCACGCAGCTTTTCAAAACAAACAAATGCCTGACGCGCCGCACCGAGCGCAGCGAGGCCACGCCCAACGGGAGGGTTCGTTTTGCGTAGCAAAACGGTGCCCGACCGGCGGGAGTATTTGCTTAAGGTAGGCTCAGGGCTGATTTCATTTGCCCGCGATGGCACGATCTCCCTTCAGCCATTTCAACGCATCTGGAAAATCGAACCCCAGTGAAATGACGTCGCTCAGCAGGAGTATCCAGAGGTATATGGCGTAAGCTGTGCTGCCTTGCGGCATGGCAACAAGAAGCCATATTACAAGGATGCTCCAAGGAAGCAAATGCGGCCACGCCATCATTTTTGAAAGGCCCCGCTCGTAAAGCATAATGGGGATATTGGGCAACATCGCCCCTATCGCCAGCACAGCAACCCACACACCCGCGGGTTGATACACAAAGAAGATAGCGGCGCTATTAACCGGCACCAAAATGCCAAACACCCATATTTGCACCCAAAGCGGCAGGCTGCGGTAAGATTGCCAAATATCCAGAAAAACCATTATGCCCTCACATTCGCGGTTTGCACCCAAGACGAAAAGAATTAAACAGGGACACATGGAACGCAAAACAAAATTTCGTCATTACATTGAGGCTGTGCTTATTTACGCGCTACCATGGGCGCTACGCCCCCTTCGCCTTAAATGGCGCATTGCAATCGGCGGAGCTATTATCGGCTTTGCGGTGCGCAGCGTTCCAAGCCTACGACGGCGGATCGAGCGTAACTTGGAGCTGGTTTTCCCCGAGCTCCCCAACAACAAAGCCCTGACAAAACGCGTGAGCCAGCATATTGGGCGCGGGTTCATGGTGCTTTTTTATAGCGAAGACTACCATAAAAACCTGAGCGGCGTGGTTATGGCTCCCAACGCGTTTGCTGAGATTGAAGCGGCGCAGGCAAAGGGCCAACCGGTTATTTTGGTTTCAGGGCATTTTGGCCAATGGGAGGCTATAAGGGTTATGCTTGCGCGTGCGGGCATGCCGAGCGCCTCGATTTACCGTGAATCATCAAACCCGATTTTTGAGCGCCATTTTGCAAAAGCTATGTCTGTTGGAAGCGCCGGGCTGTTTCGCACGGGCCTTAAAGGCACGCGAAACATGATGAAGCACCTCAGGGCTGGCGGGATCATTACCGTTTTGCTGGACCAGCGGGTGAACGAGGGCAAACCGCTTGATTTTATGGGTGTGCCCGCGCTGAGCTCGACCGTAATGGCAGAGCTGGCGGTGAAGACAGGCGCGCTACTTATGCCGATATATGCGGTGCTTGATGCTCAAGGCACCGTTCATATTACTTTGGAGCCCCCCCTTAAGCACGAAGACCCCGTAGTGATGACTCAAAAGCTTAACGATAGCCTGAGTGCGCAGGTGCAGGCCCACCCCGAGCAATGGTATTGGCTTCATAATCGCTGGGCGCGGCCTGATATTTCCCAATAGGTTTGGTGATCTCAATCTGCTAGAGAACCACCGCCAGTTGGTTTATTAACCTAGGTTAATAAACGGCAGCAAGCTCCAGTTTGTAATTTGGAATCAGTATGTTAAAGCCGTTTTAGACGCCAAGACTTAAAGAATCTCAGCCCATGTTTCCGAGTCGAATGCGCAGTTCATTTTTCTGAACTTTGCCCATCGTATTGCGCGGGAGTGCGTCCACAAAATGAACATCTTGCGGGCACTTAAAGCGTGCAATGTTTTGGCGGGCGCTCTCAATGATCGCGTCTTTGTTTGTTTCTGATTTCAAAACAATCACCGCAACCACCCGCTCTCCCAAGTCTTTATCTGGCAGGCCTATCACTGCACTTTCTTGCACCTGAGGCATAGCATCTAAGACCGCCTCCACCTCTTTGGGATAGATGTTAAACCCCCCTGAAATGATCAGGTCTTTGCCCCGCCCCACGATGGTCACATATCCATCCGCATCTATTTGCCCAAGGTCACCCGTGATAAACCAACCATCGGGCCGCAGTTCCTCGGCCGTTTTTTCGGGCATATTCCAATAGCCGGAAAACAGGTTATCCCCCCGCACTTCAATCACGCCAATCTCTGCTTCAGCCGCATCAAGGCGCAGCTCGACCCCGGCAAGCGGCAGGCCAACGGTGCCCGCGCGGCGGTCGCCATTATAGGGGTTTGAGGTGTTCATATTGGTCTCGGTCATGCCGTAGCGCTCCAAAATGGTGTGGCCAGTGCGGGCGTGCCATTCTTGGTGCGTACTGGCCAGCAAGGGGGCAGAGCCAGAGATGAAAAGGCGCATATTAGTGGCGGCTTGCGAGAGGGCTTCGGCTTTAAGCAAGCGGGTATAAAAGGTGGGCACGCCCATAAGGGCGGTGGCGCGGGGCATGGCATTAATTATGGCTTCTACGCTGAATTTTGGCATAAAATCCATGCAAGCCCCCGCCATTAGTACAACATTTGTAGCCACAAAAAGCCCGTGGGTATGAAACACCGGCAGCGCATGGATCAACCGATCCTCCGCCGTAAAGTGCCAAGCTTTTTGCAAGGTTTTCGCATTGCTCGCCAGCGCACGATGGCTCAGCATGGCCCCTTTCGAGCGCCCCGTGGTGCCCGAAGTATAAAGGATGGCCGCGAGGTCTTCCGGCCCGCGCGGCACGGGCTTAAAGCCCGAACGCGCCTCACTCAACAATGCCTCCAGCGTAAGCGCACGAGGCACAGGCCAGCCCTCTGGTGTGGGCGTCACAAACACGCTCGGGGTCGCATCCTCAAGGAAATAAAGGGTCTCAGTGCGGGTATAGGCCGGGTTAAGTGGCACAATTATGCCACCCGCCAAAACAGTTGCAACATAAAGCTGAAGCGCTTCAACGGATTTCTCGACCTGCATAACCACGCGGTCCCCGGGGGAAATTTCCAACGCCGCCGCGAGCCGCTCAGCCCCTTGCCAAAAGGCGCCATATGTTAGCGGGTGCGGGCCGCAGATGAAGGGCTGGTCAGGCCGCATATTAGCGCGTAGCGCGTGGGCCAGATGGTTTGCTGAGGTTTTCATATGGGGTCAATCGGGCTGGTGTTTACGCTAAGTATGCGCTCAAACGTGCGGGCGGCCGCGAGCAGCGTGGCCTCGCCTCGGTTCGGGCCAATAAGCTGGATACCCATCGGCATGCCAGATGGCATACGGCCCACGGGCAGCGAAAGTGCCGGCAGGCTGGTAAGGGTGGCGAGGTTAGAAAAGCCCAGCCAGTCAAGATAATCGACGGATTTGATACCGTTGACCTCGGGCGGGAACTCTATTTCTCGTTTGAGCGGCCCAAGGCCAACCACAGGGCAAGCGAGCACATCGAACGACCCTAGCAATGCGGAGGTATCACGATAAAGCTGGGCGCGGGTGAGGTTGGCGCGGGCAAGGTCATCTGTCGTAAGGGCCGCTGCATCGGCAGCATTGCCTTTGATGGTTGGCTTGAAATGGCGGGTAATTTCGTCGGGCAAACCAAGCGCCGTGGTGGCAAAGCCAAGGGCGCGGATGGCGCGAAAGGCTTGGTTCATGCCCGAGGTATCCAAGCGAACCTCTTCCACCGTGCAGCCAGATTTTCCAGCCATGCGCAGGGCTTTAGCGAGGATTTCAGACACGTCGGTCTCTACAGGGGCATGGCCGCAAAGATCAGGCATATAGCCGATGCGAATGGTTTCTGGCGCGGCCTCAACCGCGCTCAGAAAACTGGTAGGGGGCGCGGGGTAGCTGAGGGGGCCTTTAGCGCCTTGCATCGCGTCTAGAAACAGCGCGCAATCAGCAACGGTGCGGGCCATGGGGCCTTGCACGCCGAGGGTATCAAAAACTGTTCCGCTGCCCCCTGCCCTGCCGGGGCTGGGGCGCAGGCCAACCACATTGCAATAGGCGGCAGGGGTGCGCAGCGAGCCACCGTAATCAGACCCGTGGGAGAGCCAAACTTGGCCGGTGGCGAGGCCGGAAGCCGCGCCGCCCGATGAGCCGCCCGCATTAAGCGCTTGGTTATGCGGGTTTCCGGTGCGGCCAAAAACCTCGTTAAAGGTGTTGGCCCCTGCCCCCATTTCGGGGGTATTGGTTTTGCCAACGACCAGCGCGCCGTGGGCTTCCATGGCCAGCACCAATGGGTCGGAGGCTTTGGGGATGTGATCTTTGAAGCCGATTGTGCCGTAAGTCGTGCGAACATTTTCAACCTCGGTGAGGTCTTTTACGCCAATGGGGATACCGCCAAGGAGGGTATCGGGGAGGATCCGCGCGCGGGCGCGGGGAAAGCAGCGGGTGACCATGGCGTTTTGGTTTGGCTCGGTTTGGTTGATGCGGGATTCGGAGGCATCGAGCAGGTCTTGCGGAGAGATTTCACCGGATTTTAGAAGGGCGCGGACCTCAATGGCTGT
Organism: Paracoccaceae bacterium; assembly: GCA_013139635.1. Taxonomy (GTDB): domain Bacteria; phylum Pseudomonadota; class Alphaproteobacteria; order Rhodobacterales; family Rhodobacteraceae; genus UBA3077. The sequence goes on from WTAL01000014.1 coordinate 30,851, forward strand.
GAGGGCGGTGAGCGCGGGGCCGGTGAAATTAGCCATGTTTATGCTGCCATGTTTGTTGGGTGTCACCGGCCTCGGGGGTGGCCTCATAAATAGCGCGGGCAATGGCGCGGGAGAGGCAGAGGGCGGCGGCGTGGCCGATCATTAACGGGTCTACCACGGCGTCTTTTATCGGGATTTCACCTGTGGCGGCGGCGAATATCAGGTCGCCGTCTACGGGGGTGTGGCTGGGCAATATCGCCCGCGCCATGCCGTCTTGGGCCACGGTGGCAAGGCGGGTGGCTTGGGCTTTATCCATGATCGCATCGGTGGCGACGATGGCGATGGTGGTGTTGCCTTTTTCGCTGAACCCGCTCATTTTGGCGTTGCTTGGCAGCGCTAGGGGGTCTCCCATCGGGGCGGGGCCGAGGCCGCCGAACTCGGCTTGCACTTCCCATGGGGCGGCCCAGAAATGGCCGGAGTCATGCGTGACAGCGCCGAAGGAATTAACGGCGACAAGTGCGCCGACGGTGTGGCCGCTTTCCAGCACGATGGAGGCGGAGCCGAGGCCGCCTTTAAAAGTGCCAGTGGTTGCGCCGCAGCCTGCCCCGACGGTGCCGAGGCTGAAATCAGCGGTGCGGGCGTTGAAGGCGCTGGTGCCAAGCGCGTGATAGGGGTTTTTCACCCAGTCTTTTTTGCCGCCGTTCACCAGATCAAACAAAATGGCGGAGGGGACCAGCGGGATGATGGCCTCGCCAACGGCAAAGCCACGGCCTTGGGCGCGCAGGGCATCTATGACACCGCTGGCGGCATCAAGGCCAAAGGCGGAACCGCCGGAGAGCACAAAGGCGTCCACTTCCTGCACCAGTTTATCAGGGGCGAGCATATCTGTATCGCGGGTGCCGGGAGCGCCACCCATGACGGAAACAGCCGCGGTAAAGGGCTTATCTCCGACCAGCACGGTGCTGCCGGATTTCAGGGTTTTGTCTTCGGCATTGCCAACATAAAGCCCCTTAACATCGGTGATAAGATTGCGCGCGCCGGGTTTCATATGCAGCGGCCTCCGTCAACTTCCATGGCGACGCCGGTGATCATGCTGGCCTCATCCGAGCAGAGAAAACAGGCGGCGTTGGCCATGTCTTCGGGGGTGGAAAACCGGCCGAGCGGGATGGTGGAGATGAATTTGGCGCGGATTTCGGGGGTGTCTTCGCCCATGAATTTTTGCAGCAGCGGGGTTTCTCCGGCGACGGGGTTAATGGCGTTTACGCGGATGCCGAAGGCGGCCAGCTCAATCGCCATGGTTTTGGTGGCGGTGATCATCCAGCCTTTGGAGGCGTTATACCAGTTGAGATTTGGGCGGGGGGAGACGCCAGCGGTGGAGGCGACGTTGAGAATGACACCCTGCTCCGCCTCTTTCATCATCGGGACAATGGTTTTGGCGGAGAGGAAAACGGACTTGGCGTTGACGGCCATGACGCGGTCAAACTCCTCCTCGGAAACCTCATCCATGGGCTGCAGCAGGTGAGTGATGCCCGCGTTATTAACCAGAATATCGACGCCGTCGAAGGTATCGCGGACGCGGGCGGCGAGGGCCTGCCAGTCTTCCATTTTGGACACATCGGCCTGAAAGGCCATGCCGTCATAAAGATCAGCGACGCGCTTGGCGGCGGCGTGGTCGATATCTACCACGATCACCATCGCGCCTTCCTCGAAGAATTTTTTAACGATGCCTTCGCCAAAACCGGAACCGCCGCCAGTTACAATCGCTGTTTTTCGTGCCAGTCGCATGGAATTTCCTTTTGCTGTGTTCCGCACAATATGCGAGCAAAAAGGGGTTGGCTCAAGCCCGTATCTTTACTTGATCTCGCGCGGGCTCCACAAATTGGAAAAAAGTACGCAAATCGAGTGATATCCAGCTTTCACGACCTTTCGTTTTGCGTTTTAACAGACGGCCTTTATCAAGCTTTTGGAGATGGAAGCTGAGGGTCGAGGCTGTGAGGCTGCTTTGCATAAGTAGGCTGTGAAACGGCACGCCCTTGGGGCCGGTTTCCTTTAGGATTTGGAAAATCATCTGGCGGCGAGGGTGGCCAAGGGCGTCAAAAAAATTGGCCATTGATTGGTGTTTAGGTGTTGGTTTCATTGCGAATAGTCCTCGTTTGATTAACTTCACTAAACCAGTTTAGTGAAATCAGTTTAACGCAACGTTAATAGATGTCGAAAATCGTCGTTCGAGAACGATTAGGAAAGGTCAGGTCAGGTTATCGCCGCTTGGAAAGCTCACGATATAGAGCTTCTTTGCTAACGCCAATCTCGTCGGCCACATGATGCCATGTGCCGCGCACGGGCAAACAACCGTGATTCCATGTAAGCCATGCCGTAAGCCGCTCAGCCACGGTTTTGAGCGCCAAAATCTCGGCACGCTTGCGGGCGGTGCGCATTTCAGCGGCCAAAAAGCGGGCATAAACCAAAGCGGCATCCGGGCTGCTTTCCAGCAGGGTTTGCACAGATTTGCGCGGATAGGCCTTTAGCACACTGGGCTGTATGGCCATGGCGGCACAATGGTAACTATCTGATAAAACGGAGGCTTCTGCGAGAACGCCTCCGGCATGGGCGCGTTGGAGCACCACCATGCCGCCATCTTCTTGAAACCTTACCAAATGCACCAGCCCGGATTTAACCACAAAAAGCGAGCTCACTTCGGCATCCATATCAAACACCATTTCTTGGCTCGCGAAACTGAGCTCTCGGTGGCGGATGCCGGACAGAAGTGACAAAAAACTGGGCTGCATGATAGGTATCATGTTTGTGGGGCGGGCAAAGTGCAATACCTGATTTATAATCAAAGGGGAAAACCAATGCTAAAGACAATTCTGGTGCTGGCGGCTTTTGCCGCGCCTGCTTTTGCGCAAACCACTCATACAGAGGGGATGGTGCATGTGGATGGTATGCATAGTGACGAACCAGCTATGGCCATGGCGGGCATGGGTGCGACAGGCACGCCACTGGTTGAGGGCGGACAATCGGCTTTTAGCGCCATTGCCGAGGTGGTGGCGGCGCTGCAAGCGGACCCCAGCACCGATTGGTCAGTCGTGGATATTGACGGGCTGCGGGACCACCTGCGGGACATGGATATTGTGACCATTGATTCCCGGAGTGTGGCCAGCGAAATCGAGGGTGGCCTTCGGTTTGACGTTACGGGGGAAGGTGAAGTGGTGGCCGCCATTCGCCGGATGGCCCGCGCCCATGCTGGCATGATGGACGGCGCGGATGGCTGGAATTATAGCACAGTGGACATCCCGAACGGGGCCGCGCTGAGCGTTACCGTGTTTGAGGCCTCTGATTTAGCGATGCTCAAAGGCCTCGGGTTTTATGGCATTATGGCGTCGGGCATGCACCACCAAACACACCACTGGGCGATGGCCAGCGGTGCAGACCCGCACGCGCATTAGGCGTAGCTGACGATCTCGTATTCGATATCGTCATGGTCGTGGAAGTAAAACCGGCGGCCCGGCTCGTAATCGCCGTGGTTTGAGGTTTTGAGGCCCTCGGCCAACACGCGGGCCTCTACCGCACCAAAGTCATCGACCACCAGCGCCACGTGGTTTAGCCCGCCGCGAATATCGTAGCTCATGACTGTTTCCTCAGTGGTTTTGGGCGGGGTGTAAAAGGCGAGGTAGTCGTCTTTGTCACCGACATGGATGGTGTAGCCGCCATGAATCGAAGCCCCCTCCCAGCGGATTTTCCAGCCAAAAAGCGTGTCCATCAGTTTGGCCGCCCGTTGCGGGTCGCTCACGGTTATATTCACATGTTCAAGTCTTGCCATTGTATTATCCTTTCAAATAGCCCGCCTTTTGCGGGTTGATTTCTTAAGGCTAGTCCCTCAACCTAACTTTAGGTCAAGGATTAATTTATGCAAAAAACAATTTCTATCGGATATCTTTCAAAACGCACCGGCGTGGCGGTTTCGGCCATTCGCTATTACGAGGGGCAAAGGCTGCTTTTTCCCGAGCGGAATGCGGGCGGGCAGCGGCGATTTTTGAAGGCTGATATTCGGAGGTTGAGCTTTATTCTTATCGCCCAGCAGTTCGGCTTCACCCTGCCGCAGATCGCTGAAACCCTTGGCACCCTGCCCGAGGGGCGCACGCCGACCAAGGCGGATTGGGCAGCGATTAGTGCGGATTTTAGGGCGGTGCTGGACGAGAAAATCGAGACCTTAACGCGGTTGCGAGATAACCTAGATGGCTGCATTGGTTGCGGCTGCCTGAGCCTTGATAAATGCAAGCTTTATAATGCGGATGACCGTGCAGCTAAGTACGGGGCTGGCCCGCGGTATTTAATGGGAGACCGGCCCGACAGCGCGTAACCTAGGCGCGGTTCAAGTTTCAGCTATGAGTGAGCTAACATCAATAACCGTGCCGTCTGGATCCTGAACCAGCATCCGGCGCTGGCCATAAGGTGTGTTGGTGGGCGGCTCAATTATGGTGGCCCCTAAGATTTTTGCCTTGGTAAATATTAGCTCCACATCCTCGACAACAAAGGTCAGCATAACCCCTGCGGGTGGCTTTCTGATTTCGGCAGGCACTATCGAATGCTCCCGTGCCAAAATCCCGAACTCCAGATCCGGGCAGTCTGCGTGAGTAAAAATCACAAACCAGTCGGGCTCAAAATGGCGGGCCATGCCTAGAAGGTCTTGGTAAAAGCGCGCGGTTTTATCGACATCGGCACTCAGAATATTGGTGAAGGCTCTTTTCATGCTGGCTCCTGAAATTTGGCATGGTTTAATATCATTATGCCGGATTAGGCCGCTATATCGAGCCTCCAATAGCTCTGAAAAACCCTAATCCACAACCCATTCCACCTTAGGAATCCCTACAAATCGGGCGAGGCGCGCTAGCTCTGTATCCAGTTTTTTCCGCCGTGAATCATTCCAGTTCACGCCGCCTTCTGGCCAAAACCCAATGACCTTAAGCCAGCCAGCCTTCCGGTCGGCCTTTAGCTCGATCCGTCCTACAAACCGCGCGCCTTCCAGCAGCGGATACACGTAATACCCCCAGCGGCGCTTGGCTTTGGGGACAAACATCTCGTTGCGATACTCAAAGCCAAACAGGCGCTCAAGGCGAGTGCGGTCCCGAATGGCGGGGTCAAACGGGTTGAGGATACGCAGGCGGGATGAGGGCTTGGGGGCGGGTTCGAGATTGGGGGCTTTGAAGGCGCGGCTGAGGCTGCCATCGGCGGCCTCAAGCTCGATTTCGGGCAGGCCCTCAGCCCAAGCGCGGGCCTCTTTGGTGCTGACGGCATCCCAGAATTTAGCGATTTCGTTGGCGGTGGCAAAACCGAGGCGGTTGAGCGCTTGGGTGCAAAGCCAGTCGATTTGCTCGTCATCGGGGCGATGATCTGTGTGCAAATAGGCGGGGAAAATCCGCTCGGCGAGGTCATAGAATTTGATGAATTTTTCGCGGTGGGAGGTGGCGAGCTCCCCTGCATACCACATTTTATCAAGCGCTTTTTTGTGGGGCGGCTTTGCCCACATTTTGCTTTCAGAATCAAGCTTACTGTTAAAAGCATGGGTGGAAAGCGGGCCCTCGGCCTCAATGCGGGCTTTGATATCGTGAATATTGTGCTGGCCGAGCTTGGAATCAAACCACTCACTTTTGGCCACATATTTACCCATGCGGGTGAATTGCCGCCGCCACATTGGCAGGGTTTGCATCGGGATCAGGCTGGCGTCATGGGTGAAATGCTCGAAAAGCTGGCGGTTTTTGAGCAACGGCCAGAGGTGCTTTTCACGGTAGTTTTGATTGCGAGACCACAGGATATGATGGTGGGCACGGGTGACGTTTCGGATGGTGTCAATTTGCACAAAGCCAAGCGCGTTGATGGCTTGCATCACGTCCAGCGGCCCCGTGGGGGCCGCGCTCAGGCCGTGGTTGTGGAGCCACAGCCTGCGGGCATCTGCGTTGGAGAGCTTCATTTATCCATGGTGGGACGCCACCATTTTGAGCGCTTTTTCAAGGGCATGTGCATTCTTTAGCCGTCCAAAGTGCATACTTACATTTTCAGGCAAGCTCAAAAGCTTCTGGCCTTTAGTGTTTAGGCTAAACCCAATCGACAGCCCCGCAACAACCCTAAGGTTTTCGATGATGTCATACCCCCCTATCCCCGTTTCCGTATGTTCAAGATAGACGGAATCCATCCCTAACTGCACATCCTGTTCACTTGGCGTTTTGCATATTTGAAAATCTAGCGCGGGGCGAGGGGAAGGAAACAGGAACGCGACCGAAAGGTTGTAATGATCTTCAACCACTTCGGCGCGAAGGGGGTGAAGATCAAGGGTTTCAACCATGGTGGGCGGCCACGGTTTTGAGGGTCGAAAACCCGTAGAGCGCCTCAAAACCCTTTTCGCGGCCATGGCCTGATTTGCCGACCCCGCCGAAGGGCAGCTCTACCCCGCCGCCTGCGCCGTAATTGTTAATAAACACCTGCCCTGCCCGCAGTTTTTTGGCCATGCGCATTTGGCGGGCGCCGTCTCGGGTCCAGATAGAGGCGACGAGGCCATAGGCCGTGCCGTTGGCTATTTTTAGCGCATCGGCCTCGTCATCAAAGGGGATGATGGCCTGCACGGGGCCGAATATTTCGGCTTGGGCGAGGGGGTCATCGGGGGAAATGCTGCCGTAAAGCGTGGGGGCGAAATAGTGGCCACCTATGGGGAGGCCCTCGGCGAGTTGGGCTTGGGCGAGGATGTTTTTGGGTTTTGCGGCGGCTATGAAGCCCTCAACAATGTCCTTTTGGCGAGCGGAAATGAGCGGGCCGATGTCGAGGTCTGCTTCGGCGGGGCCGACGACGAGTTCTTTGTAGCGGGCGGCCATCATGACGCTGAGTTTTTCGTAAATGCCGCGTTGCATGAGGATGCGGGAGGAGGCGGAGCAGGTTTGGCCGGCGTTTTGGATGCCGGCGTTTACGAGGAACGGAAGGGCTGCTTCAAGGTCGGCATCGTCAAACACGATTTGCGGGGATTTGCCTCCGAGTTCTAGCGTAACGGGGATGACGTTTCGGGCGGCGGCGGCTTGGATGAGTTCGCCCGTGGCGACGGAGCCTGTGAAGCTGATGTGGTGGATGCCCGTGTGGTTGCTGAGCGCCGCGCCTGCTTCGGCCCCGAGGCCGGGAACGATGTTAAGCGCGCCTGCGGGGAGGCCCGCTTCGGTGGCGATTGCCCCGAAAGCGAGGGCTGTGAGGCAGGCTTCTTCGGCGGGTTTCAGCACGGTGGCGTTGCCCATGGCGAGGGCGGCTCCCACCGAGCGACCAATGATTTGCATCGGGTAATTCCATGGGACGATGTGGCCGGTAACGCCGTGCGGTTCGCGCAGGGTGTAGACGGTGTAGCCGTCTAAGTAAGGGATGGTTTCGCCGTGGATTTTATCACACGCGCCGCCGTAGAATTCGAGATAGCGCGCGAGGGCGATGGCATCGGCGCGGGCCTGCTTGAGGGGCTTGCCAACATCGGCTGCCTCAAGCGCTGCCAAGTGGTCCACTTTGTCGAGAACGGCGGCAGACATACGCTGCAGCACACGCCCACGGTCGACCGCCGCCATGGCGCCCCACTCGCCGTTAAGCGCTGCCTCGGCGGCGTGCACGGCGGCATCCACATCGGCTTTTTGGCCGCGCGCAATGCGGGAAAGCTCTTCGCCGGTGGAGGGGTTTTCGAGGCTTAGGGTCTCGCCTCCTTGCGGGGCAACCCATTTTCCGCCGATCAGGCATTTACTGGCATCAAACCATGTATCACTCATTGCATTAAGTCCTCTAGGCTGGGGGCGGCGGCTAACAGCGCGCGCGTATAGTCGTGTTGCGGGGTTTGGAAAATGGCCTCAGTCGCGCCCTCCTCCACAATTTCACCGGATTTCATCACCATAACACGGTCGGTTATGGCGCGCACGACAGAAAGGTCGTGGCTGATGAAAAGGTAGGACAGGCCGAGCTTGTCGGAGAGCTCGGCGAGAAGGTCCAGAATTTGGGCGCGGATGGAGACATCTAGCGCAGAGACGGCCTCATCAAGGATGATGAGTTCGGGCTTGATGATCAGCGCGCGGGCGATGGCGATGCGCTGGCGCTGGCCACCGGAGAATTCGTGGATGTATTTGTCGGCGTCGTTGGCGTGCATGCCGACGGCGGTGAGGGCCTCGGAAATGGCGGCTTTGCGGGCTTCGCCTTTGGGCGGGCTTTCGAGCAGGTGAAACGGTTCGCTTACCAGCCGCGCGACTTTGTGGCGGGGGTTGAAGCTGCCGTAGGGGTCTTGGAACACGACCTGCATATTGCGGCGCAGGGTGCGGGGGACGGTGTGGCCCGCCTTCACCTCAACGCCGTTAATGCTGATACTGCCGCCTTGGATGGTTTCAAGGCCGAGAATGGCGCGGGTGAGTGTGGACTTTCCGCAGCCGGATTCGCCAACAAGGCCGAGGCTTTCGCCTTTTTTGAGGGTGAAGCTGACGCCGTTAACAGCGCGGAATTTTGGGGCGGGGCCAAAGAGGGATTTGCGCGGGAGGGTGTAGTCTCGGATCAGGTTTTTGACCTCAAGGATGGGGGTGTCTTGCGGCTTTGCTTCGCGGTCTGGCTTGTGGCTGGAGGCCTCAAACAAGGCCTTGGTATAGGGGTGCTGCATGTGCTTGAAAATGTGGGCGGTGGCGCCCTGCTCTACCACTTTGCCCTTGCGCATAATCACGATGTGGTCGGCTACATCGGCCACCACGCCGAGGTCATGACTGATCAGCAGCAGGCCCATGCCGTCCTCTTGCACAAGGCGCTTTAGGAGGTCCATGATTTGGGCTTGGGTGGTTACGTCTAGCGCGGTCGTGGGCTCGTCGGCGATGAGGAGCTTGGGGCGGAGCGCGATGGCCATGGCGATGACAACGCGCTGGCGTTGGCCGCCGGAAAGCTCGTGGGGGTAGCGGGAGAGCGGGAATTCGGCTTCGGGGAGGCCGACGCGGTTGAGGGTATCGCGGGCGATTTTGCGGGCCTCGGGCTTGCTGGCAGCGCCGTGGATAAGCACGGTTTCGGCGACTTGTGCGCCGATGGTTTGCACGGGGTTGAGGGCGGTCATGGGTTCTTGGAAGACCATGCCGATGTCTTTTCCGCGCATTTGGCAGAGAGTTGATTCGTCGAGCGCAAGCATGTTTTGGCCGTTGAACTGCACGTTGCCTTTGGTGCGGGCACCGCGCGGGAGGAGCTGGTTAACGCAATAGGCTGTCATGGATTTTCCGGAGCCGCTCTCGCCGATGACGGCGGTGATTTGGCCCGCGTCTACGCTTAGGGAGACATCATGCAGGATTTCGGCAGCACCGATGGCGAGTTTTAGGCCGTTGATTTCTAGCAGGCTCATTGGCGGTCACGGCGGAGTTTGGGGTCGAACAGGTCTCGGAGGGCGTCACCCATTAGGTTGAGGCCAAGGACTGTGAGGACGATGGCGAGGCCGGGGAAAAGCGCGAGGTGCGGAGCGAAGCTGACCATGGTTTGGCTGTCAGCGAGCATCCGGCCCCAGCTGGGGATGGGGGGCTGCGCGCCGAGGCCAATATAGGAGAGGGCTGCTTCGGCGAGGATGCCGAGGGAGAACTGGATGGTGCCTTGCACGATGAGCAGGTTGGTGATGTTGGGCAGGATGTGCTCGAAGGAAATGCGGAAGCGGGACTTGCCGGAGACGCGGGCGGCGAGGACGAAATCTCGGGTCCAGAGGGAGAGCGCGCCGGCGCGGGAGAGGCGGGCGAAAACGGGGATGTTAAAAATGCCGATGGCGATGATGGCGTTGATGGCCGAGGGGCCGAAAACGGCGGTGATGAGGATGGCGATCAGGAGCGCGGGGAAGGCGAAAATGAGGTCGTTTCCGCGCATGATGAACTCGTCTAGCAGGGAGCCTTTGCGAGCGGCGGCGGCGAGGCCAAGCGGCACACCAAGCAGCACACCGATGCCGACGGCGACGATGGCCACGGCGATGGAGGTGCGGGCGCCGACCATGATCATGGAGAAAATATCGCGGCCTAGGTGGTCGGTGCCAAACCAGTTGGTGGCGTCTGGGGAGTGGAGTTTGTTGACGATGTCTACGCCGCTGGTGCCGTAGGGAGTCCAAAAGAAGGATATGAGTGCGGCGGCGACGAAGGTGAAGGCCATGATGAAGCCGACGGAGAAGCCCGGCATTTTGAAGGCGCGTTTCATGCGCGCCTCCTGAGGCGGGGGTCCACTAGGGCGTAGGTGATATCTACGAGGAAGGTGACGAGGATGACGGCGAAAACGAGGAGCATGACGACGCTTTCAACGACGATGAGATCGCGCTGGGTGATGGCGGTGAAGATCATGCTGCCGAGGCCGGGGAGGAAGAAGATTTTTTCGATGATGATGGCGCCTGCGAGGAGGAAGGAGAATTGGAGGCCGATGATTGTGAGGACGGGGATCATGGCGTTTCGCAGCGCGTGGTGGACCATGGCCCCGCGGGCGGTGCGGCCCTTGGCGCGGGCGGTGCGCATGAAGTCCTCGGACAGGGTATCGAGCAGCGAGGAGCGCATGACGCGGGCGAGGATGGAGGCTTGCGGGAGGGCCAGCACGAATGCTGGAAGGGTAAGGGCTTTTAGGGCCGCGAGCGGCTCATCCCAGCCGGGGAAGCCGCCAGCGGAAAAGAGGCCGTATTTGATGGCGAGAATGCTGACCATGATCATGGCAAACCAGAAATTTGGGATGGCCACGCCGAGCTGGGTGCCGCCCATCACCAGCCAATCAGCCCATGAGCCACGCTTGGCGGCGGCGATAATGCCGATGGGGAAAGCGATAAGCGTGGAGAGCAGGAGCGCGTAGAGGGCCAGCGGGAGGGAGACCCACACCCTGCCCTGCACCATCTCGGCGACCGGTACACGGTAGGTGTAGGAAATGCCAAAATCACCTTGCAGCAGGCCCGAGGCCCAGAGCCAATAGCGCGCCAGCAGGCCTTGGTCTAGGCCCATTTGGGTGCGCAGGGCGTCCACCGCGTCTTGGGTGGCGTTAATGCCGAGCATCAGGCGGGCGGGGTCGCCGGGGATGATTTCAACCACGAAAAAGATCGCCACGGAGGCGGCGATAAGGCTGAGGCCGAGCGAAAGCAGGCGCTTTAGGGTGAAGATTAGCATGGGGTGGGCCTGCGATAGGCAATGAACCAGATGGTGAGAGCGGCAAGGGCTCCGGGTAAAGCAAATAGTGCGGCATGACCGATGGCGGTCCAAATCGAAATTCTCATTTCGTTTCCAATTTTCAAATTCAGTATAAATACAATTATAAACGGGATGCTAAATCCAACGATTAGCGAAGCTCCCCATGTACGAAGGCCAGTAAAATGCGCTAGTAGCCAAGAGGGAATGCCGATGAAAGTTAACCAAAACATCCACAGGAAAAAGTAAGGAAAAAACACCCTGAAGCTCGTTTCCAATATATTCTCAAAAAAGATGGCTGCGCCGTCACTTTGGAAACGGCCTATCCAATAATATGCAGTAAGGATCACTGCCCCCATTGCAGCGCCGCCCGCAAGGG
>WTAL01000123.1 GCA_013139635.1 Paracoccaceae bacterium
ATCGTCAAACTCTTCCGGCTCTACGGGATGCACCCGCCAGTTTGGCCGCGCCTCGGAAAGCGCCAGCGCCACGCCCGAGGTTAGCCCGCCACCGCCACACGGCACCAGCACTTCGGCCTCAACCGCCTCGCATTGCGCTGCGATTTCCAGCCCCACGCTGGCTTGGCCCGCGATCACCATCGGCTCGTCAAACGGCTTTACGAGCGTCAGCCCGTGCTCGGCACTTAGCCGCACGCCGATCTCGTCACGGTCTTCCGTTGCGCGATCATAAAGCACCACCTCAGCGCCCAGCGCCTTGGTGTTTTCGATCTTCATTGCGGGGGCATCCGCAGGCATAATAATGGTGGCCGTAGTGCCATGCATTTTTGCGGCCAAAGCCACCCCTTGCGCGTGGTTGCCCGAGGAAAACGCAATGACGCCGCGCGCCCGCTTGGCGGCGTCCATGCCCGAAAGCGCCGAAAACGCCCCGCGAAACTTGAAGCTGCCGGTGTGTTGCAGGCATTCCGGCTTAACCAGCAGCGTGCGCCCCGCGATCTCGTCAAGAAAGGGCGAGTTGAGCAGCGGGGTTTGCCGTACCACTGGTTTTATCCGCGCGTAGGCGGCGTGGATCATTGCGAGCGTGCTCATGCCAACCCCAGTAATTTACGGATCACTACCAGCGATTCTGGCTCGTCCAGAAACGGAATATGCCCGCGGTTTGGCACTTCGCTGTAAAGCATATCAGGCCTGCGCCCTTGCATTTGTTCGGCGGTCTCCGCGCTCAGCAGGTTTGAATTTTCCCCGCGCAACAGCGCCAGCGGCACGCCTGCCATCAGGTCAAACAAGCCCCACAAGTCCGGCGCTTCGCCTTGGGCCTGCTCGTGCATGGCTTTGCCGATCAAGGGATCATAATTCAGCGCCACCTCAGTATCGGTAACCTTAAACCAGCGCTGGGCGAGGTCTTCCCATTTGGCTTCCGTCAGGTCCGGAAAATCAGCCGCCATATCAGCTTTCATCCCCGCCACAAGCGCGGCCAAGGTCTGCGCGGCGGGCACTTTGCCAATATAGTCCATGATGTTTTCGATGCCAGATGTGGCCAGCTCCGGCCCGATATCATTGAGCAGCACGCCCGCCAGCCGCTCGGGTGCCGTGGCGGCCAAAATCATGGCGTTAAACCCGCCGCGCGACGTGCCAACAATCGTGGCCTTTTCCAGCCCGAGAAAATCCATAAACTCAAGAGCATCGCGCGCCTCTTGCACAATGTTATAGCTGGTATAATCATCGGCCCATTTTGAGCGCCCCCGCCCCCGCATGGTGAGCCTGATCACCTGTGCCTCGCCGCGCATGGCCCCTGCCAGCTCGTCAAAATCATAAAGATCGCGGGTCAGGCCGGGTAGGCAAAGCAGGGGCTTGCCTTCACCCTCGATTTTATAGTCGAGCGTGAGGCCATCATGGGTGGTAAACGGTTTCATAAGCGGGCTGCCAGTTTGGGAATGTCAGTAAGATCATGCATAATGTGCTGCGGGGTGCTCGGCAAGCGGTCCATCGGCTCGCCGCTGCGGTTCACCCAGACGGTTTGAAAGCCGTGATGCGCGGCATAGCTGGCATCCCAGCCGTTAGACGACACAAACAGCACCTGCTTTGGCTGCACGCCAAAATGGCTGTCAACCATGCGGTAAACCGAGGGGTGCGGCTTAAACACGCCCAGCTGCTCAACGCTCAAAACCGCGTCGAGCACATTGCCAATACCGGCACTTTCCACCGCGCCAGAAAGCATGCGAGGCGAGCCATTTGAAAGGATTCCGGTGTTTAGCCCTGCTGATTTAAGGGTCGCCAACATTTCAGGCACTTCCGGAAAGGCCGAAAGCTCCCAGTAAAGCGCCAATAGGCGCTCGCGCAATTCGGGGTTGGTCATATCTGCGGCTTCCAGCGCATAATCCAGCCCGTCTTGCGTAACGCGCCAGAAATCGCAATGGGTGTCAGAAACCGCCCTGAGCCACGTATATTGAAGCTGCTTGGCCCGCCAGTTTGCCGCAATTTCTGGCCACTTGGCCGCAAATTCTTCCCGCCCCGGCTCCTTGGCAGCGATTCGCGCGGCAGCCGCCACATCAAACAATGTGCCGTAAGCGTCAAATATACAGGTTGTAATGCTCAATGGGTCCGCTCCCTATTGGTTTATCTTGTTAGTCTTCGCAAAAAATGTCGCGAAAATCGAGGCTTTTAACTGTGCTTCCATCTTTTTGCCCTTACGTAAACCCTTACGTGGTGTTGACCAATGCGTTACATATTCAGACAGTTGAATTGTAACTCGTTTTAGCTTAATGAAGGACGAAGACCTTGTCTATTTTTACCCGCATAGTTTCGGGCGTGGCTTTCTGCACGCTCACCCTTGGCACTGCATCTTTTGCACAATCCACCCCCGCCCCGCTTGGCCTAAACGTGGTACAAACCACGCGCATGGTTTTGTCTGACAGTGATATCCGCCGGATAAATCACTATTCAGCCCAAACGCTTGAAGCGCTTTTAGCATTTGGCGGTGATTCTGGCTCAATCGAGTCCATGGATTCATTGCGCCAAAAAGTGCAAAGGTTGACAGATGCCGGGCAGCGCTCTGGCTTGAATATAATCGCAACCGCTGATTATTTTGCAGCCTATACTGCCGATACCACCACCACGCCCCTTCCAAGCGCCTTTCTGAATGCAGCGGGGCGATTTGATGCCGCTACACTGCTTTCATCTGTTGATCTATATTACCAGAATGCAGCACCACAGGTGCATGATTTTACAGCTTCAGACGAGGCCGATATGGCCGCTATCAGCTCGGTCGCACAACAGCGCACACCACTCGCGCCCGTTTCGCAAAGCCTAATGTTTTCAGTGGTAGAATTGCCTATAATTGAACCAGTAACACCTGCCATTGCCGCAAATGCACCTGCCGAAGTGCGCGCCATTCTGGAGCGGGTTCAACTCAAAGGCGATAATTGGGTTATCACCGTTGAGCAAGGGGATTCCCTTGGCCGCTATGCCAATGCGCTATACGGAGATACACGGCTTTTTCAGCAGATATTTGAGGCCAATATCTCCACGCTCATCACGCCAAACTCCATAAAAGTTGGGCAAGAACTGGTGTTACCAAAAAGCTAGAGGTGCGTACAGAGCACACACTCTACAGGTTTTCGGCTTGAGCCATGCCCAGCGCATGGTAGCCGCTATCGACAAATAGTGTCTCGCCCGTGGTATGCGCGCCATAGTCCGACATCAAAAACATCGAAGCCCCGCCCACGGATTCCAGTGTGGCGTTGCTGCGTAGCGGTGCGTTTTCTTCGGTATGGCGGTAAACCTTGCGCGCGCCGCCAATCGCAGCCCCTGCTAGGGTTTTCATCGGGCCGGGGCTCACGGCATTCACCCGAATGCCATCTGGCCCGAGATCATTGGCAAGGTAGCGCACGGTGCTTTCGAGCGCCGCCTTAGCCACGCCCATCACGTTATAATTCGGGATCACGCGCTGTGAGCCAAAATATGTGAGTGTGATGATCGAGCCGCCATTGGGCATCAATTTAGCCGCGCGGCGGGAGACATCAATCAGGCTAAAACAGGAGATATCCATCGAGTTCAGGAAATTCTTGCGGCTGGTGCCAATAAACCGCCCGTTAAGCTCTTCTTTGTCAGAATAAGCAATCGCGTGGACCAGAAAATCTATGCTGCCCCATTCGTCTTTTAGCGCCTTAAACACCGCATCAAGCGAGTCTTCGCTTTGCACGTCAGCATCAAGCACAATACTGGAGCCAAGGCTCTCAGCCAGCGGCTGCACGCGCTTGCCAAAGGCATCTCCCTGATAGGTAAAAGCCAGCTCGGCCCCCTCGGCAGCCAGCGTTTTTGCGATGCCCCACGCGATGGAACGGTTGTTCGCAACCCCCATTACCAGCCCACGTTTGCCCTTCATTAGGTCAGCCATACCAGCTACTCCACAAATTTGCTCAACAGCATCGAGCCGTTGGTGCCGCCAAAGCCGAAGCTGTTGGTCATTACAGTATCAAGCCCAGCGTTTTCCACCAGTTCGGTGGCAATTTCAGCGGGGTCGAGGGCTTCGTCCAGCGTGTCTACGTTGATCGAAGGGGCGATGAAATCATCGCGCAGCATCAGCAAACAGAAGATCGCTTCCAGCGCGCCCGTTGCCCCTTGTGAGTGGCCCGTCATGGATTTGGTGGAGCTAATGGGGGGCGTGTTGCCCCGGCCAAACACCCGCCGCACGGCTTCCACTTCACCCACATCGCCAACCGGCGTGCTGGTGCCGTGGGCATTGATATAGCCAACTTTGCGGCCCTCGGGCAGGCTTTCCAAAGCCAACCGCATGGCGCGCTCACCGCCTTCGCCAGAAGGGGCCACCATATCATGGCCGTCAGACGTAGCCGCATAGCCGGTTACTTCGGCATAAATCGTTGCGCCGCGCGCTTTGGCGTGCTCCAGCTCCTCAAGCACCAGCATGCCGCCGCCGCCTGCAATCACAAAGCCATCGCGCCCCGCGTCAAAGGCCCGAGAGGCCTTTTCGGGGGTTTCGTTATACTTGCTGCTCATCGCGCCCATCGCGTCAAACAGGCAGGAAAGCGTCCAGTCCAGCTCCTCGCCGCCACCGGCAAACATGATGTCTTGTTTGCCCATCATGATCTGCTCAGAGGCAGAGCCAATGCAATGCAGTGAAGTGGAGCAGGCCGAGGTTATTGAGTAATTAATGCCCTTGATTTTATAAGCCGTCGCAAGGTTGGCCGACACGGTAGAGGACATACATTTAGGCACCGCAAACGGGCCTATACGCTTGGGCGCGCCCTTTTCCAGCACTATTTGGTGGGCGGTAAACATGGCCGAAGTCGAAGGCCCGCCAGAACCAGCCACAAGGCCGGTGCGCGGGTTGGAGATATCGTCCTCAGTCAGCCCAGCATCAGCAATCGCCTGCCCCATGGCAATATAGGCATAGGCCGCGCCGCGCCCCATAAAGCGCAGGGTGCGCTTATCAATAAGCTCAGCCACGTTGATATCTGGCTCGCCCGCTATCTGGCTACGAAAGCCCCGCGCTGCCATTTCGGCGTTCGCTTTAATGCCCGAGCGGCCCGCCTTAAGCGCGGCCAAAACCTCATCAGCACTATTCCCGATCGGGGAAACCACCCCAAGTCCGGTGACAACAACTCGACGCATAAGCGGTCCTTTCAATAGGGATTATTCTTGCGACAGACCGACTTTCAGGTCGGTCACATCGTAGCACAATTCACCGTCAGCAAACATTTTGCCATTGGCGCGGCCTACTTTTAGGCGGCGGTCAATCACGCGGGTGAAATCAATTTCATAGCGCACAAGCTTGGTTTTGGGCGTGACCATGCCGGTGAACTTCACATCACCTGAACCAAGCGCCATGCCTTTGCCTTTCATGCCGCGCCAACCCAGATTGAATCCGGTCAGCTGCCACATGCCGTCAAGGCCAAGGCAGCCGGGCATAATCGGGTTGCCAACAAAGTGGCACGGGAAGAACCAAAGCTCAGGATTGATATCCAGCTCGGCCACCACGTGGCCTTGGCCATTAGAGCCGCCATCGACTGAAATCTCGGTGATCCGGTCCATCATCAGCATGGGCGGCAGGGGTAGCTGCGGGTTGCCTAGGCCAAACATTTCGCCGCGTGCGCAGGCGAGCAGGCCTTCATAATCAATGCTAGAGGGGCGGTCGCTCATGGTTTTGTCTTTCCGTAACATCGTGAAACTATGCGTTACTTTAATACATACTATCGCGCCGCTCGGTTCGCAATAGGCAGGGCTATTTTTGCTACGAGGTAATATATGCGCGGCCAAACTCCGGTGTATGCGTTTTTGCATATCTGGCACGCATATTTCGACAATTTCGTATTGATCTTCGCGCTGGTAGCTTCCGGTATCAACTAAAAAAATGGAAAACATCATGCTTTCAAAATCATATATCCGCACGGCCGGTTGGCTTTACATCGTTATCGCTGTGGCCGGCGGCTTTAGCATTGGCTATGTGCCATCGGTTATGAGTGCCGCCACCTTAGCAGAAAACACAGCATTATATCGCCTCGGACTTCTTGGGGACATCATAGTGCTGCTCTGCGAATTAGCGCTCACCGTCATGCTATACCGCATTTTTAAACCCGTAAGCGAAACGCTAGCGCTCATCGCCACCTATGCCCGCTTTGCCATGGTCGGAGTTATGGCGATTAACATCCTTTTGGGCGTTCTGCCGCTTTATGTTATCAGCTTGAGCACGCCGATGCCCGAAATGGTGCTGGCCTTGTTTGAGGCCAAGCAAATTGGCGTTTACGTGTGGCAGTTATTTTTCAGCCTGCATCTACTGGCCATCGGGGCCATGATATTGCGCTCCGGCCTATTTCCGCGCCTGTTGGGATGGATGATGGGCATCGGAGCGTTTGGCTATTTGCTAGAGGGGCTGAGCAAGCTGACCTATTTTGAGAATGCGGCGCTGTCTTGGGCCATCATCGGCTTGCTGGTTGTGGTTACTTTAGGCGAGTTAGCCTTTGCGATATGGCTTATCGCCAAGGGGCAGGTGCGGGCCTAGGCCAGCGGGATGCTCACCTCAAACACAGCGCCTTGACGGCTGGGTTTGAGGGTGAGATCGCCTTGCAAGTTGCGCATAATCTCGCGGCTAATCGGCAGACCAAGCCCCGCACTGCCGGCAAGGCTGGCCTCTGAAAGGCGGGTGAATTTCTCGAATACTTTTTTGCGGTCAGCCGCGGCTATGCCGGGGCCGTTATCAGCCATAGTAATAATAGCCATAGACTCTGAAAGGGTAAGACCGATCGTGAGCTTCGGGCTTTTCCCACGGCCATATTTTACCGTGTTTGAGATCAGGTTAATAAACACCTGCGCGAGGCGGTCAAAATTGGCTGTTACCATCACATGGCCTTCCGGCAGAGCGCTTTCGACCGTGACCCCTGCCTCTTTCAGCAGCGCGCCCGTTGCATTCAGCGATTTCTCAATCGCGTCTTGTAGCGCTACAGGCTCTAGCAAAAGCTGCCCACGGCCACTCTCTAAGTGGCTAAGGTCAAGGATCTCGTCGAGCAGGCGGGTGAGGCGCACGCTTTCGTCCTGAATAATGCCAAGGAAGCGCTTGGCATCGGGCAAATCAAGGTTATCGCTATCGCGCAGAATTTCGGAGAATGACCGGATCGAGGTCATCGGGGTGCGCAACTCGTGGGAAACCTGACTGAGGAAAGCATCCTTTTGCGCCCCCATTTCGGTAAGCTGGGCGTTGGCGCCGCGCAGCTCCTGCATGGCCAGCTCCAACCGGTGGGACTGGTTTTCGAGCTGCTGGGAATATTCCATAATTTGCGCGGTTTCATCCGCGATTTTCATCAGCTCATCCACCGAAACCGTGCCGCCCCCCGCAACTTGGGAAACCATCGCATGGGCCGAAGCCGCCCCAACCGAGCCCGCCAGCTCGCGCTCAAGCATTTGCACTAGCTTGTCAGTTGCATCCGGCAAGCCCTGCGCCTTGCCTTGCTGCTGCGCCATTTCCAAAAATAGCCGCTGAGCCGGGTCTGCCCCCAAAATGCGCTGGGCCAGTGTAAACAGGTCTTCCGAGGTGGCTGAGCGCGACACAAGATAAGAGCCGGTGGATTTATCGAGCCGGAAAACATCGACAAACTGGCTGGCCTGAATGCGCTCTAACGGGTGGGGCGTGGAGAGGAGGGAGCCAAGGATAAACAGCGTGATATTAAGGGTCATCGACCAGAATAGCGAATGCACCAGCGGGTCATAGCCCGTAAGGCCAAATAGGGCGTTAGGCGTAAGAAAGCTCAGGCCAAAGGGGCCACCATCAATGACCGCTTGCGAAAGAATAAAGCCGCCCTCAAAGCTGGGCAAAAACAGTGTGTAAGCCCAGAGGATAAATCCCGAAAGCAAGCCAAACAGCGCGCCCGTGCGGGTGGCCCCGCGCCAAAAAAGCCCCCCGAGAAGCGAGGGGATGATCTGTGCCATGCCCGCAAAGGCAATAAGGCCAATGGAGGCCAGCGCGCCCGAGCCGCCGGTGAGGCGAAAATAGAGGTATCCGAGCAGGAGAATGCCCGCAATTGAAAGGCGCCGCGAACGGAGCAAGATAGTGCGAACATCGCCTGAGGTTTCGGGGCGCTCGGGTGCAAAGCGCAGCCAAAGTGGCATGATTATATGATTGGAAACCATAGTGGAAAGCGCAATAGCAGCGATGATAACCATAGAGGTCGCGGACGAAAACCCGCCAAGAAAGGCAAAAAGCGCTAGGTTTTCCTGCCCCTGCGAAAGCGGCAGCGACAGCACATAAAGATCAGGGTTGGAGCCTTCGGGCATAAGTGCGTTGCCCGCAATGGCAATCGGCAGCACAAAGAGGCTCATGAGGAGCAGATATCCAGGGAAGGCCCAACTGGCAGTAGCAAGGTGCTTCTCGTCTGAATTCTCAACCACGATCACCTGAAACATGCGCGGCAGCGTGATAATGGCCATAGCTGAAAGCATAGTCAGACTCACCCAGCGGGCGGAGAATATGCTATCGCCGCGTAGCATATCCGGCGGGGCTTTAGCGAAAATCTCGGCGGGGCCGCTCGCAATGCCCCACACCACAAAAACTCCGACTGAAAGCAGAGCCACCAGCTTTACCACGGCCTCAATGGCAATGGCGGTTACCACGCCGTGGTGGCGCTCATTGGCATCTACATTTCGGGTA
The DNA here is from genome assembly GCA_013139635.1 of Paracoccaceae bacterium. Lineage (GTDB taxonomy): Bacteria > Pseudomonadota > Alphaproteobacteria > Rhodobacterales > Rhodobacteraceae > UBA3077. The sequence continues at coordinate 8,696 of WTAL01000123.1, forward strand.
CCAAATAGAATGGTAAAAACCGCAAGCCCCGCGGCCACCCAAAAAGCGGTGAGATTGGCATTACCCCCGCTTTCAAACACCGAAAAGCTGAGCGTAATGGATTGCAGTTGCAGCGCGATATAGGGCGTGGAGCCAATAACGGCCAGCAAGGTAACCAGCACCGCCAGCGTGGTGCTTTTGCCGTAGCGCGAGGAAATCAGATCGGCGATTGAGGTAATGCGCTGGGCGCGCCCAATGCGTAAAAGCTTGCGCAAAAGCCACCACCAACCGATGAAAACCAGCGTCGGGCCAAGATAGATGGTGACAAACTCAAACCCGTTGCGGGCGGCGGAGCCAACCGCGCCGTAAAATGTCCACCCCGTGCAATAAACCGAAATTGAAAGTGTATAAACGAAAGGCGAGCGCAGCCAGCCAATGCGGCCCGCTTGGGCGCGGCGCTCGGCCCAGAACGCGATGGCAAAAAGCAGCACGGCATAGCCAAGGCTGGCCGCTATTAGGGTGTTGAGGGAAAGCATGGCTTAGCCCTTGTCTAACCGCCGCGCCATTGCGCGGGCGATCAGCACCAAACCAAGCCAAACCCCAAATATATAGACAAATATTAACGGCAGACCAAAAAGAGTGGTGGCGCCGGTAAACACTGTTATCAGCGGCGAGATCAGCAAGAAGGCTCCGAAAATCGGCAACAGTAGCGCCCCCTCGCGCAGCTTGCGCTTGCGGGTGGCATCTGAGGCAAGGTCAGCATTATTCATGCTAACATCCGCAGCACAGCCGCAATAATCTCTTTGTTTGAAAACGGCTTGGTCATAAAATTGTCCACCCCGATGCCTTCGGCGGTATCACGGTCCCGCGCCTGGCCCTTGGCCGTGAGCACCATCACCTTGGGCCGCGTGCCGGGCAATTTGTGCAGGTCGCGCAATATGTCAAACCCACTGCGATTGGGCAGCATCACATCAAGGATCACTAAATCGGGCCGCGTGGCCACCACGCTGTCTATGGCAAGCGCGCCATCTGACTGAACAGCCACGTCCAGCCCTTCCCGCTCCAGTAAAAAGCGAAGGGACTCAACGATATTGGGTTCGTCTTCAACAATTAGAATGCGTCTAGCCAAGAAAACCTCCCCCTTACGGCGCGAGAGTAGCGCGGAGGGCCAAAAAAGCGCAAGGGTTTTGTTGGAAACTTAAGTCTGCATCACAGCAACCACCATTTGGGGTTGTAATTAGCTCTGACCCGATATATTACATATGATAGTTGATTCTATCAGGTGTAATATATGACCCAACCCTATCTCGCCATCGCCCGCACCGTTTACGCCGAAAAAGGCCCGCGCTTTTCGCTAGCCGATATCGCTGAAGCTGCCAACGTATCGCGCCCGACGATCTATAAACATCTCGGAAATAAGGACAAAATTCTGTCTTTGCTGGAAGGTTCAGATGAGATGGACACGCCCGCCCGCATCATGCGAGGTGTTTTGGATGTAGCGAAGGCGCAAGGATTTAAGGCTGCCACCATAGAGGCCATTGCCGAGGCCTCCGGAGTTGGCCCCGCCACAATTTACCGCCGCTTTGGCGATAAAGAGGGGCTTATTCGCGCCTTTATCGAGCAGCAAACGCCCCGTGATAAAATGCCAGATTTCCCGCCGAATGCTAAAGGGGATTTTGCGGCACAGCTTGCGGTGATTGTGACCCATATGTTGGGCTTTATGTCTGAGCACAAAACCCTCGTGCGGTTAATTTTTTCGGGCAATGAGGGTGATCGCGCCTACCTTAAAGCGCTGCGAAACGACACAAACTCAACATTTAACCGCCTAAACGGGTTTTTCCAAATGCACCAGCGCGCTGGGCATATATCAGCCACTGTCAGCTCTACGCTGCTCACCACCAACCTTTTTGGCATGATACATGCGCAGGCGGTTTTGGCACCGGCAGGTGGTGCACTCGATATGCAAGCCGCTAGCGATTCCATTTGCCACCTTTTCTTATCCCTCTCCACAGGAGCCAAATAATGCCAGATTTCACTAAGCGCTTTGAGGCTATCAGCAAAAATGACATTGCCCTTGTGGGCGGAAAAGGCGCAAACCTAGGTGAAATGGCGGGCGCGGGCTTTCCGGTGCCGCCGGGGTTTTGTGTGACCACGCATGCCTACCACGCCTTTACTGAGCCGTTTTCAGCCCAAATTTACACCCCGCTTGAGGGGCTGGACCCCGTTGACCTCAACAGCGTTCGGGCCGCTGGCGCCGCGGTGCGCGCCTTGATGGCCGAACATGATTTACCCGGCGCTGTCACCAAGGCTATTGTGGCCAGCTGGAAAGATGCTGGCCAGTCACACGCTTATGCCGTGCGCTCCTCCGCCACAGCAGAAGACCTGCCGAGCGCCTCTTTCGCGGGGCAGCAAGACACCTACCTGAACGTGATAGGCGAGGCCGAAATTTTGGCACAGGTCAAAAACTGCTTCATTTCACTTTTTACAGACCGCGCCATTCTTTACCGGATACAAAACGGCTTTCCGCATCATCTGGTCGCCCTTTCCGCCGTAGTGCAGCGCATGGTTATGCCCGATGTTTCCGGCATCCTATTCACCGCCGATCCGATCTCGGAAAACCGAAATATCTGCTCAATTGATGCTAGTTTTGGGCTAGGTGAGGCCTTGGTTTCAGGGCTGGTGAGCGCTGATCTCTATCGGGTTGATAAACGCAGTAATGACGTGCTCACCCGCCAGATTGCCGAGAAAAAGCTAGCCATTTTGCCGCTTAAGGACGGTGGGACCAAAACGGTAGACCTGCCCAAAAGCGAGCGAACCCGCGCCGCGTTAAATGATGCACAGGTGAAGGCGTTGTCCACAATCGGGTGCAAAATTGAAGCCCATTATGGCCTGCCGCAAGATATCGAATGGGCGCTGGAGGGGGATGATATTTTTATCACCCAGTCTCGCCCCATCACTTCGCTTTACCCCCTCGCAAAGGCACCAGACGATGCGCTGCACGTTTACCTTAGCCTCTCGCACCTTCAGGTGATGACCGACCCAATGCCGGAACTTTCGATCTCTATCTGGAAATATTTTTCGCCCATCGGGCAAGATGAAAACGGTGAATATCGTTACCTGCAAAACATTGGTGGCCGGATGTATGGCGAAATAAGCCCGCTGCTGCGCAATCGCCGTTTCGGCAAGGTATTTATTGGCATGATGTCGGTCGCTGACCAACTGGCGCAGGCTGCTGTGGCCGAGCTGGCCACCCGCCCTGCGCTTTATGAAAAAGGCGAGCGCTTTAAGGCGCTTAGGTTTGTGTGGGCACTGTTGCCTACCCTGCGTCACGTGCCGCTAAACCTGTTTTTCAAGCGGCCCGAGGGGGCCGCAGAAGCGGCGAACCAAATTACAACCGATTATGTAGCAGAGGTTGAGGCCTCAATCGCGGCGGCGCACTCGCCGGAAGCCAAGCTGGGCGCGGCGCTGGAGGCACTTCGGGGGGTGCTACCCGCTGCGGGGAAATTCATCCCGCGCATGGCGGCGGGGCTGGCCTCCCAGCGGATATTGCGGAAGTTGGCGGGGCCGAGCAACGCCGAGCGACTCAATGATTTTGAGCGCGGGATGGTGGGCAATGTGGTGACCGATATGAACCTCGCAATCGGAGATCTGGCAGATGAGGCGCGAAAATCCGAGGTGGTGTTGAGCGCTCTGAAGGAGGGCGAGCAAAGCGCGCAGGCACGGCTAGACGCGGCGGCCGTGCAGGGGCCGGAATTTATAGCCGCATGGCAGGTATTCTTGCAAACCTACGGCACCCGTGGCCTCTCGGAAATTGACGCCAGCCGCCCGCGTTGGCGCGAAGACCCCACCTCGCTTTTGCAAATGATCATCGGGATGACAGCGCAGGAAACTTCGGGCACGCACCGCGTGCATTATGAGGCCCTGACCCACGCAAGTGAGGCGGCTGCTGCGGAAATTCCTAAGCATGTTGGCTGGCTAAAACGCGGGCTGGTTAAGCGGCTTATTAGGGTTGCCCGCCACCTTGGGCCGCTGCGCGAGCACCACAAATTTATGATGGTGCAGGTGCTTTTTGAGGTCAAAAAAGTGTTGCAGAATATTGGGGAAAACCTAGCCGAGACAGGGGTTTTGGCAGCCGCAGAGGACATCTGGTTCCTCAATATGTGTGAGATCAAGCAGGCGCTTAAAGATGGCCACCCTTTAGATAGTAAGGTCGCAGCGCGACGCGATGAATTTGCTTTAAATGCCAAGCGCACCCCGCCGCGTGTGGTCACGAGTGAGGGCGAAATTCCGCGCCCCAATCTGGAGGTTGAGGGCGCGCCCAACGGGGCGCTTATCGGCTCTCCGGTTTCAGCCGGTATTTATGAAGGCATCGCTAATGTGGTCACAGACCCCGCCACCGAAACCCTAACACCGGGGGAGATTCTTGTAGCCCCGTTTACAGACCCGGGCTGGACCCCGCTTTTTGTAAATGCAGGCGCATTGGTGACAGAAGTTGGCGGGTTGATGACCCACGGCTCAGTGGTGGCGCGGGAATACGGCATTCCGGCGGTGGTGGGCGTGCCTGAAGCCACGCAAACCATTAAGACCGGAGATCGTTTAAGGGTAAACGGCGAGGTGGGATATGTAGAAATCCTCAAGGGAGAAGCCCCATGAAAGCAACCGCAATTGGCATGGCCGGATTCCTCCTGATCATGATGGCGCTGGCTGTCTGGCAAGGGGAAGGCACGTTTAAGGCAGGTATGCAAACCTCGGGCAAGCAACTGCTCGGGTTTTTCCCGATCCTCGTAATTGCGATGATGCTGGCAGGGTTTACCCAAGTGCTTTTGCCGCGTGGTTTGGTGGAAAACTGGCTCTCGGATTCGTCTGGCTGGAAGGGCATTGGCATTGCATGGATCGCAGGCATAATAACGCCGGGGGGCAGCATTGTGGGCCTGCCAATAATTGCGGGGCTATATAAATCAGGCGTGGGAGTGGCGGTGTTGATGACATACGCAACCTCTCTGGCCACGCTTTCAGTTCTGCGGATACCGCTGGAGGCGGGGTTCTACGGTTGGCAGTTGACCATGTTGCGCGTTGGGGTTTCACTGATTTTACCGTTGATTGCAGGCGGGCTAACCATGCTGGCACTGCGGTTTATTAGCCCCTAACGACAATCCCTTTGCCGCCGGCATCCGGTGTTTCGCACCGAGCCGAAGGCGAGGCCACGCCCAACGGGAAGGCCCGTTTTGCGTAGCAAAATGGCGCCTGACGGGTTCTGTCGCAAATTTCTGATTTGATTGCCAGGAAGAGCATCTATGACCATGTTGAGGGAGCCAAATATTTGAATAGGTTTTCAACATGATTTCTTTCAAAGGGCGCCATTTCCCAAAACTGGCCGTTCTTCACGCTGTATACTTTTATTTTCGGTACTCAGTTTCATTGCGGGATCTGGAGGAGAGTCTAGCCGAGCGCGGTGTTGCGATGGATCATGCGGCTCTGAACCGTTGGGTTATCAAATACTCACCCCTAATTGCTTTGGGGGCACAAAGAAGGAAACACCCAACAGCCGTTTCCTGGCGAATGCCTTCTCGGGATATTGCGTTGCAATACCCTGACAGGTGAGAGATGAAACTTATATCAAAGTTCGTGGTATTTGGACATATCTCTATCGCGCCGTCGATCGTGACGGCAAAACCCTTGATTTCATGTTGTCTGAACGTCGCAATACGGCCGCGGCAACTTTGTTCTTCGCAAAGGCTTTGTCAAACAACGGCATTCCATTGCGGATCGTGATCGACAAGAGCGGCGCCAATGGTGCTGGCATCAAAGAGGTCAACAAAATCCTTAAAAGATACGGGTGTTCCACTAAAATCAGCACCGTCAGGCCGAAATATCTGAACAACATCATCAAGCCCCCCTCTCGGTGATTGCTGCGCATTCACCTGCCGGTCGAGGGATCACCGTTTCATCAAACGGAGAACGAGGCCAATGCTTGGATT
>WTAL01000106.1 GCA_013139635.1 Paracoccaceae bacterium
CCAACCACACCGGCAACCGCGCCGAGTGCTTTTTTGTTGATGAACGGCACCACTGAATAGGTTGCGCCTTCGGCCATTTGGGTAAACAGCGAGAACACAATCAGCATCGGGATGGCGAGAAAGAGAATGCTCATCTGGCTAAAGATCATCAATGCGATGCCTTCGCCCAGCAGAACAATAAACAGCCAAAACGCGCGGCCACGTAGGCCCCAAAGCTGCCCGAAGTTATCCCCAAAGATGCCACCAAGCGTACGCGCGAAGATGTTCATCAGGCCGAATGAGGCGGCGATAGCACCCGCGGCCACAAGGCCCACGTCGAAGTAGTCATAAAAGTAGAGCGCGGCGGTGTTGTTGACCGTAAGCTCAATGCCAAAACAGGCACCATAGATCAGGAACAGCACCCAAACGCGGTAGTCTTTCAGCGCTTTGAAGTATTCGCCGGTTACCTTTGTTTTAGGTGGCAATTTGCCTTGGGCGCGCAGCTCTTTAAAGCTGCCGTCTGGCGCATCTTGCGTCATGAAATAGTAAGCAACGCCAACAAAGAAGATCACGATACCCACCGCAATCATCGAAGCCCGCCACGCCATGGCCTTAATTTCTGCCGGAGCGGCGTCAATATCGGTAACTTCTACACCACTTACAGAAGCAAAGAGGATGACCAAACCAGCAAAGATCAGCGGCATAACGAGCTGCGTAACGCCGCCACCCAAGTTGCCCCAGCCAGCGCTGGTTGCGTTGGCGGTGCCCACCACGTTTGGCGCAAACATAACCGTTGTGTGATATTGCGTAATCACGAATGACGCGCCGATGATGCCGATGAGGAGGCGGAAAAACAGGAAGCTCTCAAAGCTGTTGGCGAGCGCGATGCCCGCTACGGGGAAGGCCCCGATCATCAGCAATGAGGTATAGGCGAGCCTTGGCCCGATCCGGTCACACAGCCAGCCGATAAAGAAGCGGGCAAACACGGTCACGGACACCGAGGCGATGATGCTCCAACCCACTTGTGATTTGGTCAGGTCCAGCTCGTCGCGCACAACGATCATGAGGGGCGCAATGCCGAACCATGCGAAAAAGGCGGCAAAGAACGCAAACCATGTCATATGGAAGGTTCTGATTTGCACCTTGGTGACTTTGAAGAAGTTCCCCCAAAGACTTGTGGCTTTATTTTGAATTTCCATTTGATGTCCCCAACTAAAGAAAGCGCGGCTTTTGATTTAAAACGTGGTTATGCCACTGGGCACCTTTTGGGCTGAAACCCGCCGATGTTTTTTGACACAGGTCAATTTTCGGGAATTATCTAACAAAATAAGTCCTTTAACTACATTTGTGTGCTGTGGAATACCCAAATCGCGTGCGAGGCAACAAATTTGGTGGCCGCGTGTATTGACATTTGCCCGCGCAATGCTTGATAAATGTCAAGTGAGCACCTGAGGGCAAAATATGCGTGAAAGTGATATCCCTGCGATTCGATCATTAGAGCTTTTCCGCGAAATGGCGGATGAAAGCTTTGCAGAACTCGTGCGCGGGGCCTATGTGCAAAACTTTCCGCCCAATATGGAATTAATCGTCGAGGGCGACGAGTGTGACTTCCTGCATATCGTTGTGGACGGCACGGTGGAGCTGTTTGCCAACTGGAATGAGCGCGAAACCGTGATGACGATTTTGGGTGAAGGCGCGACCTTTATTCTAGCCGCCGCCATTCGCGATGCCCCCAACCTGATGTCGGCCCGCACATTGGTGCGCTCGCGCGTTATTATGCTGCCCTCTGAGGACGTGCGCCACGTATTTGAAAAAGACCACGCCTTTGCCCGCGCCGTGGTGATGGAGCTGGCCTATTGCTATCGCGGGGTCATTAAAGGGGTGAAGGGGCTAAAGCTGCGCACCTCTATTGAGCGGCTGGCGAATTACCTGCTAAAATGGCAAAAAAAACTTGGTGGCGCCAGCGAATTTGCCCTGCCAGTCGAAAAGCGGCGCTTGGCCTCGATATTGGGGATGACGCCGGAAAACCTGTCGCGCTCTATCAAATCTTTGCGGCCATATGGGGTGGAGATCACGGGGCAGGTGGTGAAAATCACCAAACCTGAGGACCTGAAAACCTTGGCTAAACCCACAGCGCTGATAGACGACCCGAGAAGCTAGGGCAGGCTAAATTACCGATCATTTTTTGTTTGTGATCCTACGGATTTCATCATAACGTTTTGAAAACACCGATGGGGGCAAACCCCTGCAAAGCGTGTTAGGGGAAACGTACAATGACTGGTTTTTTGCTTTTAGCTTTCATCTTTTTGATCGCGGGTGTGATCGCGGTGCCGATAGCATCGCGGCTTGGACTGGGCTCTGTGCTGGGCTATTTAATTGCCGGTATCGTGATTAGCCCGCTATTGGCCGTGCTGCATGTAGATGTGGTTTCGATTCAGCATTTTGCTGAATTTGGCGTGGTGATGATGCTGTTTATCGTTGGGCTTGAGCTGGAGCCAAAGATGCTCTGGGCTATGCGGGCCAAGCTTTTGGGGCTTGGCGGCGGGCAGGTTGGGCTTACGGCGCTGGCCGTAATGGCGGTGGCCATGGCTTTTGGCATTACGTGGTCGGTGGCACTGACCATTGGCTTGGTGATGGCGCTGTCTTCCACCGCGATTGTGCTGCAAACTCTCACGGAAAAAGGCCTGATGAAAAGTGACGGCGGGCAGTCGAGCTTTTCGGTGCTGTTGTTTCAAGATATCGCGGTGATTGCGATGATGGCGCTGGTGCCGTTGCTGGCCCTGCCGGAGCTCTCGGAAACCTTGTCTCATGCGGCCAGCGAGAGCGGCGACCACGGGGCCTCTATCAGCCTTGTTGCCGGGCTGCCCGGCTGGGGTGTTGCTTTGGTTACGGTGGGCGCGGTTGCTACGGTTATTATTGCGGGGTCGCTGCTGACGGGGCCGATTTTCAGGTTTATCGCGGCGGCAAAGCTGCGCGAATTGTTTGTGGCCACGGCCTTGATGATGGTAATCGGCATTGCTTTGCTGATGACGATTGTGGGCCTTTCCCCTGCGCTTGGCACCTTTTTGGCGGGCGTTGTGCTGGCCAATTCTGAGTATCGCCACGAGCTGGAAAGTGACATTGAGCCTTTTAAGGGGCTGTTGCTGGGCCTGTTTTTTATGACCGTGGGTGCGGGCATAAACTTTGCCCTGCTATTTGATAACCTCTGGACAATTATTGGCCTCACCTTTGGGCTTATGGCTTTGAAAGTGGCGGTGCTTTATGTGCTCGGGATTATTTTTAAAATCAAGGGCTCAGACCGCTGGCTCTTTAGCCTTGGGCTGGCGCAGGCGGGCGAGTTTGGCTTTGTTTTGCTGGCATTTGCCGTGACTAGCGCGGCCATTCCTGCTGATTTGGCTGATAAAATGCTGCTGATCGTTGCGCTTTCCATGCTGCTAACGCCAGCGCTGTTTATTCTTTTTGATCGCATGATCCTGCCGCGTTATGCCAGCCAAGACCCGCGCGAAATGGATGAAATCTCTGAGAAAAGCGAGATTGTTATTGCGGGGCATGGGCGGGTTGGCGGCGTTGTGAGCCGCTTATTGCGCGGCGGTGGCATGGCCCCAACGGTAATTGATTTTAGCTCAAAGCAGCTGGAAATGCTCAAAGCTTTTGATGTGCAGGCCTATTTTGGCGATGCCACCCGCCCTGATCTTTTGCATGCAGCGGGGCTGGCCGAGGCCAAGCTTTTGATCATTGCCATAGATGGCAAAGATCAAATTACCGAGCTCACAAAATATGTGCATCATCATTATCCTGATGTACACATAATTGCCCGCGCCGTTGATCGCACCCATGTTTATGACCTTTGGGCGGCGGGCTGCCGTGATATTATTCGCGACACCTATGACAGCTCATTGCGAATGGGCCGCTCTGCGGTGCAGGCGCTTGGGTTCTCAAATGATCAGGCCGAACGCATGGTAGAGGTTTATCGCGAGATGGATCAAAGCTCTATGCTGTTGATGGCCGAGCATCATGACCCCGATATTCCGGCGCATGAAAACCAAGCGATATTGGCAAAATTCAATGAATCCCGCGCCGAGTGGGAGGGCGAGCTGATGACGCGTTTGGAGGCCATAATGGCCGAGAAAAAAGCATGAGCGAGGCCAATGCGCAGGCCAAATTCCTAACGGGCAACCTGACGCAGCATATCATTTCCATGTCACTCACAGCGGCGATGGGCTTTATCGCGCTGTTTATGGTCGACCTTGCCGACATGCTGTTTATCTCCATGCTGGGGATTGAGGAGCTGGCGGCGGCTGTGGGCTATGCGGGCACGGTTTTGTTTATGACCACCTCTATCAGCATTGGCATGGCCATTGCGGGCGGGGCGCTGGTGGCGCGGTCGTTGGGGGAAAGCCGACCCGAGCGCGCGACCGAGCTGCTCACCCATGTATTGATTGTCGGCACCGCTTTTGCCGTGGTCTTTGCTACGCTGATATTTACCAATCTGGAAAGCCTCACCGGCCTCATCGGGGCGACGGGTAAAACCCAAGCTTTGGCCGTTTCCTATCTGCAAATTCTAGTGCCAACCATGCCGGTTTTGATGATCGGGATTGTGGCTTCGGCGGCCTTGCGCAGCCACGGGGCGGCCAAGCTTTCGATGCTGGTGACGCTGATTGCAGGCGTGATAAACGCGGTGCTAGACCCGATATTTATCTTTGTGCTCGATATGGGGCTGGAAGGCGCGGCGTGGGCCTCGGTGATTTCGCGCTTCTCGGTGGCCGTTACCGCTGTTTGGTATATTACGCAGCACTACGGCGGCTTTGTGGGCCTGTCGCCTAGTGCCATCGGGCGTGACTTGCGGCCTATAGCGGCCATCGCCATTCCGGCAATGCTGGCCAATGTTGCCACGCCAATTGGCGGCGCATATGTGACCCGCGCCATGGCCGAATTTGGCGATGCCGCTGTGGCTGGCATGGCCATTATCGGACGGGTTACCCCCATTGCCTTTGCGCTTATTTTTGCCATGTCTGGCGCCATTGGGCCAATAATAGGTCAGAATTTTGGCGCGGGTAAGCATGACCGCGTGCGGACATCCTTTAACAGTTCCATGGTATTGATTGTGGTCTATGTATTCCCCGTGGTGCTGGTTTTATACTTTTTGCGTACACCGATCGCGGATCTGTTTAGCGCTACAGGCGTCGCGCGCGATCTGATCTTCCTGTTTTGCGGGCCGCTCTCTTTGGCTTGGATATTTAACGGCGTTATTTTTGTCGCCAATGCGGCCTATAACAACCTCGGCCATCCGTTTTATTCTACGTGGGTAAACTGGGGCCGCAACACGCTGGGGGTGGTGCCTTTTGTGTATTTCGGGGCGATGTATTGGGGGGCTGAGGGCGTGTTGATCGGCCAGATGTTGGGGGGTGTGATTGTGGCAATTGTTTCCTACATGCTTGCTGAGCGCTTAATGAGGCAGGCAGAAAATAACCAGATTTCAGACCCGCAAGAGCGGGCATTTTCCAAATCCCAGAGCGCCTTTAAAGTTTTGCATCACCGTCGATAGCGCGCTGAGGCTGCACCAACCGCTTGAAGCTCATCGAAATATGGGCGCGCTGAATATGGGCGACAGACTCAAGGTCTCCCACCTTTAGCGCGCGGCGGATATCCAGCAGTTCCTGATGAAAAATGCGATACTCCGCGTCGAGGTCCAGCCGGGCGGCAATGGCGGTTTTTAGCCAAATCCGCTTGGTGCCATAGTATAGCCGCTCCTGAATTTGGCGTAGGGGTGTATTGGATGTAAGGCCAGAGAGCAGGCAAAACACATCCATATCGAGCTGGGTAAAGCGGCGCGGCGTGCCGGAAGCTATAATATCGGCGCTTTGGGCAATGAGGCTGTCTAGCGCCTCCATAAAGGCCAAATCCGGCGGCACAGGGTCCAGCCTTCCGGTGAGCGCCACAAGCTCGACACGCAGGCGATAGGCCTGAGCCAAAGCCTCAATATCGGCATCGGTTACAAAGGTGCCAACCCCGTGCACCGATTGCACCAAGCCTTCATCCTCAAGCCGCGCCAGCACGCGGCGCAGCGGCGAGCGGCTGGTGCCAAACTCCTCTGCCAGCTCGGCCTCTGAAAGCCGCAGCCCCGGCGGGTAATCCAGCAGGCAGATACGATGGCGAATTTCGTGGTGCATCACCGCGTGCCTGTCTCGGGCTGTGTGCGTGAACGCTTTAGGCATCTAGCTTTTCTCCTAGCCGCGCGAGCATGCCGATGCAGTGCTCCAGTTGCGCCACGCTAACATATTCGTTGGCTTTGTGGGCTTGCTCAATCGAGCCGGGGCCACATACCACCACATCCATGCCAAGCAGCTGGAAAATACCGGCCTCGGTGCTGAACGGCACCAGATCAGCCCTGTTTGTGCCCGTAAGTTCAGACACAATCCGCCTTGCCTCGTTTTCCTCAACGGGGATTAACCCGTCAACCTCGCCGATCACTTCGGTTTCGATACGGGCCTCGGGAAAAACCGTGCGCATGGCGGGGAGCAGGTCATGGTCGCAATAGCCTTTTAAATTTGCTTTCACATAGTCGGCGTCCGAGGCTTGTACGGGCCGCATTTCCCAATCTACTTGGGCCTTGGAGGCGATCACGTTATGGGCAACCCCGCCCTGCAGCGCCCCCACATTAATGGTGGTCCATGGCGGGCTAAAGTGGCTATCAATTGGGGCGAGGTCGCGCAGGCTTTCTTTCAGTTCCAGCAGCCGCTGCACGTAGCGCACGGCATATTCCACCGCGTTGACCCCGCGCTCGGGGGCCGCGCCGTGGCCCTCAAGCCCATGAAAACGGGTTGAGTATTCATAGCAGCCCTTATGACCCTCGATGATCCGCATTTCGGTTGGCTCGCCGATAATGGCCACCGAGGGCGTGAAATCTCGGCCCCGCAGGTTCTCGGCTAAATGCGCCGCGCCAATGCAGCCGGTTTCCTCATCATACGTAAAAGCAAAATGCAGTGGGCGGGCTTTTATTTTGCTGGCAAAAAGCGGTGCCATGGCCACGGTAGCGGCGATGAATCCTTTCATATCGCAGGTGCCGCGCCCATATAGCTTGCCGTTTTGCGCTATCATTTTAAAAGGGTCACTGCGCCAGTTTTGGTCTGCCACCGGCACCACATCACTATGGCCAGACAGCAAAATCCCGCCATCCACCTCTGGCCCCAGCGTGGCAAACAGGTTGGCCTTTTTGCCACTGGCATCGTGCAGCACATCCACTTTGGCGCCCGCTGTTTCCAGCTTTTCAGCCAGAAATTCTATCATCGCAAGGTTGCTATCAGTTGAGATGGTGGGGAAGGCTACGAGCTGCGCCAGCAAATCCTGTGTTTCGGCAAGAAAATCCATCGCCCGCTAGCCCTTCACAAAGAGCTTGCGCTCTATATTGCAGAGCGCTTCAGCGGGGCCGTTTGGGGTGATCAGAATGGTCTCTGTTGTCTCCAGCCCCCAGCTGTCCATCCAGAGCGCGGGCATAAAGTGGAAGGTCATCCCTGCTTCCAGCACGGTTTTGTCCTCTGCGCGAATAGAAGCGGTGCGCTCACCCCAATCGGGCGGGTAGCTCAACCCGATGGGATACCCCATCCGGCCCTCTCGCTGAATGCCGTGTTTGGCCAGCACTTGCATAAAGGCATTGGCAATATCGCAGGTTCGGTTGCCCACACGCGCGGCTTCAAGGCCAGCCTCTATCCCCTCAATTTGCGCGGCTTCAGCCCGAAGCATTTCATCAGGCGGGGTGCCTAAGTAAACCGTGCGGCTAAGCGGGGCGTGATAGCGGCGATAGCAGCCGGAAAGCTCAAAAAACGTGGCCTCACCCGCGCGCATCGGGTCGCCATTCCATGTAAGGTGGGCCGCTGTTGCATCTAGCCCCGAGGGCGTGAGCGGTACAATCGCCGGATAATCGCCCCAGTCATCCCCCACGCCGGTAATGCCCGCATGCATGATATCAGCTACCAAATCGTTTTTCCTCACACCGGGTGCAGCCTGATCAATGGCCGTGCGCACTACCTTTTCGGTTATCCGCGCGGCTTTGCGGATAAAGCCGATTTCTTCATGTGACTTCACCAGCCGCTGCCAGTTTACCAGCGCTGTGGCATCCAGCAGCGTGGCGTTGGGCAGGGCGCTATGTAATACTGCGTGGGCCTTGGCGGAGTAGTAGTAATTCTCCATTTCGACTCCGATTTTGGCTTTGGCAAAACCCATTTTTACCAACTGTGTCGCCAAATCCTCCATCGGGTGAAGGGTCGTTGATTGCACATAATGGTCACCATAGCCTTTAATATGGTCCGCATCCATCCACACCGTGCGGCCCGCGCCAAGGGCATCCATAGCGCGGCCCCACCAGATGGGCGCGCCCTCCAGACCCAAAATCACGCCCTGATGAACATAAAAAGACCAGCCATCATAGCCAGTGAGCCATGCTTGATTAGAGGGGTCCGTGACAAGCAAAACCTCAAGCCCCGCCTTGGCCATTGCGGCGCGGGTTTTTGAAATCCGGCGTTCGTATTCGCGAGCGCTAAAAGGGGCAATGTCTTGTCTCATTGGAAGTCCTTTCTTCTGCGGGGCTCTTGTTGTATATGTCATACTGATTTTAGACGCAAATCAAGTCAAATATTCCATTTATCGGGAAATGTTGTATACAACAGGGTGAAATTGTGATTCTGATATGGAAGAAAAGGCAAGCTTGCCAGATTACCCTGTGAACACCCTGAAAGGAAAACCAATGCTTAAAAATGACCAGTTGGAACAATGGGACCGCGAGAGTTTCTTTCACCCGTCTACGCATCTTGCGGATTTTGCCCGAGGGGACTTGCCGCAGCGGGTGATAACAGGGGGCAAGGGCTGCCACATAGAGGACCGTGACGGTAACAAGCTGCTGGACGCCTTTGCGGGGCTTTACTGTGTAAATGTGGGCTATGGCCGCCCCGAAATTGCTGAGGCGATTGCGGCGCAGGCTAAAGAGCTGGCCTATTACCATGCTTATGTTGGCCACGGCACCGAGGCCTCGATCACGCTGGCAAAAATGATTTTGGACCGTGCGCCGGATCATATGTCAAAGGTTTATTTTGGCCAGAGCGGCTCGGATGCCAATGAAACCAATATCAAGCTGGTTTGGTATTACAACAATGTGCTTGGCCGCCCCGAGAAAAAGAAAATCATTTCGCGCTGGCGGGGCTATCATGGCTCGGGGCTGATGACGGGGTCGCTCACGGGGCTGGCGCTGTTTCACAATAAGTTTGATCTGCCGCTTAGTCAGGTTATCCATACTGAGGCGCCATATTATTTCCGCCGTGAGAACCTTGAGCAAACTGAGGCTGAGTTTGTGGCGCATTGCGTGTCATCGCTGGAAGAGCTGATTGCGCGCGAGGGCGCGGATACCATTGCGGCGTTTATTGGCGAGCCAGCGCTGGGCACCGGCGGGCTGGTGCCGCCGCCCGCAGGCTATTGGCCCGCCATTCAAGCCGTGCTGGACAAGCACGATATTTTGCTGATTGCGGATGAGGTTGTCACGGGTTTTGGGCGGCTCGGCTCTATGTTTGGCTCTGAGCATTATGGCATGAAGCCCGATATTATCACCATTGCCAAAGGCTTAACCTCGGCCTACGCGCCGCTCTCGGGCTCTATTGTGAGTGACAGGTTCTGGAAGGTGCTGGAAGAAGGCACCGATAAGCTTGGCCCCATTGGCCACGGCTGGACCTATTCCGCGCATCCGGTTTGCGCGGCGGCGGGGGTGGCCAACCTGCGGCTGATTGACGAGCTTAACCTTGTGCAAAGGGCTGGCGAAGTGGGGGCCTATCTGAAACAGGCCCTGACCGAGGCCGTAGGCGCGCATGCCAATGTGGGCGAAGTGCGCGGCGACGGTTTGCTTTGCGCGGTGGAATTTGTGGAAGACCGGGAAACGCGCACCTATTTTGATGCGGAAAAGAAGGTTTCATATGCCTTGAATAGTGCCTTACTTGCGCAAGGCGTTATTAGCCGCGCCATGCCCGAGGGGGATATCCTTGGCTTTGCACCGCCTTTCTGCCTGACCTATGACGAGGCCGACGAGATTGCGGGGAAACTCAAAATCGCTGTTAAAAGTGTTTTGGGGTGAAGGCTTTATGGGGTGTTTGCTTGGGCTTGCCTACACGGGCAAGCCGGTAGACGTGCAAATAGATTGGCGTTAAACAAAAGGAATAGAAACGAGAGAAGCGAACCTCATATGAAGCGTCTGGTCAAATTTGTTTTAGCCTCATTGGCGTTTGCTACCGTCGCCATTTTAATTGCACGGCTGGCCTTCCCGTTGCCAGATATCACGGGGCGGTCAGCGAGCTTGGCACTGCCTGCCAGCGCAGATACGGCTCTGGGCGCCACCGTGAGCGCAGAAAATGCGGCTTATCCGGGGAAATCGGGCGTTTTCCCGTTGCTTGGTGGCCATGATGCTCTTGCCAGCCGGTACGCGCTTATCAAGGCCGCTGAGCACTCGATTGATGTGCAATACTATATTTGGCACGATGATATTTCCGGCATTCTGCTGCTGGATGCTTTGTATCAGGCCGCCAATCGCGGTGTGCGCGTGCGGTTGCTGCTAGATGATAACGGCGTGCCGGGGCTAGACAGCTTTATGGCCGCTCTGAATGCCCAAGAAAATTTCGAAATCCGGCTGTTTAACCCCTCAACCATTCGCAGCCCAAAGCTGCTGGGCTACAGCTTTGACTTTTTTCGAATGAACCGCAGAATGCACAACAAATCCCTGATCGTGGATGGGGCGGTTGCGATCATCGGCGGGCGCAATATTGGGGATGAATATTTCCAAATCGGAGATCAGGATTTCTATGTGGATATGGATGTGCTGGCCGCGGGGGCCATCATTCCTGAAACGGCCCAGATGTTTGATCAGTATTGGAATAGCCAATCTGTTTTTGAGGTAGAGACCCTCATCGCGGGTGTTGGTGACATTGAGGCCTTTAAGGCGCGGGCGCATGAGGTTTTGGCCAGTGCAGAGGCCATCGCTTTTTTACAAGAGGTGCGTGATAGCGCTTCTGAGTATAAAAAAGGCAGGCTTCAGCTTGAGTGGACGGATGTGCAACTGGTGGCAGATGACCCGGTGAAGGGGCAGGGCACAGCGACCCGAGAGCAACTTTTAATCACGCGTCTTGGCCAGACCATTGGCAGGGTCGAAACCAGCCTTGATCTTGTGTCTGCCTATTTTGTACCGGGCGAGGAGGGCACGAACTGGCTCTCTGATATGGCAGAGGCCGGCGCGGATGTGCGCGTTTTAACCAATGCGATGAACACAACGGATGTGTTGATGGTGCATGCCGGATATACCAAATATCGCCGCGAGTTGCTTGAGGCTAGCGTGGCGCTTTATGAGCTAAAGCTGCGCGGCACGCCCTCAGGCGCGCGCCTGCAAAGCATGCCGTTTGGCCTTTCCGGTGCAAGCTTACATGCCAAAACCTTTGCCATAGATGGTGAAATGGTCTTCATCGGATCCTTCAATTTTGACCCCCGCTCAGCGATGCTGAATTGTGAAATGGGGTTGCTGATTGCTAGCCCGACCATGGCGCGCCAAGTGAGCGAGCGTTTTGACGGCCCCATTGAAATGGCCAGCTACCAGCCCATGCTCACCCCGAATGATAAGCTGGTTTGGCGGGAGCCACTTGAGAATGGCGAGACCATTATTTACCAAGAAGAGCCGGGGGCCACATGGCTTCAGCAGTTTACGGTCGTGGTTTTGGGCCTGTTGCCGATTGAGTGGTTGCTCTGAAAACTAGATGCCAAGCGCAGTTAGGGCGCCATTATGGAATTTGATTATGTGATTGTTGGGGGCGGGTCTGCGGGGGCAACGCTGGCGGCTAGGCTGTCAGAAGACCCGGATACGAGCGTATGCGTGTTGGAAGCGGGCGGTGGTGGGAACCACATATTTATACGCGCCCCTGTGGGGGCAGTTACAACCTTACCCGGCTACGGAAAATTTACCAATTGGGCGTTTAAAACCGTGCCGCAAGCTGGGCTAAACGGGCGTAAGGGCTTCCAGCCGCGCGGCAAAGCCTTGGGTGGGTCTAGCGCGATAAATGCAATGCTTTATGTGCGCGGCCACAAATCTGATTATGATGGCTGGGCTGAAATGGGCTGCAAGGGGTGGTCTTGGGAGGAATGCCTGCCCTATTTTTTGCGCGCCGAAAACAATAGCCGGGGCGGTGATGAAATGCATGGCGACGCTGGGCCGCTTCAGGTGTCTGACCAAAACAGCCCGCGGCCAATTAGCCTTGATTTTATAAAAGCCGCCACCGAAATGCAGCACCGCGAAGTGGCCGATTTTAATCGCGGAGACAACGAGGGCGTTGGCCTTTATCAGGTGACCCAATTTCATGAGGCACCCAAAAAAGGGGAGCGGTGTTCAGCGGCCGCGGCGTATCTATTTCCGGTTATGGACCGGCCAAACCTGACCGTGATTACGAAGGCACATGCGACAAAAATCCTGTTTGCGGGCAAAACGGCAACGGGTGTTGCATTTCGCCACGGTAAGAAAGACAAAACCGTTGTTGCGACCAAGGAGGTTTTGCTATGCGGCGGCGCGTTTAACTCGCCGCAGTTATTGCAGCTTTCCGGCATTGGGCGCGCGCAAGATATTGCACAGCACGGGATTGAAGTGCTGCATGATTTGCCCGGTGTGGGGCAAAACCTTCAGGACCACTTTGATTTTATTCAGGCTTACAAAACCAAAGACACCGACAACTTTGGCATAGGCCTGCGGGCAACCTTTCGGCTGATAAAAGCGCTTTTGAGGTGGCGCAAAGACGGCACCGGCATAGTGTCTTCGCCCTTTGCCGAGGGGGCGGCATTTTTGAAGTCGGACCCCGCACTTGACCGCCCCGATATTCAGCTGCATTTTGTAATTTCAATTGTTGATGACCACGCCAGAAAGCTGCATTTTGGTCATGGCTATAGCTGCCATGTATGCGCGCTTCGCCCGTATTCGCGCGGTGAGGTTTTCTTGCAAAGCGCAGACCCGATGGCCGATCCGGGGATAGACCCGAATTTCCTTTCAGACCCGCGCGACCTTGCGCTGACCATCAAGGGGGCCAAGATGGCGCTCAATATCCTTGAGGCGCCCGCTTTGGCAAAATACCGCCATAAAGAGCTTTATGGCGTGACCAAAGATATGGATGTCATTGCATGGGAAAAACACATCCGCGCCCGCGGTGATACCATCTATCATCCGGTTGGCACCTGCAAAATGGGCGTGGATGAAACGGCGGTGGTTGATCCCGAGTTGCGGGTTCATGGTGTCGAAAATCTGCGGGTGGTAGATGCGTCCATTATGCCAACCCTGATCGGCGGCAACACCAACGCGCCCACAATCATGATCGCCGAAAAAGCCGCAGATATGATACGGGGAAAATAGCCCGCACTTTGGCAGGGCCAAATAGCGTGGATGTGGAATGTCGCGCATCTTTGACTCGATACATCGTATTTTCTGAATCTTATCAGCGAGTGGCGTCACGCAATATTGGCCTAAACGTCAAGCAATTCTGACCCAAACTGGACTTTCATCACAATCCGAGCCGAGGTCGGCAAAGCGGCGAAACACGTCATTCGATTTTGATCTACTGAAGTCTAGAACGGCCCTGAGCGGCCCTTCGTGACAACCCCGTCTAACGGCAGCTTCCAGCCCCATAGTAGATCTTCATCCAAACCGCAGCGAATAGCGGCGGTGAGCCCAACGTGTCGAACGCTGCAACGCGATCATATGACCGGGTCGCGAGCAAGCTGCCATTTGGACACTGGTGAGCACCATGAAATTTATTCACCACTCTGACAGAAGGTCATGACCAAGCAGTTCAAAAAATCGTTCTTCTACATTTTCTGCTTTTTTGTCAGATCGGAGTCTTTCGCTAGCTCACAAACTCGAGTAGTATCCGTAAATATGAACCGTAGATGCTTTATTACTGGGTTGCTCGTTTCCACGACGTTATTCAACTCAGGTTGCCTGCCCCTGCTGGCACTTTCGCGATTAGTCATTGGCCGAGGGCTGGCAGCAGGATTGGCAAGAGGTGCGGTAGCGCGATCTGTGGGGGTCACGTCATCGATCGGGCGAAGCAATGCGATGGCCGTCCGAGCATTTAGCCTCACCAGAAGTACGCGTCGAATGTCAAGATCCCAACTGGATGAACTCGCTCGCATCGAGCAAAGACAGAATGGTGTTTCGGCCGCTCAGGCCATGCGAATTGTACGTATGGCCCGGCAGCTAGATCGGATCAATATTGATCGTGACGATGGCACAACATTTGCCACCTGCAACGATATTGACGGTGAGACCGTAGAGACTGACATTCACGAGAAAAACGTACTTTTGAGATCAATAAAGATAGCGAGTGATAAAATTGACCACTTTGATATGGTCGGAAATTTCTGCGGAAGAACGATCATCGACAGCGAAGAACGACACATACATTTCGCCGACCACAATGAAAGATCAATAATTGGCGAAGACATATTCGATGCCACAGGGGCCGATCACTACGCACGCCATACAAATGAAAGGTCGCGATTTATTGGACGATCAAACGTTAGGGTGAGCGTTGACGAAACAGCAATCCATTCTTCGCAATCGATTGAGCAAGAACTAAATCGCCTGGCGGAGTTTTACTCTCGAGAAGATTACAACTCTGGTGTGAAGGGAATTCGGACCCGTGATCGATGTGCCTCCGACCCCTCGTCTTGTGGGTTTATGGACCATTAGGACCGAGACTAAAAACAAGCCTCTCGACCACGAGATCAAGGACCGCTTCACAATCTGATGCACCCCCAAACAAACATGGGCCCTGTTCTCTCGAAGACATAAATACGCGCCCATAGTCAGAAGGATGGTTGCTTACGATCGAAACAGCGATTGACTCAGAGCGGTCTCCGGTCCGGCGTTTCTGGACAACAAAGCGGAAATTTGCAGAGCTGTGGTTGAAGTGCGCTCCGAGAAAAACCATTCTCGAAACAAGGTCTTCTAACGGTTTCGAATAACGCATAGCCTCGCTACCGGAATAGGTAAATGTAAAATTCCGCGACCCGCCTGTTCTGCGCTTAAGATACAGTCCAATTCGTTCAGCCTGTTCCGATCGCGTGTCGGAGGAAACGCGTCCGAAGCCTCCTTCTTGAACCAACTGAGTGCAGGACATCGCGATGCATGCAGTCAAACCCAAAAGTATTTTTTTCATCAAACTCTCGCTAATTCCTGAATAGCTCTCGCCAAAGGCACACCGGAGCGATTTCGGCAGGAATACGTGGCTGTATATCTTAAATTTGGGTCGCAATCAATGTCGACGCTTGTTGTTCGAATTACAAAACCCGGACGCGCTGTAGCTGGACCTGTCACAAGTGATGTCGAAATAGTGTAAGTGGTCAGACCGTTTGAACGGCGCTTTGGCGAACGTTCGATCGAAACTGCTATAACCGCCGTTGCCTGGCTCCGTTGTGTCACAAAACGCGCTCGCTGGTCCCTTCCAATGAAAGTGGCTACATAACTTTGATCGCTTTCTCGTATGAACTGACCAGTATTAAACGAAATAAAGTAGATTGGACGTTGTTGCGCTGTATTCCTAATCACGTAGTTGCCAAGCCGACTTGAAAGTAAATCGTACTGCGCTTGCCCGCCCCCTACGTCACCGCAAGCTGACAGCACTAGCAGGCAAGTAATGTTCAGAAATTTCAAATATGTTAGTAGACGCACCACACTTCCTTCACGGCAACATTTCTGAATACAACTGTCAACCACGAGCCGAATCATTGCAAGTGGCTTTCTCGGTTTCTTTTTACACCGGACTTTGCCGTTTAACTCTCTGATGGCTGCAATGTCTCCGCTGGGCTTATTCTGTTGAAAAGCTCACGTTTCCACCGGATCGCATCATTGCATAAACGGCTCCCGCCCTTGTTTCATACGGTGGCTCTGGTCCGGATTGGGCCTGGGGCTAGTTTGGCCAGTTTTTTG
>WTAL01000219.1 GCA_013139635.1 Paracoccaceae bacterium
ATTTTCGCCAACCCCGCCCACGCCTACACCCGCAAGCTGATGGACGCCGTGCCCGACGGCACGCCCGACCCCGTGCCAGAAAACGCACCAGAAGTGATGCACAGCAAAGAGCTCCGCGTCTGGTTCCCCGTCCAGCGCGGCCTGCTCAAGAAGGTCGTGGGCCATATCAAAGCCGTTAACAAAGTTGATTTTTCCCTGCGAAAAGGCGAAACCCTCGGCATTGTTGGCGAAAGCGGCTCCGGCAAAACCACGGTGGCCCTCGCCGTGCTGCGCCTCATCGCCTCAAGCGGCGAAATCACCCTGCTAAACAACCGTATAGACACCCTCACCGGCACCGCCCTCCGCGCCAAACGCCGTGATATCCAGATCGTATTCCAAGACCCCTTCGGCTCGCTTTCCCCTCGCATGACGGTGGAAGAAATCATCGCCGAGGGCCTCTCGGTGCACAATTTGCCCGGCGACCGCACCCAACTGGTAGATAACGTATTACACGAAGTTGACCTAGACCCCGCCATGAAATCCCGCTACCCGCACGAGTTCTCCGGCGGCCAGCGCCAGCGCATCGCCATCGCCCGCGCCCTCATCCTCCAGCCCAAACTTCTAGTGCTAGACGAGCCTACGTCGGCCCTCGACATGACCGTGCAACTGCAAATAATTGATCTCCTGCGCGGGTTGCAAAAACGCCACGGCCTCTCCTACATTTTCATCAGCCACGACCTGCGCGTCGTGCGCGCCCTTAGCCACAAAGTGCTGGTGATGAAAGACGGAGACGTGGTCGAATCCGGCCCCGCCCAAGCTATTTTTGACACCCCGCAATCGAGCTATACCAAAGCCCTGCTAGCCGCCTCCCTGCGCTAACCTCAGTTCCAAATCCTTATAAACCACAGGTCTAAATGACTATGCCAACATCGCTTGACCGTGATTTACTGAATAAATAACACGCCTGTGGGGAGCCGATTTTATCGCTTATAATTAACGCACTACAACGATTTGCACTCTAAAGCATCCTAAACCACGGCTTAAATATAGCGTCTAGCCCCCTAGCCCTATATCATGCTCACCATCGTCAGTGCCATCATCCTCTCAATCGCCATCACTCTGGATAGCGAAATGCTAGGAGAAACACGATGAACCTAAGACAGATCATATCAGCCGGTCTCATTGCCACATGCCTGTGCACTGGTGCCGCATATGCCCAAACCACATCACCCACGAATGTTGAGATCGTAGTGCTAAACAGCACAATCGCACAATTACCAAAAATCATCGCGCTGGTCGAAACCCTGAAAGCCGAAGGCTATACCTATATCGAAATCCGCCGCACGTTGCTGGGCCGCGAAAAAGGGCTTGCCACGGGGCCAATGGGCGTGCGTGAGATCGTCATGAGCACCGCCACAAATGAATTGATGCGAGATTCCACCCAAAGCTACAACAATACGGGCGCGGGCAGCCAACTTGGCTCGCACCCCCCCTTCCGCCAGCTACAATTTCGGGGTCTACATCGGTGCCAACACCGCCACCAACCCCTGCACCGCACTCATAATCCCCACCCCCCCTTAAGTGCGGGAATAGCCACTCTTCCCGCGCATATATCACCTTCTCACTTGCCCACGAAAGCGTTTGCAAACCAAGAAAGAGCCTGACTGCATGCCAAATTTAAAACTACGCCGAGATCGGGCCTTGCTCGGAAGTATCGTCGCCATCCAGTTCATTTTCTCAGGGTTCTTTATCTTTGATCTTGGGTCGGAAATACTTGGCCTAAGAAGCGTGCCTCTCAGTTGGGAATTCAGAGAAGCCGTGCAACTGATCACAATTGCGGCGTTGCTCCTTGGCTCAATTCTCGGGATTATTGCGTTTCGAAACCTAGCTCGGGAGCACAAAGAGATGGACAGGAAGATGCTGGTCATCCGCAGCGCTTTTTTTGAACTTATTCAGTAGAGCTTTAGCTAATGGGGCCTCACGCCCTCTGAGCGAGATGTAGGGCTGTTTATTTTGAAAGGACTATCAAATACTGAAATTGCCGAGGTGCGAGGCAAAAGTATTGGCGCAAGTAAACGCTGTTTTTCGCAAAGCTGGTGCCAATGGCCGCACCCAGCTTATTTCTTTGTTTATGGAAGATTTGATCGCCGATTAAAGCCGCACCAGCGTCGTATCCGCCAACAACCGCTCGGTGGTGGATTTTTCGCAAAGCTGGCTGCCCGGTGTCATCACCGCCGCCGCCGCCGTGGCCGTGGCTAGCTTTCCGGCGTCCTCAAAGCTAAGCCCGCGCGCCAGCCCCAGCGTCAGCCCGCCTACAAAACTATCCCCCGCGCCCACTTTGCTCACCACTTCACCCTTGGGCGAAACGCAGTGAAAGCACCCCGTAGCGCTAGCAAAAACCGAGCCATCTGCGCCCCGCGCCATAATCACCAGCTCCGCCAGCCCCTGCACAGCAATCGACTGCGCAAACCGCGCCGCTGCCTGCGGGGTTTCCAGCGGTTCCCCCGCCAGCTGCTCAGACTCGTGCCGGTCCATCCGCAGCACCTTCACCAGTCCGTGGCCCCCAGCCAAAACTGCCTTTTGCGCCCTGCCCGAGGTATCCACAATCATCTCGGACCCCGCCGCTTTTACCCGCCGCCCAAGCTGCACATAAAAGTCATCCGGCACACCGGGGGGCAGGCTGCCCGTGGCCACCACCAGCATATCCGCTTCCAAAATAATCTCAACCATCGCCCGCGCGGCATCTTCCGCCTGCCACTCCGGCCCCGGCTGGCCAAACCTAAATTGCCGCCCCGTGCTGGTCTCCAAAATCGCCGTGCTTTGGCGGGTCATCCCCGGCCCGTCAAAGCGCTGCACATTCACGCCAGCCTCACCCAAAAGCTCCGCCATCATATTGCCAGTAGCGCCGCCAAGCGCCACAAACGCCCGGCTTTCCCCGCCCAAAAGCGAGATCGCACGCGAAACATTCACCCCGCCGCCGCCGGGCTCCAAGCTCGGGTTTTCACAGCGCAGCTTCAAGTCTGGCACAACCTCTTCCACATCGGCTGCTGAATCCAACGCCGGATTCAGCGTAATTGTTAAAATTTGTCGCATATTATTCCCTTAGTATTTCCTGCATAATGGCATCAAATCTCGGGCTGTCAAATAGCCCGTTATGCCCCACGCCAGCCAGAACCCGCCTAGAAACCGCGCCGCCCGACGCTTCCAGCTGCGCCTTAAGCGCTTCTGAAAAGTGGGCAGGGATCACGCGATCGCGGCTTCCATGCACAATATATACGGGCGTTTCCACATTGCTAAGCGCCGCGACATTATCAAAATCAGTTTTCAATAAAGCGCGCGGAAACACCATCCCCAT
>WTAL01000264.1 GCA_013139635.1 Paracoccaceae bacterium
TTTTCTCACGATTCAAGGCGGGCACAAAGTTCACGTCCACCCCAGCAAGCACCACCGCTGGCCGCGCGCCGCGCAAAACCACATCAACAGCACACGCTGAAAGTCGACGCGGCGCCACCGAGTCCAAGCCCGAAAGCGCCTGCGCCACTTGCTCATCACTGACCCCGTTAGCCGAGGTCAGCACCATGATCATATCAGCCACGCGCGCGGGCCTCGTTTTGCGCTTGCAGCTCACGCGCTACCAAAAACGCCAGCTCAAGCGATTGCGACGCATTCAGGCGCGGGTCACAGGCCGTGTGGTAACGGCTTGAAAGATCCTCGTCGCGTACTTCACGCAAACCACCTGTGCATTCGGTCACGTCTTTGCCCGTCATCTCAAAATGCACACCACCGGCGTGGGTGCCTTCAGATTTATGAATAGCAAAGAACTCCTGAACCTCGCCCAGCACCCGATCAAACGGACGGGTTTTATAGCCGCTTTCCGATTTAATCGTGTTGCCGTGCATCGGATCACAAGACCAAACCACCTTACGGCCCTCACGCTCAACCGCGCGAATAAGCTCGGGCAGGTGCTTGCCAACTTCGCCCGCGCCAAAGCGGCAAATAAGCGTCAGCCGCCCTGCCGTATTTTCGGGGTTCAGCTTGTCGATCAGCGCCAGCAGCTCATCAGGCGTGATGGAAGGCCCACATTTCATGCCGATCGGGTTAATAACCCCACGGGCAAATTCGATATGCGCGCCGTCAAGCTGGCGGGTGCGATCGCCGATCCAGATCATGTGGCCCGTGCCGGCAATCCAGTCGCCGGTCTCAGAATCCTGCCGACAAAGCGCCTCTTCATACTCAAGTAAAAGCGCCTCGTGGCTGGTGTAAAAGCTTACGCGCTTCATCGCGTCCACAGTTTCGCCGCTTATCCCAGCCGCTTCCATAAACGCCAAGCTCTTGGAAATATCCCGCGCAAGCTGGTGATATTCCTCATAGCCAGCCCCGCCTTCGGTGCTTTCCAGCGTCCACTGATGCACGCGCTTAATATCGGCAAAACCGCCTTGTGAAAACGCGCGAATCAGGTTCAGCGACGCCGCTGATTGGGTGTAGGCCCGCAGCATCCGCTCGGGGTCCGGTATCCGGCTCTCAGAGTTAAACTCAAACCCGTTGATGATATCGCCGCGATAGCTCGGCAGCTCCACGCCGTCAGCGGTTTCAGTATCAGCTGAGCGTGGCTTGGCAAATTGCCCCGCCATGCGGCCAACCTTAACAATCGGAGTTTGCCCGCCGAAGGTCATCACCACCGCCATTTGCAGCATCACTTTATAAGTATCGCGGATCATATCTGACGAAAACTCATCAAAGCTCTCAGCGCAATCGCCGCCTTGCAGCAGGAAAGACCGGCCCTCGGCCACTTCGCCCAAAGCGCGGGTTAGGCGGCGGGCTTCGCCTGCAAATACTAACAATGGGTATCGGGCTAAACGATCGGTTACGCCTGTGAGGGCCGCCTCGTCTAAATACTCGGGCATCTGTATCCGGGGCTTGCTGCGCCAGTCAGATTTGGTCCAAGTGTTTCCCATTGTTTTTACTCCTAGTTGAAAATTAACAAAGCTCATCATAACGACAGTTTTTGTATTGACCAGCGCTATAAAATCTACAAGATGAATAATGTTACCAGCAGGGTCTTTCCAGCGGTTAATCTCCACATTTATTTTGCAGGTTCCCATGTCAAACACCGCCCTCAAACCGCGCCGTTTTATTTTTTTACTGTTGCCAAACTATTCGCTGATCGCGTTTTCCAACGCGATTGAGGCCTTGCGGCTGGCCAACCGCATGGCGCGGCGCGAGGTTTACGAATGGCAAGTTGTGACTGAAAACGGCGCACCCGTGGTCTGCTCGACGGGGCTGCATATAGCCGTTGATGGCCCGCTCGAGGAGCTGGGCCGAGAAGATACGGTTTTGGTGTGCGGGGGGTCGCAGGTGAAAGCCGCCGTTACGCCCAAGCATTTAAATTGGGCACGGCGGGAAGCCCGGCGGGGCGTGGCCTTTGGCGGGCTGTGCACGGGCACATATTTACTGGCAAAGGCAGGGCTGTTGCAGGGGCGCCGTGCCACTATTCACTGGGAAAACCGCGAGAGTCTGATTGAGGATTTTCCTGATCTGGAGGTTTCAAGCTCGGTTTTTGTGGTCGACAAAAACCGATATTCAGCTGCGGGCGGAGCGGCAGCCTCTGACCTGATGCTCGCGCTGATTTCTGCGGAGCATGGGCCGGACCTCGCGAATGCGGTGGCGGATCAGATGATTTACACCACGGCCCGCACAGGCAAAGACGAGCAGCGCCTGAGCATTCCAACCCGCATTGGCGTGCGGCACCCCAAGCTTTCAGGCGTCATTAAAATGATGGAGGGCAACCTTGAGGAGCCGATTTCTCCACCGGAGCTGGCGACGCAGGCGGGGATGTCTACCCGCCAGTTGGAGCGGCTATTTCGGCGCTACCTGAACCGCTCGCCCAAGCGGTATTATATGGAATTGCGGCTGCAAAAGGCGCGCAACCTACTGATGCAAACCGACATGTCGGTGATAAATGTGGCGCTGGCCAGCGGTTTTGCCTCGCCCTCGCATTTTTCAAAATGCTACCGCGCCCATTTTAACACCACGCCTTACCGCGAGCGCGGCACCGCTGAAAAGGGCTAAGTCGTTTGCTAAAAACAACCCTCGGCGAAACCGGAGCGCATGAGCCCGTCTATTAAATCATCCAGCTCCTGCACGCGGTCCTGCACTTCTTGCAGGCCGTATTTAAACAACGCAGCAAACAAAATTATGAGCGGGTGCGCATTTTCGCCCAATGCATTTACCAGTTGCTCCAATTTATCGGCCGCTTCTTGTTGAAGTTTTCTATCCTCACGCGCAGTGTTCAAGGCTCGCAATATTTTTACGCACCGAAGTACACTGTCAGGAATAATAGGCACTGGAAACGGTTTCACTGTCCAGCCGCCAAATCCGGGAACAACGCTTTCAAAACCATCGGTCATAAAATCTTCAAATTCCTGATCCATTCCGCCGTTTTCTACATCAAACCTACCGATTGATTTAGCTTTAGGGATTTCCTTTTTATTGGTAGCTTTTTTAACGCTTCCTGAATATCGGGCATAGCCTTGAGCGTAGCAGCGGTTCGCGCTGCTGAGATTCGCGAAATGGCCATAGTACCGTACAGGGTTGCAAGCTCATCTGGAATAAATTTTTCATTGGATTTCCCTACGTTGTTAGTGTTTTGCAATAATAGCTTCTTCATTCCAGAGCACCAAAAGCGGGCGAACGATGTTTGAAAATGAAAGTGTGACACCCCCAATGGCATACTGTAAATATAACCTCGCCTACCTTTGGTTGCTTTTTTTGATTTGACACATTCCAAGGTTTTGACACATTCCAAGGTTCTGCCGTAGTCGTGGATTTTGGCAACAATATGCTCCCTTTGTGTCAGCCACTGTTGGCGATCACTCCACATTGAAGAGCGGTTCTTTTGGAGTGTTTGAGTTTTTGGGTGACATGTAGGGCATTTGGCGTATAACTGAACAAACGGTCAGTTAAATATGAGGTTATGCTATGTCCGATCCTATCGTAATTGTTGGTGCCGCGCGCACGCCTATGGGCGGGTTTCAAGGGGCTTTAAGTGGGGCCAGCGCGGGTGAGCTTGGCGGGGCGGCGATTAAGGCAGCGCTGACTGGCGCGGGCGTGGAGGCTGACCAAATTAGCGAACTGCTGATGGGTTGTGTGTTGCCAGCAGGGCAAGGGCAAGCGCCTGCGCGACAGGCTGGGTTTGCGGCGGGGCTGGGCGAGGAGGTTCCGGCCACCACGGTAAATAAAATGTGCGGCTCGGGGATGAAAACTACGATGATGGCGCATGACCAGCTATTGGCTGGCAATGGCGATGTAGTGGTTGCGGGGGGCATGGAGAGCATGACCAACGCGCCCTACTTATTGCCAAAAATGCGCGGCGGGGCGCGGATTGGGCATGGGGAAGTGATTGACCACATGTTCCTTGACGGGCTGGAAGATGCTTATGACAAGGGCCGCCTGATGGGGTCTTTCGCTGAGGATTGCGCCGAGAAATACCAGTTTACCCGTGAAGACCAAGACGCTTATGCCTTGAAATCACTCAGCAATACTGTGAACGCGATTGAAAGCGGGGCTTTTGCGGATGAGGTGGCGCCAGTGGTGCTGAAAACCCGTAAGGGCGAAGTGAGCGTTTCTGTGGACGAGCAACCGGGCAATGCGCGGCCTGAGAAAATCCCGAACTTGCGGCCTGCGTTTAAGCAAGATGGCACGGTGACGGCGGCGAATGCCAGCTCGATTTCGGATGGCGCGGCGGCGCTGGTTTTAATGCGGGAGAGCGAGGCGAAGGCGCGGGGGCTAACGCCTTTGGCGCGGATTTTGGGGCATGAAAGCCATGCGCAGGCGCCGGGGTGGTTTACGACCGCGCCGGTTCCGGCAGCGCAAAAACTGCTGGCTAAAATCGGCTGGGAGGCGGCGGATGTGGATCTTTGGGAGGTTAACGAGGCCTTTGCCGTGGTGCCGATGGCGTTTATGGCTGAAATGGGTTTGGCGCGGGATATTGTGAACGTAAATGGCGGGGCGACGGCGCTGGGGCATCCTATTGGGGCCTCGGGCGCGCGGATAATCGTGACGCTTTTGCACGCGCTCAAGCGGCGCGGGCTGCAAAAGGGCGTGGCGGCGATTTGCATTGGCGGCGGCGAGGGCACGGCCATCGCGATTGAAAGGGTTTAAGATGCAGATTGACGGATTGCAGGCGGTTGTTACCGGCGGGGCCTCGGGCCTTGGGGAAGCGACGGCGCGGATGCTGGCTGCGGCTGGCGCGCAGGTAGCGGTATTTGATATGAACGGTGAGCGCGGTGCGGCTGTGGCGGCCGAAATTGGCGGTAGTTTTCACATGGTCGATGTGTCTGATGCCGCTTCGGTGGCGGCTGGCCTCGCTGGCCTTTCGCCGCGTATTTGCGTGAATTGTGCGGGCATTGCACCGGGGGCCAAAACGGTGGATCGTGACGGCAATGCCCACGATGCGGCCCTGTTTGCCAAGGCGATTGGCATAAACCTGATTGGTAGCTTTAACGTGGCCAGCCAGTGCGCGGCGTTGATGGCAGCGCAAAGCCCGCTGGATGATGACGGCGCGCGCGGGGTGATTATTAACACCGCCAGTGTGGCGGCTTTTGAAGGGCAAATTGGCCAAGCGGCCTATGCGGCGTCCAAGGGTGGCGTGGCGGCGCTAACCCTACCGATGGCACGGGATATGGCGCGCAGTGGTGTGCGGGTAATGGCCATTGCACCGGGGTTGTTTTTAACGCCGATGCTGGAAGGGTTACCGCCGGAAATTCAGGAAAGTTTGGGCGCACAGGCGCCGTTTCCGCCGCGCCTTGGCAAGCCCTCCGAGTTTGCCGACCTCGTGCGCCACATCGTAGAAAACCAGATGCTGAATGGCGAGGTTATCCGGCTAGACGCTGCGATAAGGATGACTCCAAAATAGCGGGGCTTTGTCAGCTAATCGTTAGCTGGCCTGCGGTATTTCAATATCGAATCAGCGGCATTAATAGGATAATGAAATGAAGCAGGCCACCAAAGCCAAACTCCTCAAGTTTTTTCGGGTCACCCATGGCTGGCTTGGGGTGATTGTTTTTCCTTGGATATTTGTGATCGGCCTCACGGGGCTTTACCTCAACCATAAATCACTGGTGCTCGACTGGATCGGCAGCAGTGCATATGACGAAAGCCAGTTTGCCGATTGGCCGGTGCAAGACGTTACGGTCACACAGGCGCTGGCGATCGCCAAAACCTATTGGCCGAATGAAGACGTGCAAAGCCTCAAAGACGATACATATCATGACCATGACAGTTTTATCTTCAAAAAAGACTCGGGCCGGATTATTATCACGCAGGATACTGGGCATTATTTTGTAAAAACCAACCTGACGCGGCGCACTTTTGCACCCGATGGCACGTTGCTGCACAAAAAGATTTACTGGGCTTCGGTGTTTAAGTGGTTGCACGTGCGTGGCTGGCTTAACTCTGATCTTGGCACATGGCTGGCCGATATTACGGCGGTTGCGATGGTGTTTTTCTCACTCAGCGGGCTGTGGCTGTTTTTTGCGCCTCGACTTAAAAAAATCGCGCGGGGGTTTAAAAAACTCACCCCCGCCAAGAGGCCGCGTCAGGATACCGAACGCCCCAGCAAGGCCACCTCGTAGGGCATTAACCCCGGATAAGCTATTGAATACCCAAGTGAACTGAACTCCAGCTCGGGGAACAGCGCAAACAACTCTTCGCGCTGGGCCGTATCGACATCATCAATTGACGCCGCATCAGGAAAGAAGCTTTCAGACAGGGTGCCATGGGCTTGCAAAACTTCATGCTGGTCAAACAAGATGTGGAAGTATTCCACCGTTTCTAGCGTGGTTTCGCGGGTGATTGTGTTGCCGTTTACAAGATCTTTGGCCGCAACTAGGGCTTTGGGCGTACCAAATAGCACCTCGACATTCGGGCCCTGCATGAGCATGCGGTGCGCTGGTGAAACGAGGATATCGCGATCAGCGCCCAATGTGCCTGCGGCAATCTTAATGGGGGCAAACCTCCCCTTAGCGGCAATTTCACGCTGGTATATCCAGCGGATAGGTTGCATGCCGTGCCCTTCGGTCCAAAGTAAATCGCCAATAACCAAGTCCTCCACCAAGACTTCGCCACGCAAAGTGCGGATAGCCGTACCGCGTGTAAAACAAGGCGGATCAGAGGGGCCAGAGCCGCCACCAGATGGGCCGCTGCCGCCAGACGGGCCGGATGTGCCGCTGCCACCGGACGAGCCAGACGTACCGCTGCCGCCAGACGAGCCAGACGCACCACTGCCACCGGACGAGCCAGACGTACCGCTGCCGCCAGACGGGCCAGACGTGCTGCTACCGCCGGACGAGCCGGATGTGCCGCTGCTCGCGCCGGATGTTTCGGAACTACCAGACGAACGGCTCGAACTGGAGGACTCGCTTGCACCACTTGAAGACGAAGGACTGCTTGAGGCGCTAGGTTCAGATGCGATCTCTTCTGAACCGGAGGTAGAACCGCCGGACGAAGCGCCAGAGCCGCCCCCCTCCCCTTCAACATAAAGCGATTCTGACTCGTAGCTCGGCGAACGGTCATAACCCTGATAATTAAACGAAACGGTTTCACCCGCCACCGGCTCATAGGTAAAGCCATAACCAATAGTATGCGCTGGGTCACCTATCCCGATGGCCATAATCTGGTCATCTGGGTTTCCTTGGCTGGGAAGCGCGGCTATGGGCTGAATAGGGTCACCATCAAAACTGGTGCCATTAGAGCTGCCATAGGCTTCCTGATTATGCTCATGTGCGTTGGAGCCGCGCCCCGTGCCACCTGAGAAGGTATCTCCGGCCTCGCCCTTATCGTTATCAACAATTTTTATCGTCTCGGGGGTAGCGCCTTCTTTTACCGTAACGGTAAAGCCGCCATTCGCATCTCGGCCGAAAGTT
Organism: Paracoccaceae bacterium; assembly: GCA_013139635.1. Lineage (GTDB taxonomy): Bacteria > Pseudomonadota > Alphaproteobacteria > Rhodobacterales > Rhodobacteraceae > UBA3077. Next base: position 7,530 of record WTAL01000264.1, read on the forward strand.
AGATCATCCCGGGAATAAAAAGTTATCTCATAGCTACTCATGGCTAATTTCCTTTGCCGAATACACAGGGGCTTGTTTTAACTATGCATAGCCAAGCCTTTCTGCATCTCAAAGTTTTTTGTGTTTAAAATTAAAGACTTAACGAGATGTTGAGGGAGGTAAACCAATGCTGAATTGGTTAATGAAAGGCACAGGCTTGCGCTAAGTGCCGATTGCTGCTAGCAAATCAAACATGAGAACCTCGATTTGCACCTGCTCTATTTGTATTTTCTGCTAACACATCGTTAAGCGGCGGGTTCTTTATTTCCAAATCAAGTTTGAAATGCTAGGCCTGTCGCGGCAAACCCGCGTCTGGATACCCCTATGATTAAGCTCCACAATACCAAAACCCGCCGTAAAGAGGCCTTTGTGCCGATTGATG
>WTAL01000240.1 GCA_013139635.1 Paracoccaceae bacterium
TGTAGGCATGGAGAAAGTTTCGCTGGGCTAGACCAGCCAAAAACGCGGCCCTGCTACACGCGCGGGTTTCTGATGTTCCGGCCCTACTTGACCTATCACAAACGACCATGAAAAACATCTACCAGAATATTAGCCTCGCCTTGGGCCTGAAGGCAGTTTTTCTGGTCACCACTCATCTTGGAATCACATCTTTGTGGATGGCGATTATGGCAGACACTGGCGCCGCCGTTTTGGTAACCCTCAACGCCCTGCGGCTGCTCAGCTACAAGCCCAAACGCTAAACGCCTTCAAGCGCCAAGGCTATCCCTTGCCCCACGCCCACACACATGGTCGCCAACCCTTTCTCGCCCTTTTCAAGCTCCATTGCCAAGGTGCCCGCCAGCCGCGCACCAGACATCCCAAGTGGATGCCCCAGCGCAATCGCCCCGCCGTTGGGGTTTACATGCGCTGCATCATCAGCAATGCCCAATTGTCGCAAAACAGCAAGGCCTTGGGCTGCAAAGGCCTCATTAAGTTCGATAACTGCAAAATCTTGCACCGAAATTCCTAGCATTTCGCAGAGTTTTTGCGTGGCGGGCACCGGCCCAACGCCCATGATACGCGGCGCAACTCCCGCCGAGGCCCCTGCCAACACTTTGGCAATTGGCCGTAGCGCATGCGCCTTTACTGCCGCCTCTGATGCCACAATAAGCGCCGCCGCGCCGTCATTCACCCCCGAGGCATTCCCTGCTGTAACTGAGCCTCCCTCACGAAAAGGCGCCCGCAGTGCCGCCAGCTTTTCAAGGCTGCTCAGGCGTGGGTGCTCGTCCGCATTCACCACCGTATCGCCCTTCCGGCCCCTCACCGTTACGGCCACAATTTCACGCGCCAACCGTGCCCGCGATGCCGCCGCCCGCTCTTGTGAGCGCATGGCAAATGCGTCCTGATCCTCCCGTGAAACATAGAAATCCGCGGCCACATTCTCCGCCGTCTCCGGCATTGAATCTATCCCGTATTGCGCCTGCAATACCGGGTTTACGAAGCGCCAGCCAATGGTGGTGTCGTACACCTCCGCCTGCCGTGAAAACGCTGCCCCCGCCTTGGGCATAACAAACGGCGCCCGAGACATGCTCTCCACGCCCCCTGCAATTGCCAGCTCAATTTCACCCGCTTTAATGCCACGCGCCGCAGCTATCACCGCGTCCATACCGGATGCACATAATCTATTCAGCGTAACCCCCGGCACCACCTCTGGCAGCCCCGCCAGAAGCCCTGCCATGCGCGCCACATTGCGGTTATCCTCTCCCGCCTGGTTGGCGCAACCAAGGAACACTTCGTCAATTTTGGCGGGGTTCAGCCCCGCATTTCGGCGCAGCAATTCCGCTATTGGCATCGCCGCCAAATCATCTGCCCGCACGGCACTTAGCGCGCCTCCATAGCGGCCGATCGGGGTGCGAATATAGTCACAAATGTAAGCTTCGGTCATTTTTGGCTCCTGAATTTGGGCGGATTTCCGACCATCAATACCCTGACCGTGCGGTCAATGCCACAAAATGTTGCGTGAAACACAAGAATATCATACTATATGCATGTAAACCAAGCGAGGAGAACCCCCATGGGTAAGAGAGACGACCTGATTGCAATCTATGCATCTGATCTAAAAGATAAATGTGGTATGGCCCCCGATATGGACCTGCTGACCAAAGTCACCATCGGCTGTGGTCCGGCTATTTATAATGCCGATGCTTCCACCGTTGCGGGCTCGCAGGCTTCCGAGCTAGAAACTGTGAAAAACAATTTTCTGATGAATAAGCTCGGCTTGAAAGACGGACCGGAGCTTATGGCTGCCATTGATGAAGCTATCGAAACCTATGGCAAATCCAACCGCAATAAATACCGCGCGGTGATTTATTATATGCTGACCAAGAAGTTCGGCAAAGAAAAGGTTTATGGCTAAACCATAGCTGCCTGACCGGCTTTCGGTCAGGCGCTTATCGGGCTAATATTGTTCACATGTCCCATTTTTCGCCCGGACTTCACTTCAACTTTTCCATAAAGATGAATGGCTGAATTATGCCACTCTTCCAATTGGTTAACATCATCACCGATCAGATTTGTCATCTCAGCATCGCTATGCCTTTGCCCGTCCCCTAGCGGCCAGCCCGCGATGGCGCGGATATGCTGCTCAAACTGGTCAATCAGGCAGGCGTCTTGGGTCCAATGGCCTGAATTATGCACACGTGGTGCAATTTCATTTACCATTAAACCATCCGATGTGACAAACAACTCCACCCCCATTATGCCCACATAATCCAGCGCATTTAGAATGCGCGCCGCCAGCAGCACCGCATCTGTTTGCAGCGCGTGGGAGATCGAGGCGGGCACGGTGGTTGTGTGCAATATCCCTTCTTTATGGACGTTTTCCCCCGGGTCAAAGCACGCAACTTCGCCATTGGCATTGCGCGCGGCAATAATCGAGATTTCGCGTTCAAACGGGATCATTTGCTCCAAAACCGCGGGCGCGCCCGCTAGCGATGCAAATGCCTCCTCGGCCTGATCAAGCGCAGTAATCCTCACCTGCCCCTTGCCATCATAGCCAAAACGCCGGGTTTTTAGAATGGCGGGCGTGCCGACCACGCCCAGCGCGGCCTGAAGATCGGCCAGTGTATCAACCTGCACAAATGGCGCCACGGCCGCGCTCTGCGCCTGTAAAAAATGCTTTTCGGTTATGCGGTCTTGCGAGACCTCAAGCGCGTTGCGGCGCGGCAAAACCGGTGTAATAGCCTCAACAATATCCAGCGCCGCCGCTGGAATATTTTCAAACTCGAAAGTCACGATATCGACGGACTTAGCAAACGCCCGCAAGGCATTCACATCGTCATAGCCAGCGGTGAAAACCCGCGTTGCCACATCGCCAGCCGGCGGCTGCGACTGTGGTTCATAAATATGCACCCTGATGCCAAGCCGCGCGGCCGCCATTGAAAGCATCCGCCCCAACTGCCCGCCGCCCAAAATTCCGATGGTTTTAATCACGCACGGGCTCCTCGGCGATATTGGCGGTTTGCGCAGCGCGGTAGGTATCTAGCCGTGCGGCCAGCTCCATATCGGCCCCTGCCAAAATTGCCGCCGCCAAAAGCCCGGCATTGGCAGCGCCTGCGGGGCCAATTGCGAGGGTCCCTACCGGAATGCCTTTGGGCATTTGCACAATGGAAAGCAGCGAATCCCAGCCCGAAAGAATAGACGATTTCACCGGCACGCCCAGCACCGGCACCCGCGTTTTGGCCGCCAGCATGCCCGGCAAATGTGCCGCGCCGCCAGCACCTGCAATGATCACTTTAATCCGGTTTCCGACCGCATTTTCCGCGTAGTCAAACAGCCTGTCGGGCGTGCGATGCGCGCTCACGATTTTCGTTTCATAGGGCACGCCCAGCGCATCCAGCACCAGCGCGGCTTCCTTCATTGTGGGCCAGTCAGACTGGCTCCCCATCACGATTCCGACTTTGCGTTCACCCATAATACCCTCCTATTTGCTATCTTTTAGCCCAACCATGCTGCCTGATCAACTCACCCTCTTGCGCCCAGCGCGTTTAGCACCCATATTTTGAAGCATATCTGAAAAGGGGTCAGCATGGGCAACTCAAATTTCGCAAACCACCCGTTTCTACTCGGCTTTGAGCGGCTCGACCGCCTGATGGAGCGCAGCGGGCAAAATGATGGCTACCCGCCCTATAATATTGAACAGGTTTCGGAGAACGATTTTCGTATTTCACTGGCGGTGGCTGGTTTTGCGGAAAATGACCTCGATATCACGCTCGCCAATGGTGAGCTGATGATCAAGGGTTCGCAAATCGAAGATCCAACTCCGCGCACATACCTTCACCAAGGCATAGCTGCCCGCCACTTTCAGCGCCGATTTGTGCTGGCTGACGGGGTGGAAGTGCGCCATGCTTATATGGAAAACGGGTTGCTGCACATCGAGCTTAGGCGCGACGTGCAGCAACCTGTGTCGCAAAAAATCGAGATCAACCCGCGATAAGGCCTAGTTGCTCCAGCTTCAGAATCACCTGATGGGCGCAGTTATCTACGTCCACATTTTCGGTGTCTATCACCAGCTGGGCGTCAGTAGGTGCTTCATAAGGGTCTGAAATGCCAGTGAATTCCTTAATCTTACCTGCCCGCGCCAACTTATAGAGGCCTTTGCGGTCGCGGCGTTCGCACTCTTCCAGTGAGGTGGCTACATGCACTTCGATCATCGTGCCAAAAGCCTCTATATCTTCGCGGACGGCGCGGCGCGTTGATGTATAGGGCGCGATAGGTGCACATATCGCGATGCCACCGTTTTTGGTAATTTCAGACGCCACATAACCGATGCGACGGATGTTCAGGTCACGGTGCTCTTTAGAAAATCCAAGCTCTGAGCTTAGGTTTTTGCGTACCACGTCGCCGTCAAGCAGCGTAACGGGGCGGCCACCCATTTCCATCAGCTTAACCATTAGCGCATTGGCGATGGTGGATTTTCCGGAGCCAGAAAGGCCGGTGAAAAATACCGTAAAGCCCTGCTTGTGCCGCGGCGGCTTGGTGCGCCGAAGCTCCTCGACCACTGCGGGAAAAGAGAACCAATCGGGAATTTCGAGGCCCTCGACCAGCCGCCGCCGCAGCTCCGTGCCGGAAATATTGAGCACGGTCATGCCGTCCTCCACTTCGTCAGCTGGCTCATATTGGGCCTTTTCCAGCACGTAAACCATGTGCTTAAACGGCACCATTTCTACGCCGATTTCTGCCTCGTGCTTTTGAAAAAGCTCCTGCGCGTCATACGGGCCGTAAAAATCGTCTCCGGCCGAGTTTTTGCCCGGCCCCGCGTGATCACGCCCCACAATAAAGTGGGTGCAGCCGTGATTTTTGCGAATCAAGCCGTGCCATACGGCCTCACGCGGGCCGGCCATACGCATAGCAAGGTTAAGCAGGCTCATGGCGGTGGTCGATTGCGGATATTTATCCAGCACCGCCTCATAGCAGCGCACGCGGGTAAAATGATCAATATCGCCCGGTTTTGTCATGCCGACAATTGGGTGAATCAGCAGGTTGGCCTGCGTTTCTTTCGCGGCGCGGAAAGTTAGCTCTTGGTGGGCGCGGTGCAGCGGATTGCGGGTTTGAAACGCCACTACTTTGCGCCAGCCCATTTTGCGGAAATAGGCGCGCAGCTCATTGGGCGTGTCCCGACGGCGACGGTAATCATAATGCACGGGGGCCTGAATGCCGATAATTGGCCCGCCGAGGTAAACCTTGCCCGCGTGGTTATGCAGGTAATTCACCGCAGGGTGCGCCAGATCATCAGCGCCAAACACTTTTGCAGCTTCACGGGCTTTGTCAGGTGTCCAACGATCGGTGACCGACAGAATCGCCAAGATCACGCCTTCTTCGTCGCGCAGGGCGATATCTTGCTCTGGGGCAATGCTCTCAGCAAATTTCTCAGAAACATCTAGCGTGATCGGCATAGGCCACAGCGCCCCATCGGTGAGGCGCATATCCTCAACCACACCGTTATAATCAGCCTCGCTCATAAAGCCTTTGAGCGGGTTAAAACCACCGTTCATCAAAAGCTCAAGGTCGCAAACCTGCCGCGCTGTCAGGTCCCAGCTTGGCAGTTCGGCGGCCTCCAGCTTTAGCTTTTCAGCGCTATCATGAGAGACAAATAATTCGGGGATCGGGGTCAGATTTTGCATGAGAGTCCGTCGGTTAAGGGCTGGAAGCATCCTAATTTAGCGCTATTTCCAGCCAATACCAAGGGTTGATTAATAAATCTACACTTGTTCCGGTGAATTATTGATATTTTTCACACACAGCTCCGGCCCATTTGGCCTGTTCCAGCTAAATAGCGTCAAGTGAGTTAGCGCGGGGCGCGAGCGGGAGGGGCTAAGCATGCCATCAGCTCCAGCCATACGCGCAGCGTCGCTTATCACCCACGTGGAGGCAGAAAGCCCTTCGGCGCGTTCATTTTGCCAGCGGTTATTGGCGTTGCTCGGGTCTATGCCCAAGCGGGCACATTGGGCGGGGTCGCGCAGATCAATGATCATGGCATTGCTGAGTTCAAGGGCTGCTAAGGCTTGTGCAGGGTCGCCCGCTTGGGCGTAATAGGCCATGGCCACATGGCAGCCTTCCGGTGTCTCTGAAAGATACATCGCCTGCTGGCCACCATGGTGGAACCGCCCTTCAGGGCTACGGGCGGGCGAGAGGAATTCCCCCGCCCGCGCCGCATCTATGAGCCGGTAAAAGCTACCGGAAAGCCGCTTCACCCTTGCTCAGCCAAGAAGCGCTCGGCTTCCAGTGCGGCCATGCAACCCATGCCCGCCGAGGTGATCGCCTGGCGGTATTTATAGTCGGTGATGTCTCCCGCTGCAAAAACACCCGGAATCGAGGTTTCTGTGCTGTCAGGCTTGGTAACCACATAGCCACCCATATGGGTTTCAAGTGTGTCTTTCACCAGCTCGTTAGAGGGTGCGTGGCCAATGGCAACAAACACGCCTTTGCAAGGGATGTCGGTGATCTCTCCGGTTTTTACGTTTTTGACCTTCACGCCCTCAACCCCAAGCGGGTTTTCGCCGCCATAAACTTCATCAAGCTCATGGAACCAAAGCGGCTCGATCTTTTCATTTTTCATCAAGCGGTTGATCAGGATTTTCTCGGCCCGCAGCTCGTCACGGCGATGAATGAGCGTGACCTTGGAGGCGAAATTTGTCAGGAAAAGCGCTTCTTCAACTGCCGAATTACCGCCGCCAATCACCACGATTTCTTGGCCGCGATAGAAAAACCCGTCGCATGTAGCGCAGGCAGATACGCCAAAACCTTTGAATTTTTCCTCGGAGGGCATCCCCAGCCACTTGGCTTGCGCGCCTGTAGCAAGGATAACCGCGTCTGCAGTGTAGGTGGTGCCGGTTTCGCCCTGGGCGGTAAAAGGCCGCTTGGAAAGATCGAGATCGCTGATATGGTCAGAGATAATCTCTGTGCCCGCCGCGCGGGCGTGCTCTTCCATTTCTACCATTAAATCAGGGCCTTGCACCTCTTGTCGCGAAGGCCAGTTTTCAACTTCAGTGGTAATTGTGAGCTGCCCGCCGGGCTGAATGCCTTGCACCAGCACTGGCTCCAACATAGCGCGCGAGCCATATACGCCCGCCGTATAGCCCGCCGGCCCCGAACCGATAATCAGCAGCTTTGTGTGTTTTGTGTCACCCATGGGAATGTTCCTTTTTCATATTCATTTGCCTCAATATAAGCAGCCTAGCACGCTGATTGAACCCCTAGATTCCGGCAAATATCGGGCCATGTTGCGAAACAATATTGCGAAAATTGGCGGGGTTAGGTAACAAGGGTAAATAACAAAACTAAACAGGAACATTATGCCTCATAATAAGCTCGACCCGATTGACCGGAAAATACTGGCCGAATTGCAGGCCGATGGCCGGATGACCAATGTGGAGCTTTCCCAGCGGGTTGGGATTTCGGCACCGCCGTGCTTGCGTAGGGTGCGCACGCTGGAAGAAATGGGGTTGATCAAAGGCTACCACGCTGATGTAAACGCCCGCGCGCTTGGATTTGAGGTGCAGGTTTTTGCGATGGTAGGGCTGCATTCGCAGGCAGAAACCGACCTTGTGGAATTTGAAAAGCGGGTGCTGGGCTGGTCTTTGGTGCGTGAGTGCCACATGCTGAATGGCGAGATCGATTTCATTTTGAAATGCGTCGCGCCGGACCTGACGAGTTTTCAGAACTTCCTAACGCACGAGCTTACGTCGGCACCAAATGTGGCCAGTGTTAAAACCTCACTGGTGATTCGCAATGCAAAAGACGCGCCAGGCGTGCCATTTGATGTAATGGAAGCGCGGGTCGAAAGCTAAGCGTAGCCCTCCCGCCTGCCGGATGATTTTGCTACGCAAAACACCGGCAGTTGGGCGTGGCCTCGCCTTCGGCTCGGCGGGGGGTTTGCCCCTCTGCGCAAGCGCATTCACCCCAGAGTATTTGGCAGAAAAGAATGAAGCCAAGCTGACTTGGTTTAGGTGGCAATCACAGAGAGCAGCCGGCCATAGCTGGGGAGCTTATTATGCTGTGAATAGCGGTAGGAATAAAAATCTGTGGGGGTGGCATAGGTGCAATGGCCGGTCCATTCGGCCTCAATAGCACCAGCTTGACGGAGACGATGCAGCGTGAAGCTTGGCAGATCAAAAAGATACTTTTCTTGCGGTGCGTTGGTGAAGAACCGGCTGTGATTGGAATTTTCATTCATGAAAGTTTCGAAAAATTCGGGGCCGACTTCGTAGTTTTTTTGGCTGATGCAGGGGCCGATGACGGCTTTGATATTGGTGGCACCCAGCGTTTGCATGGCTTTGATTGTGGCCTCTAAAATGCCACCAAATGCGCCGCGCCAGCCGGCATGGGCCGCGCCGATCACACCGGCTTTGGCATCTTGAAATAGCACGGGGGCGCAATCAGCGGTGAGCACGCCAAGGGCTATGCCTTTGCCGTTGCTGACCATGGCGTCGGCTTCAAGACCATCGGAAAAATCTTCGGGCGTGTTGATGGTGAGCACATCGGCTGAGTGGGTTTGAGTGACCGAGAAAAGGCGGTCTGGCGCAACGCTAACATGACTAGCTATCAAAGCCCGATTTTGCGAAATAAGCTCTGGCGCTTCTGGCGAGCCAAAGCCGCAATTAAGCGACGCAAACACGCTCGTGGAAACCCCACCATGACGGGTGAAGAACCCGTGGGGGGCCGTAAGCCGTGATGACGTAATTGGCTTAAGCGCCATTTTCAAACCCCGCGATTTCGACGTAACCTTCTGGCACTAAAGCCAAAACTTTAAACAGGTCGCCCATTTCTTCGGAGCCGGTCAGGCGCGCCAGTTCTGCGCTTAGCCCTTTGGCCCCCGCCGCTTCCAGCGTTTGTTTTCGCGCCTCGATACCAAGACGTGTCAGGAAGTCTCCTTGCGTGGAAAACCCGTGCGCCACGCCGTTTTGCACGAGATCTTTGAAGCGCACGTGAGCTGTGAGATCCGCCGCGCCCGGCGCGCTGAAAACACCTACTTTTTTATGCTTCTGCACGGCTTGGAACGTGTCTCCTGTGCCATCATAATCGCCATAATCTATCACCAAAGCAGCGCCGCCTTGGGTGGCTAATCGGGTGGTCAGCGCATTTGCCACCGCGTGGCCGGCCTCGGCGACTTCAACAATGCGGCCGGTTTCCAGCCCTGCAAAACTCTTGTCCAGATCGGGCCGTTGAACCGTGTTTGACAGGCGCCAAGTAAGCCCCGCAACCACCAACCGCTCCTGCCAACCAAAATCGTTTTTTACGAATTGCCGGATGGGCAAAGCATCAAAAAACTCGTTGGCGACGGCAAAAACGGGGCCCTCGGGCAGGTCCTCCAGCCGCTCGATATGGCGCACATCGCCCAACGCCGCGCGTTGCACAGCTTGCAAGCGCGTGCTAGTTTCCAGCAGGTAAACCTGAGCAGCCTCAAGAAAGGCAGGGGCTAGTTTTGCCACCCGCAGAATGTCAGCCATCAGGGTGCCGCGCCCCGGCCCGAGTTCCAGTAAAACAAACCTATCCGGCGCGCCGGATTCTTGCCACATATGCACCAGCCACAGCCCTATAAGCTCGCCAAACATTTGGCTAATTTCTGGCGCGGTGGTGAAATCCCCCTCCACGCCAAAGGGCTGCTGTTGCATATAGTAGCCGTGCTCGGGGTGGCTCAGGCAGAGCTCCATATAGCGGCTCAGTAGCATCGGCCCCTGCGCCGCAATCTCGGCCTCAATAATGGCTTTGAGCGCCGTCACGCCTTTTCCCGAATTCTTAGCACCATCCACAGCCCGATTAGAATCATCGGTAGCGAGAGCAACTGCCCCATGGTGACGCCAGTGTTGGCGAAGGTAAAAATATAGCCGATCGGGTTATCAAAGGACGTAAACTGCGCGTCGGGCTGACGGAAATATTCGACCACCCAGCGGGCGCTTCCATAGCCGACCAGAAACACGCCGATCATCCGCCCCGGCGCTTTTAACCAGCCTTTGCGCCACACCAGCCAGCTCATCACCAGCGCCAAAAGCAGCCCTTCCAAGCCCGCTTCATAAAGCTGGCTTGGGTGGCGCAGGCACTCGCCCAGCCATTCGGGTGGGCAAATTTGCGCGCGGGGGTCAGGGAAGCTCACGCCCCAAGCGGCATCGGTGGGCCGCCCCCACAGCTCAGGCTTTATGAAGTTGGCTAGGCGGCCAAAGAGCAGGCCCAGCGGAGTGACCACGGCCACGGCGTCCCCTACGCTGAGCATTGGCAGCCTGTTTTTCCATGCAAACAGCGCTACGCCCGCCACCACGCCGGCAAAGCCACCGTGAAAGGCCATGCCGCCCTCCCAGACCTTCAGAATACTGAGTGGATCGGCCAAATATGGCGCCGGATTGTAGAAAATCACAAAGCCCAGCCGCCCGCCGATGATCACGCCAAAAATCATCCATGTCATCAGATCTTCGACCTGCTTTTTATCCAGCGGCACGCTGCGCCACAGCATCGGGCGGGCGATCAGAATGAGGATATAACGCCAGCCCAGCACCAGCCCGGCAATATAGGCCAGCGCATACCAGCGCAGGGCCACGTTAAAGCCAAACAGGTCAAACGCGAAAATTTCGGGGGCAATATTAGGAAAGGGGAGGGCAAGCAGCACGGGGTGTCCTTGGTGATTGTGATTGGCAATAGTCCGGCAACGGCCTATATATAAGCTAGATTTTTGAAAAGGAAATGTCCAATGCAATCACGCAACCGTGTGCTCGACGATATGTCAAAGCTAATGACCAACGCCATGGGGGTTGCGCAGGGCGCCCGCACCGAGGCAGAAACGGCGATGAAATCTGTGATGGATCGCTGGATGGCGGACCGTGAATTTGTTTCGCGCGAGGAGTTTGAGGCCGTGCGCTTGATGGCGCAAAAGGCGCGCGAAGAGTGCACAGCGCTTGAGGCGCGACTGGCGGCGCTGGAAGGCAAATCGGCCAAGTAAAAGGCACCCCATCGGGATGTGCTCTTGGCGATAGCTGCCTGCTCTGAATCAAGCAAGCTAAGGTGGCAATTCATGCCCACGAGAATAGTGATTGAAACCGCGCTTGTAGGCTGAATGATTGCTACAATCCTTCTTGGTGGCCGATAAATGAGGGGTAATCCACCTCTTAAAAGGGCTTTTATCTTCCGATCGCCTGTTTATGTCGAACATCTTCTACTAAACTAGTTTAGTAGAAGACAAACTAACGATAGATGCACAAGACGTTGATTGGTTTGAGGACGCAGTTTAGGCAATGAAAGGTTTGTTGCTACAAGGCTTGCAATCGTAACAATTGAACGTCGTGGCATAGACTCGAGATCAGCGCCGATTGCTTGGCAACACACGATAGCGGGCTTGGTTGCTATACAACGCCCCTTGGATGTCAGAGATTACATATATGCTATTTCGAATGTTGTGATTCAACAAAAGATTTTTGAAGGGTTGGAGTTTGGCTCTGAGGTAGACCTAAGTTCAGAGTTGTTCGAGGAATTTGTAACCCCAGTAAATAGAGAATTTTAGCGTGAGATATTTGCGGCAAGCAAGCAATTTGTTTCGTCAAATCAAACATCGGCGGCGCCGTCGAAGCAATTTTTGCTTCACCGAGATATATTCAATGTTTGAATGGGCGTTGAGGGCCGCCTATTGCTCACCAACGAATCGCTTTACAGGGGCGCGCCGCCATACATATAGTATGGCAGGCCGCCCTATACGCGATTTATAGAGGCATGCCATAGCGATTTGGAGCCTCATATGCATATTCAGGAGCTGGAAGATTTGCATCCGATTGACCTTGTTCAATCGCTCGCGCAAACCCGCGACTGGGTGTTTGAGCGCCAAAATGATGACCAGATCGCGGTGGTGGTTGAAGGGCTTTGGCAACAATATGCCGTGAGCCTTGTGTGGTCTGACCAAAGCGAGACCTTGCGGCTGGTGTGCAGCTTTGAGTTTGCCCCGCCCAAAGCCAAGCTGGCAGCGCTTTATGAAACCCTGAACCTCGCCAATGACAGCTGCTGGAGCGGCGCGTTTTCCTATTGGGAAGACCAGCAAACCATGGCCTATATTTACGGGCTAAACCTAGCAGGCGGGGCCGTGGCCAGCCCGCAGCAGGTGGATAACATGATGCGGATAAGCGTGGCCGCGTGTGAAAAACTCTATCCCGCCTTCCAGCTGGTGAGCTGGGGTGACGACACCCCCGCGCAGGCCATGCAAGCCGCGATTAGCGATGCTTATGGGCGGGCTTAATATGGATGGTGGCTTGGTTTTGGTGGGCTGTGGCAAGATGGGCTCGGCGATGCTGGAAGGCTGGCTGGCCAAGGGTGTAAAGCCTACGGATGTGTGGATTTTGGAGCCCTATCCGAATGATCGCCTGAAAGCGCTGCAAAGCAAAGGATTGCATTTGAACAGCGGTCTGCCGCAAGCCCCAGCGCTTTGTATGCTAGCCGTAAAGCCGCAATACATGAAAGAGGCCCTGCCCCAGCTCAAAGGCATGGGCCGCACGGTTTATCTTTCCATCGCGGCTGGAATCACGCTGGAAACGCTGGCGGCAGAGCTGGGCGAAGGCCCGATCATTCGGGCCATGCCCAACACTCCTGCCGCCATTGGGCGCGGGATAACGGCGATTGTGGGCAATGCGGCAGCTACGCCCGAAAACATGAGCCTCGCTGAGGGCTTGCTACAAGCCATTGGAGAAACCATCCGGCTGGAGAGCGAGGCGCAAATGGACGCAGTAACGGCCCTTTCCGGCTCTGGTCCTGCGTATGTGTTCCATATGATTGAGACCATGGCAGCGGCGGGTATAGCCGAGGGGCTGCCCGAGGATATGGCCACCAAACTGGCCACCGCCACCGTGGCAGGGGCCGGAATGCTGGCTTCGGAATCAGAGGAAAGCGCCGCCCAGCTTCGCATTAACGTGACCAGCCCGGCGGGCACCACCGAGGCAGGGCTAAAGGTGCTAATGAATGCCGAAAATGGCCTGCCGCCCTTGATGCAAAAAACCATTGGTGCCGCCGCTGACCGCTCCCGCGCGCTGCGCGATAGCTAGGGCTTGCTTTTCTTCACTAAAGATTGATACCTATCGGCGCAGAATGGCACCATACTGCCGATGATTCCCACCAGCTAAAACGAGGCGGCCATGCTGGATTTTGAGACCTTTCTAAAAGTTGACATGCGCGTCGGCAAAGTGCTGCGTGCGGAGCCCTACCCCGAGGCCCGCAAACCTGCAATCAAGCTCTGGGTCGATTTTGGGGCTGATATTGGCGAGAAAAAAACCTCGGCGCAGATCACCGATAATTACACACCCGAAAGCCTGATTGGCCGCTTGGTGGTGGGGGTTGTTAACTTCCCCCCACGCCAGATCGGCAAGTTTATGTCTGAGTTTCTGGTGATCGGAAGTGAAGATGAATCCGGCGGCATTGTGCTGCTGACCCCTGAAAAAACCGTGCCCGTTGGTGGGCGCGTGCATTAGGAGAACGCGATGGCACGGCCAAGAATTATTGTCACCCGCAAGCTGCCCGAGCCTGTTGAGGCGCGCCTAAAGTCGCTTTTCACTGTGGCGCTCAACCCGTCTGATGTGCCTTTTAGCAAAGCCAAGCTGACCACAGCTATGGCCAAAGCCGACGGGTTGCTCTGCACCTTTGGGGACAAAATAGACGCCGATATTCTGGCGGCCAACGGCGCGCGTAAAGCCAAGATCATTGCGAATTTTGGTGTGGGAACGAATCATATTGATTTAGAAACGGCCGAGGATATCGGGGTGGTGGTAGCCAACACCCCCGGCGTGCTTAATGATACCACAGCAGACCTTGCGATGGCGTTAATTTTGGCGAGCACCCGCCGAATGTTTTTCCACGAGGCCCGCCTCAGGCGTGGCGAATGGGAGGGGTTTGACATAACCTCAGGGCTGGGCAGCTCGCTGCGCGGCAAAACCCTAGGGGTAATCGGCATGGGTCGCATTGGCACCGCGCTGGCACAACGGGCGCATTTTGGCTTTGGCATGAAGGTGATCTATTTTAACCGCTCCAAAGTGCTGGTGCCATCTATCCCCGAAGCCGAAGCGGCCGAGACAATTGATGCGCTGATGGCAGCTGCCGATGTCGTTTCTCTGCATGTGCCGGGGGATGCCCATAACCGGCATTTGATCAGCGCCGAGCGGTTGGAAATGATGAAGCCGGACGCCCATTTGATAAACACAGCACGCGGTGATGTGGTAGACGAAGCCGCGCTGATTGCCGCCTTGGAGAGCGGCTCTATTGCCGGTGCTGGCCTCGATGTTTTTGAGCAAGAGCCCACAGTGCCCGAGGCGCTAATGGCTTTGGAAAACGTGACGTTGTTGCCACATATCGGCAGTGCCACGCTAGAAACCCGCATTGCTATGGGGATGCGGGCGGTTGATAATCTGGTGGCATTTTTTGCTGAACAAGTGCCGCCGCATCAGGTAGTATAGCCTTCCCTGCGGGGAAAGTTTTTCGGGCTAACCTAAAGATATTGCTACGATTTTAGCGCCCGATCGCTCCTCGCCAATGGCGTCGGCACAGGGAGTGATAGGTCTCGTTTCCACCAATTTGCACCTGCTCACCGCCCGTCAGCACCCGCCCGTCATCGTCCTTTCGCACCACCATCGTAGCCTTTTTACCACAATGGCAAATGGTGCGCACCTCGCGCATTTCATCAGACCACGCCAGTAAAGCAGCCGAGCCGGGAAAAAGCTCTCCCATAAAATCAACCCGCAAACCATAGCACATAACCGGCACATTCAGGTCATCCACCACGCGGGCCAGCTGCCAGACCTGCGCTTTGCTCAGAAACTGGGCTTCGTCGATAAACACACAGGCCACGGCGCCTCTGGCAAGGCGCTTGGTAATCATCTCATAAAGATCGCTGGTGGTGTTAAACTTATCAGAAGGTGCGTCAATGCCGATTCGGCTGGCGATTTTGCCTTCGCCGGCGCGGTCATCTAGCTGGGCGGTGAGGAGATAAGTCTCCATTCCGCCTTCATTATAGTTATAAGACGCCTGCAATAGGATGGTGCTCTTGCCGGCGTTCATGGTGGAGTAGTTAAAATATAGTTTAGCCATGCGGGCAATTTACATAGGATTGGCAGGGGCGTCTAGCGCTTAGGTGCCTCGCTGCGCTCGGCTATCGCGGCGCGTCAGGCATTGCATTATTTTGCAAGGGACGTGCCCGCGCCGCGTTACAAGCACAGCACATGTGGCTCGAAAGAAGGGGCCGAATGGCGTCCGATCAGGTTTTCAAGTCGCGCTGTTGTTTCAGCGCGGCGCGGGCACATCCCTCACCAAGCAACACAGTGCTTGACGCGCCGCCACCGCGTCGCACACGCATTTTTTCCGGAGGGAAAAAGCCGCCCGTAGGGCGTATGGACGCTTGGAACTTGGTGCTACGCCATGGTTTGCAGAAAGGCGGCGCGACTATTGGCGTCGTCAATATGGCTAGACAAAGCCTCACAAAGCTCCGCGCGGGTCCGACAGGTTTTGGCGGTTTTTTTGATCAGGATTTTGGCAATAGGACCGATATGGGGTATCAGCTCCCGCGTCAGCGCTTCCAATAATTCCTCCGACAGCATAGGACCTGCGCCCGAAACACTGGCACCAGTTTGGCCAAGATGTGACTGCACGGCGGCCTTAAAGGCCTCGCGATGCTCGGGGCTAAGCTCGGCTGCGAGCTGGTTCACAAGAGCCCCGGTATCAGTGGTGGATGCCGAAACCCGTTTTACCAGCACCTTGGCGATAGGGCCAATTTGGGTGGTCAAGAGGGTTTCAATTTGCATCAGAGCCGATTTGGGCATTTGCGATGCCATGGTTTGGCTGAGCGCTGCTGCGGGGGCGGGGGCCGCAGGGGCCATCACGACTGTGCGATCAGTGTCATCCAGCGCCGCGCGGTCTACGTTACGCAGGGCTTCATGGATGGCATTGGCAAAGGCGCGGGCATCTGGCGTGCGGTTGGCGGGGTCGGCTATGAGCGTTTGAGCTGAGAGCTGGTATAGCCCTTCAGGGAGGTCGGGCGCCAAGCTGCGCAGGTCCAACGATTGGCCAGAAATGACCTTTTGTGTCAGCTCCCCGAGCGA
>WTAL01000148.1 GCA_013139635.1 Paracoccaceae bacterium
CGCTGCACAAGTGGCCGATAATAATCAGTCATCTTTCCACTTGATCGAGCAGCCAATGGAAGGCGTTTGTGCCGCTGGCCCTTTGCCTGTTTCGGCCACGAGCGTCATGGCTTCGATCATCTCGCGCGGCTCGTCTTCCGGGCTTTCATTACGCCCCGAGGCATCTAGCCGCCCGCGAAATTGCAGCTCGCCCTTGGCGTTGTAGCCAAAGAAATCGGGGGTGCAGACCGCGCCGTAAGCCCTTGCCACAGCTTGGCTTTCATCGTGGAGGTAAGGGAAGGTGAAGCCCTGCTCTTCGGCAAATTTCACCATGTTCTCAAAGCTATCATCGGGATAGGCGTCGGCATCATTGGCGCACACAGCGGCCACGCCGTAGCCCATATCTTGCAGCGCTTTGCCATCGCGGGCCAGCTTGGAGGCGATCGCAATTACATAGGGGCAATGGTTGCAGATATACATCAAGACCAGCCCTTTTTCACCCATCAGGCTATCTCGCGTATGGCGGTTGCCTTTGGTGTCGGGGAGGTCAAAATCTGGTGCTATTGCGCCAAAATCGCATACGGGGGGCTGTGCGGCCATGTTAATCTCCTATTTGAGGGGGGGAATCAGCGCTAACCACGCCCACGGCTACGCCTAATTTGTCACTCGGCTCGTTGAAACCAATAAGAAGCGCGCGCTTAGCATCAAATTCGCGGGCCAGCCAAATGGCCAGTGCGGCGGGGGATATATCTTTGGGATGCGGCACGGCATCCATCACGATTTTGCTTGGGGCCCAGACGGAAAGCTGCCCGTGCTTCATGGCCCAATCAAGCTCAGTACGGCTATCAACCACCACGCAGCGGTTGTCTTTTCCGGCCAACACCCATGCGTTTTGCTCCATGGAGAGCAGGTTAATGCGGCGCTGCACCAAGGGGGTGCTGCTTTGCGGGGCGGCCTCCACGGCTGGCTCGACGCAAATAATGGCGGGTAGATCATGGCCGGCAATGGCATCTAGCCATGCGCTCAGGTTTGGCCCGTGTAGCACTTCGTTACTCAGGCAAACCACCAGTGGATGCGGCGTGGCGTCGACCTTTTCAACTTCCACCGGATGGATGGTTTCCGCCCCATGCCGCATGCGCACAATCTCTACGCCAAGCGTGCCGGGGATGCGGTCCAGCTTCTCGATCCGCACAAAGGCGCGCACGGCGCGGGGGTCTTCCAAGCAGCGCTCGGCCACGCGTTCGGCCAGTGTTTCCAATAAGTTAATACGCTCCGTGGTGAGCTGAAGCTCAATCGCTTCGGTGATAGTGTCATAAGAGATCACCTTATCCACGTCGTCATCCCGCGCGGCATCATGGCGCGACACCTCAAGCACCACGTTAAACCGAATGCGCTGCTGCACGCCTCGCTCGCTTTGAAACGCGCCAATCTCAATCTCGCGCTCATAGTCGCGCACCGAGATCCTATCAAGCGGCGCGCCTTTGGCCGTAGCCGCCGCGCGCACGTTGGGTGCCTCAAAGGCAATTGCTGTTTCGTCCATGATTTTCCCCTCGCCTTTATCAGCGTTTAACCGCTCAGGCCATAATATAGCCCGATTCGTCAACTATAATGCCCCAATAGCGGCAATCAGCCGCTTGAATAACCAAAGCTACTCTGCCACAAAGTGGCAACCAAAGGACGACAAATGACCCATCCCATTTTTCGTAACTCGTTTTTCTCTGTATTTTTTCTTTTGATCTCAACCATATCGGCGCAAGCAGCTTGCCCTGCCCCGCTGCAAGGCAATTCATATGACCGCCAAATCAACAGTGGGTCGATAAATCAGGATCTGTTTAACCGTGCTGTACTTTATTACACCAATAAAATTCGGTGCCGCCGCAGCTTGCCGCTTTTTGATTCAACGCGCGATGTTATTGGCGCGGCCAATACGCAAGCACGAAACATGACCCGTACCCGCACCTATAGCCATAATCTTAATGTCGCTGGTGCCCGAGATTTACGCCAACGCATGCGGGCGCAAACTCGTAATTTCCGCTCGGCAGGTGAAAACATTGCCAAAAACTTTGTCTATGTCCTGAATGGTCGTCCGTATATTCCAGCAGATAATTGCGCATTTCGTTACCTATCCTCCCGCCAGCCAGTGCCAATTCATACCTATCGTAGCTTGGCAGAAGAGCTGGTTGGCTCGTGGGAAAACTCGCCGGACCACCTCGTAAATATTGTAAACCGTCGATACACCCGCATGGGGGCTGCCTTTGGGATAGACCGGCGCGGGCAGCTTTGTGGCGAAGTTTATGCCAGTCAGGTTTTTGCGGGATAGCCGTGCGCGGCTAAACCGCTCCCACCCCATCCAGAAACAGCTTGGCGACCACGGCAGCATAGTCGCGGCGTGCACTTTCATCTGCGTTTCGGTTCCACATAAAATACCAGTTGGTCATACCAAAGAGCGACATGGTAACCGCGTGCAGTTTTGCGTCTGCGATGTTTGGTGCGGCGGCTTTGACCGCGCTGGAAACCTTGGCAATGAGCAGGCGCTGAGTCGCGTTAATTTCAGCTTGTTGGGCATGGCTCAGCACGTCGCGGCTGTTGATCAATATCCGGTGCAGGTCATCCGCCCCCGCATAGGCCAGCAAAATCTCTGTCACTACAGCGCTTAAGTAATCGCGCGCTGCGCTTTGTGGCACCGCGTCCACGACCTTGTTTAGCCCCTCCAGATGGCAGGCCAGAATATCAAAAAGAAGCTCCGCTTTGCCGGCATAATAGTGGTAAATCAGCGCTTTAGATATCCCGCAGGCCTTGGCAATTGCGCTCATCGAAGCACGGTCCACGCCTTGCGCCGCAAATATCCGCGCCGCCGCTATGCGAATGGCAATGCGTTTTTCGTCGTGATCTTTGGCGATTGTTCGTGCCATATTTACCCCTTGGGGCGGTTATCCACCACCCGCACTGCCTTCCCTTGTGAGCGCTCTACGGCCCCCGGTTCGGTCACGTCTACCAGAGCCGAGACACCAACGATAGACTTGATTTTCTTGGTCAGCGCTACTGCTGAAGCTGCCCGCGCCTCAGCACTGGCCGCGCCCGAGGTGGCCTCCACATGCACCACCATGGCATCCATCCGCCCTGCCCGCGTCAGCTCTATCTGGAAATGCGGCGCAAGGCTTTCCACCGCCATTATTTGCTCTTCAATCTGGGTGGGAAACACATTTACCCCGCGCAAAATGATCATATCATCCGTGCGCCCCGTTATCTTTTCCATCCGCCGCATACTGCGCGCCGACCCCGGCAAAAGCCGCGTGAGATCCCGCGTGCGATAGCGGATAATCGGAAAACCCTCTTTGGTGAGCGTGGTAAACACCAACTCGCCCTGCTCGCCGTCAGCCACAACCTCCCCAGTTTCAGGATTAATAATCTCAGGGTAAAAATGATCTTCCCAAATGTGCAGCCCATCTTTGGTTTCCACACATTCATTCGCCACCCCCGGCCCCATCACCTCAGAAAGCCCGTAAATATCCACCGCGTGCATATCAAAGGCGGCCTCCACTTCGGCCCGCATGGCGTTGGTCCATGGTTCAGCCCCGAATATACCAACCTGCAAGCTGCTTTCGCGCGGGTCTCGGCCCTGCTTGCGGTATTCGTCCAGAATGGACAGCATATAAGACGGCGTCACCATAATGGTGCTGGCCTGAAAATCCTCGATCAACCGCACTTGCCGATTGGTCATACCGCCGCTCACCGGCACCACTGTGCAGCCCAGTCGTTCAGCGCCATAATGCGCGCCCAAGCCGCCGGTAAACAAGCCGTAGCCATATGAAATATGCACCACATCACCGGGGCGGGTGCCGCTGGCGCGCATCGAGCGCGCGACCACATCGGCCCAAGTTGAAATATCGTTTTTGGTGTAGCCAACCACGGTGGGTTGACCCGTGGTGCCGGAGGACGCATGCACCCGAGAGATCTGATCTCGCGGCACGGCGAACATGCCAAACGGGTAATTATCCCGCAGGTCTTGCTTGACCGTAAACGGGAATTTCGCGAGGTCAGCCAAGCTGTGCAGGTCGTCCGGATGCACCCCTGCCGCATCAAAACTCGCCCTGTAAAACGGCACGTTCTTATACGCGTGGTTCAGCGACCACTTCATGCGCTTCAACTGCAGCGCCTGAATTTCATCCAGCGAGGCAATCTCGATCGGGTCTAGATCCTTACGGTCTGGCGTTAGGTCTTTCATGTGTCTGCCCCCTCAAAATGCTGGCCACGGATCACCCTTGACCCGCCGCGAAATTCGGCGATTAAGTCGCCCTTTTGGTTGGTGATCCGCACGTCATAAATGCCAGAGCGGCCCGCGCGTGAGCGCTCAACCGCATGGGCTGTTAGTACATCGCCCTCAAAAGCGGGGGCGGTATAGGTCATCGAATTGTGCTGGGCTACCGCGATTTGGTTATAACTATTGCAGGCCAGCGCAAAGGCGCTATCGGCCAGCGCATAGCTCATGCCGCCATGGCAGGTTTTATGGCCGTTGCAGTGGTGGGCTTCCAGTTTCATGGATACCGTGGCCGCGCCGGGGGCAATATGCTCGCAACTCATGCCAAGCCAGCGCGAGGCCTCGTCGGCTTGCCACATTACATCGCGCACGCGCTCGGCCCGCTCTTGTGCAGAAATATCGGCCATGTTGGCGCTCCCTAATTCTTTTTTCCCACTTTACATAAGCTGACCATCCGGTCAATAGTAACTCTAAAAAAGGGAGCCGCCATGCCGATCGTCGCCACCAAGCTTGTGGAGGGCATTTTATATGTCACCATCAATAGCCCGCCGGTAAACGCCACCTCGCTGGCCGTGCGCCAAGGGCTTATGCGAGCCGTGGACGAGGCGAAAAGCGCCCGCGCGGTGGTGCTGGCTTGCGAAGGCCGCACGTTTATTGCAGGCGGAGACATCACCGAATTTGACAAGCCAGCGGAAGCGCCCCTGCTACCGGATGTTGTGGCCGCCATTGAGCAAAGCCCTGCCCCGTGGATCGCATTACTTTATGGCACTGTGTTGGGCGGGGGCCTCGAAATCGCACTTGGCTGTAGCCATAGAATTGCGCTGGCGGGCACCCGTTTTGCCCTGCCAGAAGTCAGTATTGGCCTTATTCCGGGGGCGGGTGGCTCCCAGCGCTTGCCACGGCTGGTGGGGTTTGAGCTAGCGTGTGAAATGGCGACAACCGGCAAAATGGTAGACGCTGAAGCCTTCAAAAAGGCTGGCGGCATAGATACAGTTACGAACGACCTTGCCCGCGCCGCCCGTGTATTCCTCACGGATATACCCGCCAAGCCCACGCCGATCAGCGGCCGCCCTTGCCCGCAGCCAAACCCTGGTTTTCTAGCCGCCACCCGCGCTAAACTCACCAAATCCGCCAAAGGGGCCAAAGCCCCGTTTCACAATCTTGACGCCATGATTTGGGCCAGCAAAACCGATTTCCCCGAGGGCCAACCCCGCGAGCGCGCCCTCCATTTGGAACTGCGCAAATCTGACGAGTCCAAAGCCCTACGGCATGCCTTTTTTGCCGAGCGCATGGCCGCCAAACCTGCCGCCATAAAGGTTGCCACCCCGCGAGATATCGAAAGCACCGCCATTGTCGGCGGCGGCCTTATGGGGGCGGGCATTGCCGCCGCCATGCTGTTTGCGGGGCTGCATGTGGTGCTGCTGGATGTTAGTTCCGAGGCTGCGGCAGCTGGCCGAGGCCGCGTAGAAAGCATCCTTGAAGGTGCCGTTAAGCGGGGCAAGATAGATGCGACTGAACTGGCGCGCCTTAAAACACGCCTCAACGCCACCGATGATTACACCGCCGCCCAAAACGCAGATCTGGGTTTGGAAGCTGTGTTTGAGGA
>WTAL01000263.1 GCA_013139635.1 Paracoccaceae bacterium
CCCCGATCAACCACCTGTGCGACCACATCGCGCTTAAACTCTTTCGTAAATCTGTGTCTGAACATAGTGCCCTCCTTGCTTCCAAAATTACCAAACAAGGCGTCTACAAATCTAGGGGCTATTCAGTTGTTGTGATATTGGGGTTTTTAATACCGCGCCCTAAAGATTAGGCAAACTGCGCAGGCAATCATTATAGCTCAGGGGCAAGGTGAATTTTTGAAATTGCTTGGGTGCCATATCTGTTTGGCAGCTAAAAACACATATTTCAGAACTAACCGAAAGAATTTCTGCTTTCGGGAAGTGCCTCGTTAATGATTGTTTCGAGATATGAGTGGAGCCAATGTCCAGAACAAAATCGCAGTTTGGGCCACGTGTTCGTTTCTGGAGCACCGTAGTGTCAACGCTGAACACAGGAAGGCAGCCTTTAAGAGGCCCAGCATTTGGTATTGTGCCCGCTAGAATGGTTTCTCCTATCCGAAATTCTGTATTTATATCGGAGTAAAACTGTATTGAGTCCAAACCAGCCAAAAGCTGTGATCCCCCCAGCGACACACTGCTGGGGGCCGCGCCACCAAAACGTCGCTTAAGCACGCGGAACGTTTCAAATATTTCTGCCAGAAAGGTATCATTAGGAAGTGTCGACTGAACGCAGCCAAAATTGGCCTGCAAACTTCGGATGTTTACATGGCTGCCGAATTCTCGAATCCCCTTTTCAATAAAGCCGGGAATTTCCGCAATCTCCAAACCCTCTCTACGCTCATGCGTAAGAACCGGAATATCCAAATTCAGAGGGTGTTTATTCCCTGTTTTTCGATTCACATATTGTCGAATGGTTTCCAGAGACACCTCTGTTACAATCTGGCTGCGGTCAGGCGTCGCCAATTTCGGAGGCGCAGACGGATAAAGCTTTAAAACCGAACCAGAGAATGAATTTAGCATCCCAAGGTCTGATACAGCAATTGAGGTTATGCCTTCAGCTTCAATAGTTGACAGTATTTCATTGCGTTGAAAGCCGCCCTTCACAACGGCCCGGAGCCCGAGACCTTTTGAATCAAGGGATCTGGTGACCGCTTTAATATTCGCCGAAAGAACACATCTATCCAAAAAAACCCTTGATTGGCCAACGGAAATTCGTCCATACTTTTCAAATTGTTTAGTCATAATCGCCCCACATAGTTACCGTTGGTTGGCGGCATTAACGCCAGAAAAAGGATGCATAGTTGGAAAGCGAAGATGCTCAGGACATTGTTTTTCTTGATCGGAATGAACAGCGCACAACGCTTTTGGCGTCGCTGCCACCCATGTCTACGCGGCAATGGCTGCGCATTATTCGTGGCCCCAAAGGCATTGGAAAATCCGCGCTTTCGGATTGTGTGACGTCGCAGATCAAGGACGCCGTCCCCGTTATTTATGTCGACCCGCTGATTCGGGGCGATGTTGCGGATCATCGATCTTACGACGGGCTGTATGTTCAACTTTGTGTAGAGGCGCTTTCGGAGTTTGCAAAAACGCATGCGGCAGGCTTCCAAACATTCGATTTCTTCATAAAAGACCGCGGCTTTCGGAACCTTAAGGGTATCGATCCAAATCAAATCGTGAGAGACGGCACAAGTGGAGGGCGCCTGATAGGGCATGGTATTGATGCGGTTGACCGTGTGGTTGGGCGCGGGCATTTCTCCGCAACCGCGCTTTTGAACAGTGACAGCCGCGCGGCCATTGAGGTCTGTGCAGAATACTTTGCTGAGGCGATCAAAAAAACACCATGTGTCATGGTCATTCGCGAAGGCCAGCACTTTGATCACTACAGCCTCAAGCACATTCTGGGCGTGATGATAGACGCCCCTGAATTCAATCCGATTATAGAATACACAAGCGAAGATTCTACATTTCAGAAAACCCACCAGCCAATTTTCGACCGCGTTAAAAACAGACTGATCTGGGACATCACCGAGCTGCCGTGGGAATATGTGCTGCAGCTTCTGGAACGCAATGGGAGCGCAAACACCGAATTCGCTGGTGAATTTCGGGCAAAATGGAACGGTAATTTGCGCACCGTTGAAGAACTTCTGTTTAAGGTAGGGGTGGGCCACGGTCAGCTTCTGATAGATGGTGGAAATCTGGCTGGTCTGACCGCTGTTGATCACATTCAGGCGCGGGTCGCTAAACTGGTAGCGGCCGAGCGGTATGCTTTGGCGTTGATTGCCGAATTCAACGAGCCAATGCCCTATGATGTTTTGGACGCAATCTGGGTAAAAACCGCTTTGGTCAGAGGCTACGCATTTCGAACCACAGACGTTGTAAAATCTTTGGCTGAAAAGAGGTTTATCCAGCGGACCGGGGAGATACTTGGCCTTAAAAGTGATGATATCGCAACCGCAACAAAACAGATGAAAGATGCTGGCAGGCATCATCTGGATGCCCGAAACAGATTGTTGGACTATTTTTACGATGTCCTTGAGACCAGCAGCATCAGCAGCCGCGAGAGAGGCACAACGATAAGACATGCGGTGCGGTTGGCTGCCATTGTAGGTGACACCGTCAGAGTATCTAGCTTGCTGACAGAAATGGAAACTGACATCGCGGCAAAGGGGTGCAGCGACATGTATATCGATGCGGCTTTGAGCTGCCTTAGTGAGCCGGAGCAAACCACGCCCTTTGAAAAAAGCACTTTGGGGGGATGGGCGGCTACAAAAGCCTATGAAACCAGTGATTTCAATAAGACTTTGAAAGCCATAGAGCTTGGAGAACTGCAAGGCGCCAAATGGGATTGTGTACGCGCATTTAGCCATATTGAGGAGGGCATTGAGGACCTCGCCGAGGCCTATGCCAATAATTTGAGAAACGAACTGCCGTTTGATGGTGCCGAGATGATGTCTGACATTATTCTGGCCAATATTGACCTTACTCGTCGCCGATACGAAAATTGCAAGCGTCGGCTTGGCAGGGCATTGGCAGGGGAAGGGCCGGCCAAAAGTGTGTTGGCTGGCCATGCCCATCGGCTTTTGGAGTTTTCCACAACGGACGACGCTTCTATTCTTCACTGCCAACAAAGTGCGGATATTTTCAAGTCTTTCGGGCTGGACAAAAGTGAGGCCTATTCGTTGCTTGCCAAATGCAGGCATCTCGCGCGGACCGGAAAAACAGATGCGGCAACGCGCATCATCACCAAAATTCGACCGATTATGATGGAAACCAACGCGTCCCGCCAGTTCCTCCTGAACAACGAGGCGGCGGTCATCCTGCTCTCTCACGATCCTGACACCCATAATGCCTCTGAGCTGTTGCGAAGCGCTTATCTGGCTTCGTCTGACAAATTCAGCGATATCGTCATTTTGCAAAACACGGCAATTGCGCTTGAGCTTCAGGGAAACAGCCAAAGAGCCATAATGGTTGCGGAGCAGATGGTGGCGATGTTGGCGGTTCCGGATACAACTTCGCGTTTGATTGCGCCGAGCACCTGCGCAAACGCGGGAGAAATTTTCCTGCGCAATGGGCTCGATGAGAAAGCCGCCGAAGTATTTAAGCTGCCCGAAATCAAGTTGGGGCTGCCAGCGCCAACGGGATATTGGGGATGGCGGTACAAACTCACAGCAGAGGCACCCAATGATACGCACGCCCATCTTGCTCAATCCCCGTTCCATCCGGTTTTCCTTAGTCAATGGCAGGTTGACCATGAAGTCTTGAGCGCGCTGTTTGCAAAATAGCCTCCAGAACTTCGGGGTAGCTCCAACCCGCATTCATAAAGCCCTGCGCAACTTGCCCTTGTGGCCCGAGATAGGCGTCTGGCGTTGCCTCGATGAAATAGAACCGGCCTTTATGGAGCCGCCCATCTATCCGAATGTAGCCGTAGTCACCAAGGGCCAAAAGCAATCGCTCTAGGGCGGCGCGGTCTTTTTCACCCAACTCGCTATCGATCGAACGAACATACCTGTCCGTGAGTTTCCGCTTTTTTTCATTTGCGCTCCAAACACGGTCCTCAAAGTATCCGGCATCCCCTCGAACGGCGATCTCGTTAAAAGACCGAACGCCAATTTCTTCCGGCGAAGCCCCTGAAATCGCGCAATACGCAACTTCCCGACCCCTTACAAACGCCTCTGCCAACACAGAGGAAGAGAACTGCTTTAGTAGTTTGCCAACCTGAAGCTCAAGCGAAGGCGCATCATACACGATGCTGTCCTGAGAAATCCCAATCGAAGACCCTTCAGTCAAAGGCTTTACCATGAGCGGGAAATCCGCCCCCTGCAAAAACTGCAGATCCGATTTTTTGCGAATAACATGTCCACGAGGCACCAACAGGCCGCAGTCTTTTGCAATTTGCTTGGTGACCCACTTATCATGGCAAATTGACTGCCCATGCGCATCCAAACCTACATAAGGAATGCCAAAGGTTTCACACAACGCCGGCACAAGCGCCAACCGCGAGCGGGAATTGGCCCCACCAAACGTTGAAAGAACCAAGTTTTGGTTTTTGTCATCTGCGAATTCCGCCAACGCTTGCGGGTCCTGCAAATGCAGCACTTTATGCCCTGCTTTT
>WTAL01000226.1 GCA_013139635.1 Paracoccaceae bacterium
TGCCATTGCCGAAATCCTACTCCTTAGCCGCCTCTGAGCGTGCCGAGGATATTGGTGCGTGCGCTCAGAGGAGCTTAAATCCGCACCAAACTTCTCAAAAGCTAAGGACTAACGAAATGACCAATATGACTGATAAATCCCGTGTGTTGATTTTTGATACAACCTTGCGTGATGGCGAGCAAAGCCCCGGCGCAACGATGACTCATAATGAAAAGCTCGAAATTGCCGAAATGCTGGACACGATGGGGGTTGATATTATTGAAGCCGGATTCCCGATTGCCTCGGAAGGTGATTTTGCCGCGGTGAGCGAGATTGCGAAACGGGCGGACCGTTCGGTGATTTGTGGGCTTTCACGGGCGAAGCCTGGCGATATTGAGCGGGCGTTTGAGGCGGTGAAGCACGCCAACCTGCCGCGTATTCATACGTTTATTGGCACCTCGCCTTCGCATCGGGCCATTACCGGCATGAATATGGACGAGATGGCGGATGTAATTCATGAGTCTGTGACCCTTGCGCGGAACCTGTGTGACAATGTGCAGTGGTCGCCGATGGATGCGACGCGGACGGAGAATGACTATCTTTGCCGCGTTGTCGAAATTGCCATCAAGGCGGGCGCGACGACGATAAATATTCCCGATACCGTGGGCTATACCGCCCCTGCCGAGAGTGGTGACATTATTAAAATGTTGCTAGAGCGCGTGCCGGGGGCAGACGAGATTGTGTTTGCGACCCACTGCCATAATGACCTTGGGATGGCGACGGCCAATGCATTGGCCGCCGTGGATGCCGGTGCGCGGCAGATTGAGTGCACGATTAATGGTTTGGGCGAGCGCGCGGGGAACACAGCGCTTGAAGAGGTTGTTATGGCGATAAAGGTTCGCAATGACATTATGCCTTACAAAACGGAAATCGACACCACAAAAATCATGGCGATTAGCCGGCGGGTGGCTACGGTTTCGGGCTTTCCGGTGCAGTATAACAAGGCGATTGTGGGAAAAAATGCGTTTGCCCATGAAAGCGGCATCCATCAGGATGGTATGCTGAAGAACGCGGAAACCTTTGAGATTATGCGGCCTGAGGACATTGGGTTGAGCGAGACTTCATTGGTGATGGGCAAGCATTCGGGCCGCGCGGCGCTGCGGTCCAAGCTGGAAAACCTCGGGTTTTCACTGGCCGATAACCAGCTAAAGGATGTGTTTGTGCGCTTCAAGGAACTGGCCGACCGGAAGAAGGAAATCTTTGATGATGACCTTGTTGCGTTGATGAACACCTCTTCGGGCCAGCCTTTGGAGGGCGAGCTGAAGCTGGAAAGCTTGCGGGTGGTGTGTGGCACTGAAGGGCCGCAAACCGCCGAGATGGTGCTGAGCATTGGTGGGAAAAACCATAGGGTGACAGCCACAGGTGACGGGCCGGTGGATGCGACTTTTGCGGCCATCAAAGAGGTGTTTCCGCACGGGGCGCGCTTGCAGCTTTATCAGGTGCATGCGGTGACCGAGGGCACCGATGCGCAGGCCACAGTGAGTGTGCGTATGGAAGAGAACGGCAAGATTGTAACGGGGCAAAGTGCGGATACGGATACGGTGGTGGCTTCGGCCAAAGCCTATATCAATGCTTTGAACAACCTTGTGGTGCGACGCGAGAAGACCGCGCCTACTTAAGGGTTGTAGGGGGCGCTCGCACCCCCGCTGCCTTTGGCAGCCCCCCTGAGGATATTTTTACAATTTGGAAATTGTGGCGAATTGTTGCGGTAAATTGGCAGGGCTGGAAATGTGGCCTTTTAACTGCTAAGGCTTGAGCCTATAAGGGCTTAACGCAGTATTTGGGCAAACTGGCCCGCTCCTACAGGCAAGGAATCGCATATGTTTGGCAATTTTGGCGGCTTATTCTCGGCGGATATGGCCATTGATCTGGGCACCGCAAACACGCTGATTTATGTGAAGGGTAAGGGGATTATCCTGAATGAGCCATCGGTGGTGGCTTACCATATTCGCGATGGTAAAAAGGCTGTTTTGGCGGTTGGCGAAGACGCCAAGCTGATGCTGGGCCGCACGCCCGGCAGCATTGAGGCCATTCGGCCGATGCGCGACGGGGTGATTGCGGATTTTGACGTTGCCGAGGAAATGATTAAGCATTTCATCAAGAAGATACATCGGCGGGCGTGGTTTTTGCCTAAGCCGCGGATAATTGTATGTGTGCCGCATGGGGCAACACCGGTTGAGAAGCGTGCTATTCGCAGCTCTGTTGAGCAGGCTGGCGCGGGCAAGGTGGGCTTGATCGCCGAGCCGATTGCGGCGGCGATTGGGGCTGGGATGCCGATTACGGACCCGACGGGCTCTATGGTGGTGGATATCGGCGGCGGAACGACCGAGGTGGCGGTGCTTTCACTTGGGGATATCGTTTATGCCCGCTCGGTGCGCGTAGGCGGAGACCGGATGGACGAGGCGATTATTTCGACCTTGCGGCGGCAGCACAATATTTTGGTTGGGGATTCGACGGCTGAGCGGATTAAGACGACAATTGGCACGGCGCGGATTCCGGATGATGGCCGTGGGGCCAGCATGGAAATTAGGGGCCGCGATTTGCTGAATGGCGTGCCAAAGGAAACCGAGATCACCCAAGCGCAAATTGCCGAGGCGCTAGCCGAACCGGTACAGCAAATTTGTGATGCGGTGATGGCCGCCTTGGAAAGCACGCCGCCTGATTTGGCGGCGGATATTGTGGACCGTGGCGTGATGCTTACGGGCGGCGGCGCGTTGTTGGGTGACCTTGATTTGGCGCTGCGCGAGCAAACGGGGCTGGCGATTTCGGTGGCCGATGAGACGCTTAACTGCGTGGCGCTTGGCACCGGTAAGGCACTTGAATTTGAAAACCAGCTCCAGCATATTCTTGATTACGGCAACTAGCGGGGCATTGTGGCAACGGAGCAAACAGATGCATGGCGGGCCGTTCGGC
>WTAL01000255.1 GCA_013139635.1 Paracoccaceae bacterium
CCCGAACGCTTGCAATATTACCTCGATTACGACGCCATAGCCCGTGATTTGGCCATGGATTATAGCGAAGCCAATATTGCAGGTTCGCGCGTCATTTATCGGTGTGGATAGGGGGCAATCATGGAAAACCAACATATCAAAACCGCGCCGCCGTGCCGAGCCAGCGAAACAATTGTTTGGCGTGGCATCGGAATTGAAATCATTCATACGGCTAATTATTGCGCCGGAATGGATCACAGCGAAATTCACAGCGAAAACAAAATAGCTGTCCCCATTACGGAGACGGGCTACAAATCGCATTTCTTTCCCTCTGGCGGCCTCAATGGATACGCAAATGCGGTTGAATATGTTCGCGCTTGGCTTGATCACGAGGCCAAAACCAAGGCTTGGAAAGCGCAGGAATTCGCCTCACGACAGGGTGCGTTTGATTTTTAGACTGGCTGTGTCAGCCAGTCTTCGCGTCCGTGGCGGACGCGGATGATCAGGACGGTATCGCCCTTGATCTGGTAGATAATCATATGTGCCTTGAAAGGGTGAATTCGCACGGGGGGTGATAATTCAAGGCGTTCGCGCACCATTTTCGGGTTTGCAGAAATCAGCTCAAACACGTCATACAGCGCGTTGTGATAAGCCCGCGCCTGATTTTCGCCAAAGAGTTCAATACCTCTTTCAGCAATGGTGATCAGGTCTTCTTCCGCTTCCCGCGTCAGGCGATAACTCATTACGCCTCGTTTTCGGAGGTCGTGATGCGCTTGCGCGCCGCCTCAAACAATTCATCCTTTGACCTTGAGCCCGTGCCGCTGGCAAGCCCCTCGTCAACAAGGCGTTGCATTGCAGCGATTTTGTCATTGCGGTCCTGATCTCGCCGGATCAGATCACGCACGTAATCGCTGGAATTACTGTAGCGTCCGGTTTCGGACTGGGCTTCCACCCATGATTTCATGCCGTCAGGCAGGGATACATTCATAGTCGCCATGTTGCGATCCTCCTGTATTCATTATGACATAGTTTGGCAATATTTGCCAATAGTGATGCAACGGGATATTTCCTGCCTCCCGCTCCACCGCACAACCATATGATTTATATTGACAAAATACAAAATACGGAACATTATAGGAACAAATACCTACAGTTGCACCTGAATTTTGCCAATTACGGCAAGCCTCGCCGGACTTTCCCCCGCCGATACAGCCTGCGCAGCTATTTTCATTTCAATAAAACCTTTAAATTACGTGCCGCCTGATAGGGCGATTGCACGCAGGAGAATTATACCGCATGCAACCCGATATTGATAAATACATGGCTAGGATGGAGGATTTTGACCTTAGCATTGAGCACAAAACCGATTTTATCCACACCCTATGGAACACCATGACAGCCTGTAAAGACATGGCTTTTGGCATTAGTCCAGTGCAACAGGCGATGGCTTTGCAGGATCAAAATGATGACAAGCCCCGCCAACCCTCGCTAGAATCTGACAATACACCATTAAGCGCCGCGTTTTACCGCTCCCGTTTCCAAAAGGATTAACAACAGAAAGACCACCGATCATGACCAGCCCAGCCATAACCTATTGCCGCATATCATCCCTCAAACAGGTAACCGAAGGCAACGGCCTTGATTCCCAAATGAGCCGATGCGCCGAGTTTTCCAAATACAAAGGGCTGGAAGTCGTTGAGGTCTTTCGCGACGAGGGCGTATCAGGAAGCCTGATTGAACGCCTTAGTATGCAAGCCATGCTGCGCTATCTTAAGATCCACAGCAAGCGCCAAACTATCACCGTGATCATAGACGACATCAGCCGTCTTGCGCGCGGCCTTGAGGCGCATATGCAGCTACGTAGCGCCATTAATGCAGCGGGTGGGGTGCTGACCTCGCCTTCCATCGAGTTTGGCGAGGATTCTGACAGTATCCTGCTGGAAAACCTGCTGGCCAGTGTCTCGCAACATGCCCGCCAGAAAAACACCGAGCAGGTTGTGCACCGTATGCGGGCGCGCACCCTAAGCGGATATTGGTGTTTTTATCCGCCGCTTGGCTTTAAGTACAAAACCGTAAAAGGCCATGGCAAGCTGCTGGTGCGCCATGAACCCGTTGCCTCGCTTATTGTCGAAGCGTTGGAGGACTTTGCCTCGTCGCGGTTCGCTACAATCGCTGAAGTGAAACGCTTCCTTGAAGCCCAACCTGCCTATCCGCGTTCCCGCAATGGTGAAATCCATTTCCAAAGCGTCCGCGACCTGTTGGGGCAAATCCTCTACGCGGGTTTTATTGACGTAAAGAAATGGGGCATTTCGCTCCACCCTGCCAAGCACAAGCCGCTCATCAGTTTCGAGACATGGCAGAAAAACCAGTCCCGCCTAAATATCACACCCGTGCTTCCGGCACGCCAAGACCTGAGCGCTGATTTTCCGCTGCGTGACCTCGTATCCTGTGGATGTTGTGACCACCCGATGACCTCTTCATGGTGGCAGGGGCGCAATCGTAAATACGCCTACTATTTCTGCCAGACCAAAGGCTGCGAGATGTTTCGCAAATCAATTAAGAAAGAACAGATTGAGGGGGACTTTGAGGCATTGCTGAAATCCCTACATCTCGTTCAAGGCCTGTTTGAAGTCGCCCGCGAAATGCTGCGTGATCTGTGGGATCACCAAAAAGAACTGTCCAAAGAGCAGATTGCTGCCTCCAAGGCGGAATTAACAAAGCTAAGCCGCCAATGTGACCGTCTTGTTGACAAGATCATTGAAACCGACAACCAGACCATGATCATCGCGTTTGAGGCCAAAATCAGGAAACTGGATGCGGATAAGATTGTTTTGTCCGAAAAAATCAAGAATTGTGGGCGCCTATCGTCGGCTTCGACCAAACTTATCGAACCGCCATGCAATTCCTCGCAAACCCCTATAAATTATGGGATTCAGGCCAGATCGAAGACCGCAGACTGATGCTAAAACTCACGTTTTCTGATCACCTGCCATACATTAAGGATAAGGGTTATCGAGCCGCCAAAACCACCTTACCATTCAAGGTGTTAGAGGGTGTTTCAATGTCAAATTCAGAAGTGGTGG
>WTAL01000177.1 GCA_013139635.1 Paracoccaceae bacterium
TGACCGAGAGCGTGGTTAACGAGGTGTGCGTAGAGGCTTACGCCATGGACCCAACGCTTGGGGAAGCGGCGCGGGCCGACATCGGAGCCACGTTGGACCGAGACCCAGCCTGCCACCGCAGCATTCAGCCGCTTTTGTATTTCAAAGGGTTTTTGGCGGTGCAGGCTTACCGCGTTGCCCATTGGCTATGGATGCAGGGGCGCAAAGATATGGCCTATTTTGCCCAAATGCGCAGCTCTGAAGTGTTTGGCATTGATATCCACCCCGGCGCGCGCATCGGCAAAGGGCTGATGATTGATCACGCGCACTCAATAGTGATCGGTGAGACGGCGGCGGTGGGGGATAATGTTTCCATGCTGCATTCCGTTACGCTGGGCGGCACGGGTAAAGACGACGAAGACCGGCATCCGAAAATTGGCAATGGTGTGCTGCTGGGGGCTGGCGCGAAAGTGCTGGGGAATATCCAGATAGGCCATTGCTCGCGCGTGGCCGCTGGCTCTGTGGTGTTGCGTGATGTGCCGCCGAATAAAACCGTGGCGGGCGTGCCGGCCAAGGTGGTTGGAGAGGCTGGCTGTGACCAGCCTTCCAACGAGATGGATCAATTGCTTAGAAATGCGATGGGGTAACGCCCCACCGGACCTGTAGGGTGGGGTTTTACCCCACCATTACGCCAGCATCGAGATCGGATTTTCGAGGTTTTGCTTTACGGCGGCAAGGAATTGTGCGCCCAAGGCTCCGTCTATCACGCGGTGATCGACCGAGAGCGTCACGGACATCACCGTTGCAACATCCAATTCCCCTTCCGCATTTACCACCGGCATTTTTTGGCCAGCACCGACGGCGAGAATTGAGCCATGCGGTGGGTTGATGACGGCATCAAAATTGGTGATCCCCATCATCCCGAGGTTAGAAATCGCGAAGCTGCCGCCTTGATATTCATGCGGGGCCAGCTTGCGGGTTTTGGCCCGCGCGGCGAGGTCTTTCATCTCGGTTGACAGGCTGGAAAGCGTGCGGGATTCAGCGTCCCGCAACACGGGCGTAAACAGCCCGCCTTCAATGGCAACGGCCACGGCCACGTCCGATGGCTTAAGCTTCAAAATGCGATCACCGGCCCAAACGGCGTTGCAATCCGGCACGTCTTGCAGAGCATTGGCGCAGGCTTTGATGATGAAATCATTGACAGAAAGCTTGATGCCTTTATCGGCGAGGCTCTTGTTAAGGTCACTACGGAACTTCAGCAACGCATCAAGCTGGATTTCTCGGCGCAGGTAAAAATGCGGAATGGTTTGCTTGGCCTCGGTAAGGCGAGACGCAATGATTTTGCGCATACCGTCCAGTGGCACTTCCTCATATTCACGATCAGCATACATGGCCATAACGGTGTTGGCGTCCGCGCTTTGTGGCGCGGGGGCAGCAGCTTCCGCTGGGGCTGCCGCTGGCTGCGCGGTGGCGTTTTCAACGTCAGCTTTAACAATCCGGCCTTTGGGGCCAGAGCCTTGCAGGCTGGCAAGATCAAGCCCCTTTTGTGCCGCAATCCGGCGGGCCAGCGGAGACGCAAAAATTCGGTCGCCTTTTGGCATGCTGGGGGCCGCAGGGGAAGGGGCTGCCGCAGGCGCTTCGGCAATCGCCATAGGCGCAGGCGCCGCTACAGCCACGGGCGCATCACTGATGTCACCAGCGCTTTCGCCCTCCTCCAGCAGCACCGCAATCGGGGCGTTTACCTTTATGCCCTCAGCGCCGTCGGCCACGATGATCTTGCCGATCACCCCTTCGTCCACAGCTTCAAATTCCATCGTCGCTTTATCAGTTTCGATCTCGCAAAGGACATCGCCAGACTCGACGCTATCCCCTTCTTTCACCAGCCATTTGGCCAGTGTGCCTTCTTCCATTGTCGGGGATAGGGCGGGCATAAGGATGTTAATTGGCATAATCCGCTCCTAACGGTAAGTTACTGATTTAACGGCGGCAATCACTTCATCCGTGGTCACCAGCGCTAATTTTTCGAGGTTGGCAGCATAGGGCATCGGCACATCTTTACCGGTGCAATTAATCACTGGCGCGTCGAGGTAGTCAAACGCCTCCTGCATGATGGTTGCCGAAATATGGCCGCCAATAGAGGCCACGGGGAAGCCCTCTTCCACAGTAACGCAGCGGTTGGTTTTCATCACAGATTTGATCACGCTTTCGGTGTCCATCGGGCGCAGGGTGCGCAGGTCGATCACTTCCGCCGAGATACCCTCTTCGGCCAGCTTATCTGCCGCCTCAAGCGCATATTGCATGCCAATCCCGAAGCTCACAATCGTAACATCATCGCCCTCGCGCCAAATGCGGGCTTTGCCGATGGGCACGGTGTAATCCTCAATTTCAGGCACATCAAATGAGCGGCCATAAAGCATCTCGTTTTCCAGCACCACCACCGGATTAGGGTCCCGAATAGCTGATTTCATCAGGCCTTTATAGTCAGACGCCGAGTAGGGCATCACCACCTTAAGGCCCGGCACTTGGGCATACCACGTGGCATAATCATGGCTGTGCTGCGCGCCCACGCGGGAGGCCGCGCCGTTAGCACCGCGAAACACAATCGG
>WTAL01000093.1 GCA_013139635.1 Paracoccaceae bacterium
AAACATGCCAGAACTTAGAAAGAAAGTGGCTCACCACTACGGGAAGCAAGCTTTACTATTCGGTGTTTATGACAGTGAGGAGGGTTAGCTTCGCTGCCCTAATGGCTAGTTAAGTATATAAGTCCCAACCAGTTTAGTGGTATCAGTGCGCAAGGTCGAATACATAATAAAAAGCTTGGATTGTCGAACCCGCGCCGATAGGCATGGTACATAACACTATACGCGTGCGGCTGGGCATGATTAATTGCGATGGTTGCCGCATGATGCACAAGAACGTGGAGGCTTGGATATAAATTATCTCTCTGACAAAACACTTTTTACCCGCCATTCTGTTATGGCTGGCTACGGCCACAACAGCGGAACAGCACCAAGTATTTACCGATGGCGATGATCTTGCGCCGCTGGAGATGTTTCAGGAATGCGCAGACTGCCCTGAAATGATCGTTTTGCCCTCGGGTAGCTTCACCATGGGCGCCCCCTTGGAGGAGTCCGCAGCCGCATTTCGGCTTTTGAGAAAACCAGAGCTGGGGGTCCCTGACGGTCATCCGCATGAAGGCCCCGAGCATGAGGTCACCATTGATATCCACATCGCCATGGGGCGCAATGAGGTGACCTATGCTGAATTTTTGGCTTGTGTTGAGGATGGCGGCTGCACTCACAGCCCTGATCCCGGCATTCTCACACTGACCGGCTTTGTCTATGCCGATGATCCCCGTAGCCCGGTGATTGATGTCTCTTATATAGATGTGTTGGAATATGTCGCGTGGCTGAACCACATAACCGATACGGATGCCTACCGCCTGCCCACCGAGGCCGAGTGGGAATATGGTGCTTATGGCGGAGCCGATACCAAATTCGACCAAGGCGACAGCCTGACCACAGAGCAAGCCAATTTTGGGATTTTCCACCATCGAGATGGTGGGTTTTTTCCCGACCGAAATAACCGCCGCATGCCTGTTCCGGTAGATATGCTAGACGCCGCCAATGCCTGGGGCCTGCGCCATATGGCGGGCAATGTTTTGGAAAAAAACCATGTCTTGCCTAGCCCAGCGCCATCTTGGCCTTCCCACCTCCAGCGCCTATTTAGCTGATGCGCAGCAAGCGGACGGCTGCAACCATGTTGTAAAAGGGGGGCGGTACGCGGCAAGTGTTGAATATGCGCCGCCTGCAAATAGAGGGATTGAGAAAGAATCCACCCGATCCAGAAGTGTCGGGTTTCGTGTTGTTAGAGAAATGTAGGAGAGGAAAAAAGCAGGTATTCAGGCTTTGGGCGTTTCGCGCTCTGCCTCAAGGGCTTGCACTTTCGCCCATCAGTGCGTATCTGTGAGCAAATCCTATTTACCCGATTCAGGAGCCAAGTATGGCAAAGGCAAATCCGTTCCAGTTTATCCAGCAAGTGCGCTCGGAAGTTTCCAAGGTTGTGTGGCCCACGCGGCGCGAAACCCTGCTGACCACCGCCATGGTTTTCGCCATGGCCTTTTTCGCAGCGATCTTTTTCTTCTTTGTGGACTGGATCATTCGCTTGGGCTTGGAAGGCGTTTTGGCCGCCGCTTCCTCTTGATCTAGGGTGCTTTTCCCGTTATAGGCAAGGCTCTTACCTACAAACTGCGCGCTTCGATTCGTCGGCGCGCTTTGTTTTGTTGGGAACGCGGGGCGCAAGCCCTTGAAAGAATTATATAAATCGTAGCGCAAGCTACAGCATTGAAGGCACTGATAAAAATGGCGAAACGCTGGTATTCGGTAAGCGTCCTTTCGAATTTCGAAAAGAAAATCGCGGAAGCGATTGAAGAGGCTATTGTGCAAAAGGGCCTTGAGGACGAAATCGAGCAGGTTTTGGTGCCTACAGAAGAAGTTCTGGAGATGCGCCGCGGCAAGAAAGTAACGCGCGAGCGCCGCTTTATGCCGGGTTATGTGCTGGTCAAAATGGAAATGACTGACCGCGCTTACCACGCGATTAACAACATTAACCGCGTCACGGGTTTCCTTGGTGCGCAAAACACGCCTTCCCCGATGCGCGACGCCGAAGTGGCGCGCATATTGAATCAGGTAGACGAGAGCGCCGATGCGCCGCGTAACCTGATCTTCTTTGATATCGGCGAGCAAGTTAACGTGATCGACGGCCCGTTTGAAGGCTTCTCGGGCATGGTTGAGGATGTGGATCAAGAAAACGCCCGCCTTAAAGTGACCGTATCAATTTTTGGCCGGGCAACCCCGGTTGAACTCGAATTCACTCAGGTGTCTAAACCCACCTAGTGTTAACCCCGGTGGGAGGTTGGGCTACGGCTACAACCGCACCACTATACCATGCCGCACTCGGCGGCGATGATGAACAAAGGAGGCCAACATGGCCAAGAAAATTGCTGGCACTATGAAGTTGCAAGTGCCTGCCGGTAAGGCAAACCCATCTCCACCCGTAGGCCCAGCATTGGGTCAACGCGGCTTGAACATCATGGAGTTTTGTAAAGCGTTTAACGCCAAAACCCAAGAGATGGAATCTGGCGCGCCATGCCCAACGATTATCACCTATTACGTTGATAAATCTTTCACCATGGAAATTAAGACGCCACCGGCTTCTTATATGCTGAAAAAAGCTGCCAAGGTAAAATCTGGTGCCGCTACGCCTTCGCGCGAAGTTGTTGGCTCAGTGACCGTGAAGCAGGTTAAAGAGATCGCCGAAGCCAAGATGAAAGACCTGAATGCGGTTGACATCGAGGGCGCTGTGAAAATCATCATGGGCTCTGCCCGTTCGATGGGTATCGAGGTTAAAGGCTAGATCATGGCAAACGTAGGAAAACGCTTTGCAGCTGCGAAAGCTGCATTTGAAGGCAAGTCAGAGGTTTCTGTTGAGGAAGCCGTTGCGCTGGTTAAGGGCAATGCCAACGCCAAGTTTGACGAAACCGTAGACATCGTGTTTGCACTGGGTGTTGACCCGCGCCACGCTGACCAAATGGTGCGCGGTGTTGTGGCTTTGCCAAACGGCACTGGCAAAAACGTTCGTGTGGCTGTGTTTGCGCGTGATGCAAAAGCTGAAGAAGCGACAGCCGCTGGTGCGGATATCGTAGGCGCGGAAGACCTGATGGAAAGCATCCAGCAGGGCAACCTTGATTTTGACCGTTGTATTGCAACGCCAGACATGATGCCAATCGTTGGCCGTCTGGGCAAAATCCTTGGCCCACGTAACCTGATGCCAAACCCGCGGGTTGGCACGGTAACAATGGACATCAAGGCTGCTGTTGAAGCTGCCAAAGGCGGCGAAGTGCAATTTAAGGCTGAGAAAGCCGGCGTTGTGCATGCAGGCATTGGTAAAGCCTCCTTTACCGAGGCTGCCTTGGTTGAGAACGTTAAGTCGATCATCAACGCTGTAGCCAAAGCCCGCCCAACCGGCGCCAAAGGCACATATATCAACAAGATCGCACTGAGCTCCACAATGGGCCCGGGCGTAACGCTTGATATTTCGGCAGCAACTGCTGAATAAGAGATCCCCGCAAGGGGTTTGGGTGGGCAGAAATGCCCGCCTTTCGTCCGAGATAGTGGGTGCCGCAAGGCTTAATTACCTGCTTGAGATGGAAGCAAAAAAAATCAAAAGGCTTCGGCCCGGAGGTTTTGGCTGGTTCCGTAAGGACCAAGACGCTAGCGCAAACGTGTTAGTGAAATTGAGCCGGAGGGGGTAACCCTTCCATATAATGGAGCAAATCTGTGGATAGAGCCCAAAAAGAAGCAGTGATCGGTGAACTCGGTCAAATCTTCACGGACTCTGGTGTTGTCGTGGTTTCACGTTACACCGGTCTAACAGTTGCAGAGATGACAGACTACCGCCTTCGGATGACCGAAGCTGGTGGTGTTGTTCGTGTCGCCAAAAACAGGCTCGCCAAAATCGCCCTGAAAGATACTCAATGTGAAAGCATTGGTGATCTTTTGTCAGGTATGGTTGTGTTTGCATATTCCGAGGATCCGGTAGCGGCGGCGAAAGCCACGCAAGCCTTTGCTAAAGATAACGAAAAGCTCGTTGTTCTTGGCGGTTCCATGGGTGACACAATACTTGACGCAGCCGGTGTTAAAGCTGTGGCCGCTATGCCAAGCCGTGAAGAGGTTCTTGCCTCTATTGCTGCTTGTCTTGGCGCTCCTGCCTCTGACATTGCTGGCGCGATTGGCGCACCTGCCTCTAATATCGCTGGTATACTTTCTACCATCGAAGAAGCGGCAACGGCGTAATCTCTACGACTTAAAAGACCGGATTAATGTGAACTATTTCATACCGGATTAAAATTGAAACTAAAACGGAAAGCATAAAAAATGGCTGATCTGAAAAAACTTGCTGATGAGATTGTTGCACTGACACTTCTCGAAGCTGTAGAACTAAAAAATATCCTCAAAGACGAGCACGGCATTGAGCCAGCTGCTGGTGGCGCTGTTGTAATGGCCGCCGCTGAAGGTGGCGCTGCTGAAGAAGAAAAAGACGAGTTCGACATCGTTCTCGTTTCTGCTGGCGACAAGAAAATCGGCGTGATCAAAGAAGTGCGCGCGATTACGGGTCTTGGCCTGAAAGAAGCCAAAGCTGTGGTTGATGCTGGCGGCAAAGTTAAAGAAGGCGTTTCTAAAGCTGAAGCTGAAGAGATTAAAGCCAAGCTCGAAGCTGCTGGTGCAACTGTTGAGATGAAGTAATTTGGTGCGGTTTAGGCCGCAACCAAGCTAAAAAAGCTGGATCCGCTAGAATTGGTGGGTCCAGCATTTTGCGTCTTTCAGGCCGCCCGCGCTGGGCCGCCTGAAAGGTGCAAGCCGACCGGAAGCGAGACGTGGGAATTTCGCAAGAATGGGTCGGCCCAACCGCAGGGCTTTAGGTGCATGTTCCCAATCATGTGTCGGGCGTTGAAAAAGGTGAATAAGAGCATGGCTCAGACATTTTCAGGTCGCAAACGTATCCGTAAATTTTACGGCCACATTGAAGAAATCGCTAAAATGCCAAACCTGATCGAGGTGCAGAAAAGCTCCTACGATCTATTTTTGGATTCCGGCGAAAAAGGTATGCCGTTGGACGACAAAGGCATCAATGCCGTGTTCAACTCGGTATTTCCGATCAAAGATTTTAACGACACTGCCAGCATTGAGTATGTAAAATACGAGCTGGAAGAGCCGAAATATGACGTAGAGGAATGCCAGCAGCGCGATATGACATATAGCGCGCCGCTTAAGGTGACCCTCCGTTTGATCGTGTTTGATGTGGACGAAGACACTGGTGCGCGCACCGTGAAAGACATCAAAGAGCAAGAAGTTTTCATGGGGGATATGCCCCTCATGACAGACATCGGCACGTTTATCGTAAACGGCACCGAGCGGGTCATCGTTTCCCAGATGCACCGTTCGCCGGGCGTGTTCTTTGACCACGACAAAGGCAAAACCCATGCTTCAGGCAAGCTGCTTTTCACCAGCCGTATTATCCCCTATCGCGGCTCATGGTTGGATTTCGAGTTTGACGCTAAAGACAATGTTTACACCCGTATTGACCGCCGCCGGAAGCTGCCGGTTACCACGCTGCTTTATGCGCTGGGCCTCGACCAAGAGGGCATCATGGATGCCTATTATGATACGGTTGATTATAAGCTCAACAAAAAGAAAAAGGGCTGGGCGACTAAGTTCTTCCCTGAGCGGATCAAAGGCACCAAGCCTGATTTTGACATCATCGATGCCAAAACCGGTGAAGTGATCGCAGAAGCCGGCAAAAAAGTTACGCCGCGCACCGTTAAAAAGCTGATTGATTCAGGTGATGTGACCGAAGTTTTGATGCCAATGGACAACATCCTTGGTCGTTTTTCGGCGAAAGACATCATCGACGAGGAAACCGGCGAGATCTGGATCGAAGCTGGTGGCGAGATCACCGAAGAGCTGGATAAAGAGGGCAACGTCATTGGCGGCACCCTGCTGACCCTGCTTGATAACGGCGTTACCAAGATCCCGACGCTCGACATTGATAACATCAATGTTGGCCCTTACATGCGCAACACCATGGCGCTGGATAAAAACCTGAATCGCAACACCGCGTTGATGGATATTTACCGCGTAATGCGCCCGGGCGAGCCGCCCACCGTTGATGCGGCGTCTACCATGTTTGACGCAATGTTCTTTGAATCAGATCGCTTTGATCTTTCCACCGTTGGCCGTGTTAAAATGAACATGCGCCTTGAGCTTGATGCGCCGGACACCCAGCGCACCTTGCGTAAGGAAGACATCATTGCCGTGGTTAAAGGCCTCGTTGATTTGCGTGATGGCAAAGGCTCGGTCGATGATATTGACCACCTTGGCAACCGTCGTGTGCGCTCTGTTGGCGAGCTGATGGAAAACCAGTATCGCGTTGGCCTGCTGCGCATGGAGCGCGCCATTCGTGAGCGCATGTCATCCGTTGAAATTGACAACGTGATGCCGCAAGACCTGATTAACGCCAAGCCTGCGGCCGCTGCCGTGCGCGAGTTC
The DNA here is from genome assembly GCA_013139635.1 of Paracoccaceae bacterium. Lineage (GTDB taxonomy): Bacteria > Pseudomonadota > Alphaproteobacteria > Rhodobacterales > Rhodobacteraceae > UBA3077. Next base: position 6,466 of record WTAL01000093.1, read on the forward strand.
TTCGGCTCTTCGCAGCTCTCGCAATTCATGGACCAAAACAACCCGCTTTCAGAGGTCACGCACAAGCGTCGCCTTTCAGCGCTTGGGCCTGGTGGCCTAACGCGTGAGCGGGCCGGCTTTGAGGTGCGCGACGTGCACCCAACCCACTACGGCCGTCTTTGCCCGATTGAAACACCGGAGGGGCCAAATATTGGTCTGATCAACTCCTTGGCGTCTTACGCGCGGGTTAACAAATATGGCTTCATCGAAACACCGTATCGCACGGTTAAAGATGGGCAAGTAACGGATGAAGTCCGTTACATGTCAGCTACCGAAGAAATGCGCTACACTGTGGCGCAGGCCAATGCGGACCTAGATGAAGAGGGTCGTTTCACCAATGACCTGATCTCCACCCGCCAAGCAGGTGAGCACATGCTCAACCCACCAGAGAACATTGACCTGATCGACGTTTCACCAAAGCAGTTGGTATCCGTTGCGGCTTCGCTGATTCCTTTCCTTGAGAACGATGACGCCAACCGCGCGCTTATGGGTTCAAACATGCAACGCCAAGCGGTGCCACTGGTTAAGGCCGAAGCGCCTTACGTGGGCACCGGCATTGAAGAGATTGTAGCACGGGATTCCGGCGCTGCGATTGTGGCCAAGCGTGGTGGTATTGTTGACCAAGTAGACGCGATGCGCATTGTTGTGCGTGCGACCGAGGACCTCGAAGTGGGTGATCCGGGCGTAGACATCTACCGTCTGCGTAAGTTCCAACGCTCGAACCAAAACACCTGTATCAACCAGCGCCCGCTGGTGAAGGTGGGTGACAAAGTGCACAAAGCCGAGGTTATTGCTGACGGACCAAGCACTGATTTGGGTGAATTGGCTCTGGGTAAAAACGTGCTCGTGGCCTTTATGCCATGGCAGGGCTACAACTATGAGGACTCGATCCTGATCTCTGAGCGCATCGTTAAAGACGACGTGTTTACCTCGATCCATATCGAGGAATTTGAGGTTGCCGCGCGTGATACCAAGCTTGGGCCTGAAGAAATTACCCGCGATATTCCGAATGTAGGCGAGGAAGCTTTGCGCAACCTCGACGAAGCGGGCATCGTTTATATTGGCGCCGAAGTTGGGCCTGCTGACATTTTGGTGGGTAAAATCACGCCAAAGGGCGAAAGCGCAATGACACCGGAGGAGAAACTCCTGCGGGCGATCTTTGGCGAGAAGGCAAGCGATGTGCGTGACACATCCCTCCGCCTGAAGCCGGGTGACTTTGGCACCGTTGTGGACGTGCGCGTTTTCAATCGCCACGGCATTGATAAAGACGAGCGCGCGATTCAGATCGAGCGTGAAGAAGTTGAACGCCTGTCGCGTGACCGCGACGACGAGATCACCATTTTGGAGCGGAATACTTATGGCCGCCTCAAGGGTATGATCTTGGGCAAAAAGGCTGTGAAAGGCCCGAAGGGCGTGAAGGCTGGCTCGGAAATTACCGAAGAGCTGCTGGATAGCCTGAGCAAAGGCCAGTGGTGGCAGCTTGCTTTGTCGGAAGACGACGACGCGGCGCATGTGGAAGCTTTGAACGCACAGTTTGAAGCCAACAAGCGCACAATGACCGCTCGTTTTGACGACAAGGTGGAGAAAGTCCGCCGTGGGGATGACCTACCACCGGGTGCGATGAAGATCGTTAAGGTGTTTGTAGCGGTGAAGCGTAAGCTGCAACCGGGCGACAAAATGGCGGGTCGTCACGGCAACAAAGGGGTTATCTCCAAAGTTGTTCCACAAGAGGACATGCCGTTCCTTGCCGACGGTACGCCAGTTGATGTGGTGTTGAACCCACTTGGTGTGCCTTCACGTATGAACGTTGGGCAAATCCTTGAAACCCACATGGGTTGGGCTGCGCATAATCTTGGCCGCTCCATTGAGGATGCTCTGGCGGAATACAAACGCTCAGGCGATATGACACCAGTAACCGACGCTATGAAAATCGCTTATGGCGAAGATACATATGCTGAAGCGACCGCTGATATGGACGAGGATAACATCCTTGAAGCTGCGAGCAATGTGACCCGTGGTGTGCCTATCGCAACGCCTGTTTTTGACGGTGCCAAAGAGGCAGACGTGAATGACGCGCTGATGCGTGCGGGCTTGGATACTTCTGGGCAAAGCACTGTGTTTGATGGCCGTACAGGTGAGCAATTTGCCCGCCCTGTTACTGTGGGCATGAAGTATATCCTCAAGCTCCACCACCTCGTGGACGAGAAAATCCACGCGCGTTCAACAGGGCCTTACAGCCTTGTGACCCAGCAACCATTGGGTGGTAAAGCCCAGTTTGGTGGTCAGCGCTTTGGTGAGATGGAAGTTTGGGCGCTTGAAGCTTATGGCGCGGCTTACACCTTGCAGGAAATGCTCACCGTTAAATCGGATGACGTGGCAGGCCGGACCAAGGTTTATGAAAGCATCGTCAAGGGCGAGGACAATTTCGAGGCTGGCGTGCCAGAATCGTTTAATGTGCTTGTCAAAGAAGTTCGCGGCCTCGGGCTGAATATGGAACTTCGGGACTCGGAGGCGGAGTAGGGCGTTCGCGCCCACTTCCAACTGAAAAGAGATTGAGGATCACAAAATGAATCAAGAAATCACAAACCCGTTTAACCCGGCCCAACCGCAAAAAACCTTTGACGAAATCAAAATCTCGCTCTCCTCACCAGAGCGGATTTTGAGCTGGTCATTTGGCGAGATCAAGAAGCCAGAAACCATCAACTATCGGACATTTAAGCCCGAGCGTGATGGCCTTTTCTGTGCGCGAATTTTTGGCCCGATCAAAGATTATGAGTGCCTGTGCGGTAAATATAAGCGCATGAAATATCGCGGCGTGACCTGCGAGAAATGTGGTGTGGAAGTTACGCTGCAAAAAGTGCGCCGTGAGCGCATGGGCCACATCGATTTGGCCGCACCTGTGGCGCATATCTGGTTCCTCAAGTCCTTGCCGTCGCGCATTGGCTTGATGCTGGACATGACGCTCCGCGACCTTGAGCGCATCTTGTATTTTGAGCAATATGTGGTGATCGAGCCAGGCCTAACGGACCTGACCCAAGGCCAGCTTCTGACCGAAGAAGAGTTCCTGGATGCCGAAGACCAGTTTGGCGCAGACGCGTTTACGGCGGGCATTGGTGCGGAAGCTATCCGCGAAATGCTGGCCGCGATTGACCTTGAAGCCGAAGCCACGCGCCTGCGCGAAGATCTGGCTGAAGCCACGGGTGAACTGAAGCCTAAGAAGATCATCAAACGCCTTAAGCTGGTTGAAAACTTCCGCGAGTCGGGCAACCGCCCTGAGTGGATGATTTTGACTGTGATTCCGGTTATTCCGCCAGAGCTGCGCCCACTGGTGCCGCTTGATGGTGGCCGTTTCGCGACCTCAGATCTTAACGATCTTTATCGCCGCGTGATCAACCGGAACAACCGCCTGAAGCGCCTGATTGAGCTGCGCGCGCCTGATATCATCGTGCGTAACGAGAAGCGCATGCTGCAAGAATCAGTTGATGCGTTGTTTGACAACGGCCGCCGTGGCCGCGTGATTACAGGTGGCAACAAGCGCCCGCTGAAATCGCTTTCAGACATGCTTAAAGGTAAGCAAGGCCGTTTCCGCCAAAACTTGCTCGGTAAGCGCGTAGACTTCTCTGGCCGTTCCGTGATTGTGACCGGCCCAGAGCTAAAGCTGCACCAGTGTGGCCTGCCTAAGAAAATGGCGCTCGAGCTGTTTAAACCGTTTATTTACAGCCGTTTGGAGGCCAAAGGCCTTTCAAGCACCGTAAAGCAAGCCAAGAAATTGGTGGAAAAAGAACGCGCTGAGGTTTGGGATATCCTTGATGAGGTTATCCGTGAGCACCCCGTTATGCTTAACCGCGCGCCCACGCTTCACCGCCTCGGCATCCAAGCGTTTGAGCCGGTTTTGATCGAGGGTAAAGCCATCCAGCTGCACCCGCTCGTTTGCTCGGCCTTTAACGCTGACTTTGACGGTGACCAAATGGCCGTGCACGTACCGCTGAGCCTTGAGGCCCAGCTTGAGTGCCGCGTGCTTATGATGTCCACCAACAACGTGCTTTCCCCTTCAAACGGGCAGCCGATTATCGTGCCGTCACAGGATATGATCTTGGGCCTTTATTACGTTACGCTAATGCGTAAAGGTATGAAGGGTGAGGGCATGGTCTTTGCTGACATGGACGAGATTGACCACGCGCTGGAAACCGGCACCGTGCACCTGCACGCCAAGGTAACCGCCCGCGTTGAGCAGATCGACGAAGAGGGCAACAGCTATATGGAGCGGTTTGAAACCACGCCGGGCCGTGTACGCCTTGCGCAGCTTCTGCCGAAAAACCATAAAGCACCGTTTAGCATCGTGAACCGCCTCATTCGTAAGAAAGAAGTGGGCGAGGTGATTGACATCGTTTACCGCCATTGTGGCCAGAAAGAATCCGTTATCTTCTGTGACCAGATCATGACGCTTGGCTTTGCCGAGGCCTTCAAGGCCGGTATTTCCTTTGGTAAAGATGACATGCTCATCCCAGACACCAAATGGCCGGTGGTTGATGGTGTGCGTGCCAAGGTTAAGGAATTCGAGCAGCAGTATATGGACGGGCTTATCACCAAGCTTGAGAAGTATAACAAAGCTGTGGATGTTTGGTCTAAGTGTTCGGACGATGTGGCCGAAGGCATGATGGGTGAGATTTCCAAAATGCGCTTTGACGAAGAGGGCAACGAAGAAGAGCCTAATTCGGTTTACATGATGAGCCACTCCGGTGCGCGTGGCTCCCCTGCCCAGATGAAGCAGCTGGGCGGTATGCGCGGCTTGATGGCCAAGCCAAACGGCGACATCATCGAGACGCCGATTGTGTCTAACTTTAAAGAAGGCCTGACCGTGCTTGAGTACTTTAACTCAACCCACGGTGCGCGTAAGGGCCTTGCCGATACGGCGCTTAAAACCGCGAACTCCGGTTACCTCACCCGCCGTTTGGTGGATGTGGCGCAGGATTGTATCGTGCGCGAAGATGATTGTGGCACCGAGATTTCGATCAGGGTTGCGGCTGCGGTAAATGACGGCACGGTTGTGTCGTCGCTTTCCGAGCGCATTTTGGGCCGTGTTATGGCTGAAGATGTGATCAAGCCGGGCACCGACGAAGTGCTGGCCACCCGCAACATGATCTTGGACGAGAAGCTGGCTGACGAGATTGATGCCGCTGGCGTGCTTTCGGTTCAGGCGCGTAGCCCACTGACATGTGAAGCCGAAGATGGCATCTGTGCGCAGTGTTATGGCCGTGATTTGGCACGGGGTTCAAAAGTGAACCCGGGCGAAGCTGTGGGCATTATCGCGGCGCAGTCAATTGGTGAGCCGGGTACACAGCTCACCATGCGGACATTCCACATTGGCGGCATTGCTCAAGGTGGTTCGCAAACATCGCAAGACGCGATTGCCGACGGTAAGATCGAGCTGCGCAAAACCTCCATTTTGGAGAACGCAGACGGTGAGACCGTGGTTATGGACCGCCACATGGAGCTGGCTCTGATTGACAAAAACGGCGTTGAGCTTTCCAACTATAAGCTGGGCTTTGGCTCTAAGCTGATGGTGAAAGACAAAGCCAAGGTCAAGCAAGGCACCAAGCTTTATGAATGGGACCCGTTCACCATGCCGATCATCACCGAAAAGCCCGGTGTTGCTAAGTTTGTTGACCTCGTGGTTGGCATTTCGGTGCGCGACGAGACCGATGACGCGACCGGCCTGAGCCAAAAAGTGGTTTCAGATTGGCGTGCAACGGCAAAAGGCGGAGACCTTAAGCCAGCGATCATCGTGATGGACCCTGAAACCGGCGAGCCTATGCGCATGGAAAATGGCAACCCTGCCGTTTATAACATGTCGATTGATGCGGTACTTGGTGTGGAAGATGGCCAAGAGATCGCTCCGGGTGATGTGCTTGCGCGTATTCCGCGTGAGGGCACTAAAGTGAAAGACATCACCGGTGGTTTGCCGCGTGTTGCCGAGCTGTTTGAAGCCCGTCGCCCGAAAGATCACGCGATTATCGCGGAAATCGACGGCCATGTGCGCTTTGGGAAAGACTACAAGAACAAGCGCCGTATTGCGATTGAGCCTGTAGACGATACCATGGAGAAGGTAGAATATATGGTGCCTAAGGGCCGCCATATTCCGGTGCAGGAAGGCGACTTCATCCAGAAGGGCGAATATATCATGGACGGCAACCCTGCCCCACATGACATTTTGCAAATCATGGGTGTGGAGGCTTTGGCTGAATATATGGTCAACGAAGTGCAGGCTGTTTACCGTCTGCAAGGCGTGAAGATCAACGATAAGCATATCGAAGTGATCGTGCGCCAAATGCTGCAAAAATGGGAAGTGTCTGACTCCGGTGGCACCATCTTGCTCAAAGGCGAGCAAGTGGATAAAGCCGAGTTCCTTGAGGCCTGTGAAAAGGCCGTGGCTGGTGGGCGCGAGCCTGCTAAAGGTGGGCCGGTGTTGCTTGGTATTACCAAAGCATCGCTGTCTACCCGCTCGTTTATCTCTGCGGCGTCTTTCCAGGAGACAACGCGTGTGCTGACCGAGGCGTCTACCCAAGGTAAGCGCGACAAGCTGATCGGCTTGAAGGAAAACGTGATTGTTGGGCGCTTGATCCCGGCAGGCACGGGTGGGGCAACCCATGACCTTAAGCGCGTGGCGCAAGAGCGTGACCAGCTGATCATCGAGCAGCGGCAAGCTGAAGCGGCGATTGTGGCTGAATTGGCCAAGCCCGCCGAGGAAGCCGCTGCTGAAGAGCAGCCTGCGGCGACCGAGGAATAATCGGACAATAGACTTAGAAAAGCCCGCCTATATGGCGGGCTTTTTTGTGGGGGAAACATGGTTGATTTCACATCAGATTGCCAGAACTGCGCCGCGCTGTGCTGCGTGGCGCTGGCCTTTGATAAGGGTGACATGTTTGCCTTTGATAAGCCCGCTGGCGTGCCCTGCCAGCACCTCAACGGCCCCCTGTGTAACATTCATACCAAGCTGGAAGCCGAGAGCTTGAAGGGCTGTGTGCAATACCAGTGCGATGGCGCGGGCCAGCGCGTGGTGCAAGAGGTTTTTGCAGGCCAAAGCTGGCAGGATACCTCCGCGCTATTACCGCCGATGCTTGAGGCCTTTGCCCAGATGCGGCAAGTGCATGCGCTGCTTCTGCTGCTGAACTCGGCCAAGGCGCTGCCTTTGCCCGAAGCGCAGCTGGCAGAGCTAAAAAACCTGACGCTCCAGCTTTCTCCGGAGGCGTGGACACCTGAGTCACTCGCCAGCTTTGAACGCTCTAATTTGCCTCAAACTGTTCGCGCGTTTTTTCAGAGTCTAAAAAACTTTTTGCCTCAGCGGTAATTACTACTTTTCCGTGCATTGCCACAAAGCCGCCACAATGAGCTGCCATCAAAAACCCACAAAACAAACGAGGCATAAAATGAAAAACTATTTGGTTGGCGCTATTCTTGCCCTCACTTGGTGTGCAGCGGCACAGGCTGATAGTGTTCCTGACGCCAGAGATATTATCCGCCTTGAGACGTGCTTTGATACTTTTAACAACGCACAGCTTGGCACATGCGTTGAAATAGAAATTGATAGGTGTTGGTATGCAACGGGGCGAGCCAATATTTCGAGCGGTCAATGTATGTCTGAGGCCTTTCGCCAAGCAGATAGCCTGCTAAATTCGTATTATCAGCGGCTTGTGCCAGCGGTGCGCCTCGCGGCTGGTCAACTGGTCGGGTCTGCTTATGAGCTTACGGGGAACCCGCTTCGGGAGTCTCAAAGAGCGTGGCTGGCCGTGCGGGATACGACGTGCAATTTGAGTGTAGTTTATGCTGCAACAGGTCCTGGCCGTGAAAGCCATATTGAAGGCTGCAAAGCGCGCCTTACCATGCAGAGAATTGGAGACCTAGATACCGAGCTAGGCCGATTTCTGGATTCGTCAAACTAAGCCTAAACGCGCGCCGTTGTTGAGCGCCCCAATTTGCCTAAAACTGTCCGCGCCCTTTTACGGAGTCTAAAGGCCTTTCTGCCCTAATGGCTGCATAAGAATCGGGTGGGCTGGTTCGAGAATTGGGGGCGGCTGTGTTTCACGAGCCAATACTTGCGGGGGAATCGCTGAGCGATCTGGTGCAGATCGCGGGGCTGGTGCGGTTTTCCTACCCGTGTGATGGCGGGTTTCAGAGAAAGCATGCGTCCCGCGCGGCGCAACTCGCCTATCTCTACGCTCCCGCCCGCATGGAAGAGCGCTTTCGCTATTTCGAAGCCCTGTGCCTGCATAGTCTCAAGGTCCAAACCGATAAGGGTTTTTCGGTTGGGCTGCTTATTGGCGATGACATGCCTGCCAGATACAAAGCGCGCCTTGAGGTCTTGCTCGCAGGGCTGCCGCAAGCAGCACTGATTGCTTTGCCATACCTGCCCTATGCCGAGGCCATGCAGCAAGCCTATGCTCGCCTTTTCACCAGCCGCGCGCCCCTGCAGCTCAGCTTCCGGCTGGACGATGATGACGCGCTGGCGGTTGATTTTATCGCCGAAGTCCGCGCCCGCTTGCCGCAGGTTTACGGCATGTCTGGCGGGTTGGACGCGGCGGGGCTGTCTTTTTTGCAGGGGCTAACACTGATTAACGGAGAGATTGTGCCTTCAATAGATGCCCGCCCATTGGGGCTGGGTCTATGCGTAATGGCACCGGCGGGGCGGCAGGTTAGCGCGCTGCGTTATGAGCACCAGAAATTGCACCAAAATATGCCGGTGATGATGGACCCGCACCCGTTGATGAACCTACGCGCTTTTCATGGCAGTAATGATTCTCCGGTGGCGCTGCCTGCGGGGCGGCGGCCAGCTATGAGCGGCCCAGAAATTCGCGCCGTTTTGCAGCGTAGGTTTGCGCTGGATATGGATAAGGTTTTAGCGTTATAAAGCCCACAACACCTCATTGATTAGCCCCAAATTTTCTTTTCAAAATTGGTTGTTGACTTATCCCCATAACATTCCTATTTTCCGCCCGCTCGGGAGAGGTAACTATACTGATTCCGATACAAGCCAAAATTAGGCAATCATGAGCCGGGTTCACACCTCGCTCCTCTGGAATTCCACCGCGCCGGACGGCAACCATAGTCCGCGGGCGGTATTTGGCATTTTGTGCATTCGGCACAAGGTGCTGTAAGTATTGAAACGGGTGAACGGGGTTTAACTGTATGCCAACGATCCAACAGCTTATCCGCAAACCGCGGAAGCCAAAAGTAAAGCGTCAAAAGTCGATGCACCTTCAGGCATGCCCGCAAAAGCGCGGCGTGTGCACACGTGTTTACACAACAACACCGAAAAAGCCGAACTCGGCTATGCGTAAGGTTGCCAAAGTGCGCCTGACCAACGGTTTTGAAGTGATTTCCTACATCGGCGGCGAGAGCCACAACCTGCAAGAGCACTCGGTTGTGTTGATCCGCGGCGGTCGCGTAAAAGACCTTCCCGGCGTTCGTTACCACATCCTTCGCGGTGTTTTGGATACGCAAGGCGTTAAAGACCGCCGTCAGCGTCGTTCGAAATATGGCGCCAAGCGTCCTAAATAGGAGACTAAGATATGTCCCGTCGCCATAGTGCCGAGAAACGTGAAATCCTGCCAGACGCCAAGTATGGCGACAAGATTTTGACGAAATTCATGAACAACCTAATGCTGGACGGCAAAAAGTCCGTTGCAGAGCGTATCGTTTACGGTGCCCTCACTAAGGTTGAAGAAAAGCTGAAGCGGGAGCCGATTGAGGCGTTCCACGAAGCATTGGAAAACATCAAGCCAAGCGTTGAGGTTCGTTCCCGCCGCGTTGGTGGTGCCACATATCAGGTGCCAGTTGAGGTTCGCCCAATTCGCCAAGAAGCACTGGCCATTCGTTGGCTGATTAACGCTTCACGCGCACGCAATGAAAACACAATGGAAGAGCGCCTTGCTGGTGAACTTCTCGATGCGGTTAATACACGCGGCTCTGCCGTTAAAAAACGCGAAGACACGCACAAGATGGCAGACGCTAACAAAGCGTTCTCCCATTATCGCTGGTAGGACTTAAGAAAATGGCTCGCGAGTATCCCCTAGAACGTTACCGTAACTTTGGTATCATGGCGCACATTGATGCAGGTAAAACCACCTGCACCGAGCGTATCTTGTACTATACCGGCAAATCCCACAACATTGGTGAGGTGCATGATGGTGCCGCAACAATGGACTGGATGGAGCAGGAGCAAGAGCGCGGTATTACTATTACCTCCGCTGCGACGACTACCTTCTGGGAGCGCACAGTAGACGGCACAACGCCGTTGACTGAAAAGCACCGGATGAACATCATCGACACCCCTGGCCACGTTGACTTCACCATTGAAGTTGAGCGTTCCTTGGCCGTGCTCGATGGCGCGGTTGCGCTTTTGGATGCAAACGCGGGTGTTGAGCCGCAAACTGAAACTGTTTGGCGTCAAGCTGACCGTTACAGCGTGCCTCGCATTGTTTTTGTAAACAAGATGGACAAAATCGGCGCAGACTTCTTTAACTGCGTTGAGATGATCAAAACCCGTGTTGGCGGCAATCCTTTGCCTGTTCAACTTCCGATTGGTGCAGAGACTGAGCTGGAAGGCTCGATCGACCTGATCACCATGAAGGAATGGGTATACGAGGGCGAAGACCTCGGTGCGTCTTGGGAGCTTCGCGAAATTCGCGATAGCCTAAAAGACAAGGCCGCAGAGATGCGTGCCGAGATGATCGAAATGGCTGTTGAGCTGGACGATGACGTGATGGAAGCGTATTTGGAAGGCACTGAGCCTGACGAAGAAACTTTGATCCGCCTGATCCGCAAGGGCACCATGGAAATGATCTTTGTGCCGATCCTTGCTGGTTCTGCGTTCAAAAACAAAGGTGTTCAGCAGCTGCTTAACGCTGTGATCGATTTCTTGCCGAGCCCGCTCGACGTTAAAGATTACATGGGCTTTGAGCCAGGCGACGAAGAAGAAACGCGTAACATCCCCCGCCGTGCGGATGATGAAATGCCGTTCTCTGGTCTTGCGTTCAAAATCATGAACGACCCGTTTGTGGGCACTTTAACCTTTACGCGGATTTACTCCGGCACGCTTGCTAAGGGCGACGCCATTGTGAACTCCACTAAAGGCCGTAAAGAGCGCGTTGGTCGCATGATGATGATGCACTCTTCTGAGCAGGTGCCTATCGAAGAAGCATTCGCGGGCGACATTATTGCGCTGGCCGGCCTGAAGCAAACCACCACAGGTGATACGCTTTGTGCCGCCTCTGATCAGGTTGTTCTTGAAACCATGACTTTCCCCGATCCTGTGATCGAGATTGCTGTGGAGCCAAAGACTAAAGCCGACCAAGAAAAAATGTCTACGGGCCTTGCTCGTTTGGCTGCTGAGGATCCATCCTTCCGTGTTGAGACTGACCAAGAATCTGGCCAGACCATCATGAAGGGCATGGGCGAATTGCACCTCGACATTTTGGTTGACCGTCTGAAGCGGGAATTCAAGGTTGAAGCGAACATTGGTGAGCCACAAGTGGCCTACCGTGAGACCATCGGCCACGAAGCTGAAATTGACTATACCCACAAGAAACAATCTGGTGGTTCTGGCCAATTCGCGCGCATCAAAATGGTTATTCTTCCAACCGAAGTGGGCGAGGGTTATTCGTTCGAATCTAAGGTTGTTGGCGGTAACGTGCCTAAGGAATACATTCCGGGCGTTGAAAAAGGCATCCAATCAGTTATGGATAGCGGCCCCTTGGCTGGCTTCCCCGTGATTGACTTCAAGGTTATCTTGATGGACGGCGCTTACCACGATGTGGACTCCAGCGTTCTGGCATTTGAAATTGCGGCACGGGCCGGCATGCGTGAGGGCCTTAAGAAGGCTGGCGCGAAGCTGCTTGAGCCGATTATGAAGGTGGAAGTAGTTACACCTGAAGAGTATACCGGTGGCATCATCGGTGATCTGACTTCGCGCCGTGGTATGGTTCGTGGGCAGGAAGCACGGGGCAACGCTATCGCAATTGATGCAAATGTTCCGCTGGCCAACATGTTTGGCTATATCAATACGCTGCGTTCCATGTCTTCGGGCCGCGCTAACTTCACTATGCAGTTTGGTCACTACGATGCTGTTCCGGCAGCAATCTCGAAAGAGATTCAAGAGAAATTTAACTAACGCGTGGCATGAGCCACTCCACAGATACACAGGAGGCCTATTATGGGTAAGGAAAAGTTTGAACGTAATAAAACCCACGTAAACGTTGGCACAATCGGCCACGTTGACCACGGGAAAACCACGCTGACCGCAGCGATCACCAAGCAATTTGGTGACTTCATGGACTATGATGCGATTGACGCAGCGCCAGAAGAAAAAGCACGCGGCATCACCATTTCGACAGCCCACGTTGAGTATGAGACAGAGAACCGTCACTACGCTCACGTTGACTGCCCAGGCCACGCCGACTATGTGAAAAACATGATCACCGGTGCTGCCCAGATGGACGGCGCAATCTTGGTTGTTAACGCTGCTGATGGCCCTATGCCACAGACTCGTGAGCACATCCTTTTGGGCCGCCAGGTTGGCATCCCATACATGGTTGTTTTCATGAACAAAGTTGACCAAGTAGACGATGACGAGCTTCTTGAGCTGGTTGAAATGGAAATTCGTGAGCTTCTGACCGAGTACGGTTACCCGGGCGACGACATTCCTGTGATTTCCGGTTCAGCTTTGGCTGCACTTGAAGGCCGTGATCCAGAAATTGGCGAAACAAAAATTGCTGAGCTGATGGCTGCGGTTGACGCATACATTCCAGACCCTGAGCGCGATGTTGACAAGCCGTTCTTGCTGCCTATCGAGGACGTGTTCTCGATCTCTGGTCGCGGTACTGTTGTAACTGGCCGTATCGAGCGTGGCGTTGTTAATGTTGGTGACAGCATTGAGATCGTTGGTATTCGTGATACAACAACAACCACCTGTACCGGTGTTGAAATGTTCCGCAAGCTGCTTGATCGCGGTGAAGCTGGTGACAACGTTGGTGTTCTTCTTCGCGGTATTGACCGTGACGGCGTTGAGCGTGGCCAAGTTTTGGTTAAGCCTGGTTCGGTTAACCCGCACACCAAGTTTGAGTGCGAAGTATACATCTTGACGAAAGAAGAGGGTGGTCGTCACACACCATTCTTCAAAAACTATCGTCCACAGTTCTACTTCCGTACAACGGACGTAACCGGCACTGTTGAGCTGCCCGAAGGCACCGAAATGGTTATGCCAGGCGACAACTTGAAGTTCACCGTTGAACTGATCGCGCCTATCGCCATGGAAGAAGGCCTTCGCTTTGCTATCCGTGAAGGTGGCCGGACTGTTGGTTCGGGCGTTGTGTCCAAGATCATCGCCTAAGCGATAAACCTACACCGTAGCCGGGGTATTCTCTCCGGCTACACTTTTTTGAACCTGCTAGCCCAAGAGAGGCGTTTTCTAATGCAGAGCCAAAATATACGCATCCGGCTGAAGGCATTCGATTTCCGTGTGTTGGACGCCAGCACAGCCGAGATCGTTTCGACTGCCAAACGGACAGGCGCGCAAGTGCGTGGCCCGATCCCGTTGCCAAATAAAATCGAGAAATTCACTGTTCTTCGTGGTCCACACGTGGACAAGAAGAGCCGTGAGCAATTTGAAATCCGCACGCATAAACGCCTGCTAGATATCGTTGATCCGACCCCCCAGACAGTAGACGCGCTGATGAAGCTCGACCTAGCTGCTGGTGTGGATGTCGAGATCAAGCTTTAGGGGGCTGAGACTATGCGTTCTGGAGTAATTGCAAAGAAGTTGGGGATGACCCGCTTGTTTATGGAAGACGGCGCACAAATACCTGTGACTGTTCTTCAAATGGAAAACGTGCAGGTTGTATCGCAACGCACCGCTGACCGTGACGGCTATACAGCTGTTCAGCTCGGCGCTGGCGTGGCGAAAGCCAAGCGCACTAGCAAAGCTATGCGGGGGCATTTTGCCGTCGCAAAGGTTGAGCCTAAGCGTAAAATCGCGGAATTCCGTGTATCGGCTGATAACCTCATTGAGGTTGGTGCTGAAATCACGGCGGACCATTACCTCGAAGGGCAATATGTAGATATTGCAGGTACTTCGATTGGTAAAGGTTTCCAAGGTGCTATGAAGCGTCACAACTTTGGGGGCCTTCGCGCTACTCACGGTGTGTCTGTTTCGCACCGTTCGCACGGTTCGACTGGCCAGTGTCAGGATCCGGGTAAGGTTTTTAAAGGCAAGAAAATGGCGGGCCACATGGGCGCTGTTCGGGTTACGACCCAAAACTTGCAGGTTATTAAAACTGACTCCGAACGTGGCTTGCTGATGATCAAGGGCGCTGTTCCTGGATCAAAAGGCGGTTGGGTGACTGTTAAGGATTCGGTTAAGAGAGCCGCACCTGAAGGTCTGCCAATGCCAGCGGCTATCCGCGCTGCCGCATCTGAAGCACCTGCTGCTGAAGCACAAGAAGGGGGCGCAGACGAATGAAAACTGACGTCATCAAACTAGACGCTGGCAAGGCCGGTTCCATCGACTTGAACGATGCGATCTTTGGTCTTGAGCCACGCGCCGACATTTTGCACCGTGTTGTGCGCTATCAGCTGGCCAAGCGCCAGCAGGGCACACACTCTGTAAAAACACGCAGCGACAGCACCTATTCAACCAAGAAGATCTATCGCCAAAAAGGCACGGGTGGCGCTCGCCACGGTGCGCGCTCGGCCCCGATCTTCCGCGGTGGTGGTGTATACAAAGGCCCGACCACGCGCTCACACGCGCATGATCTGACCAAAAAGTTCCGCGCGCTTGGTATGAAGCACGCTCTTAGCTCCAAACTTGGTGCTGGTGAGCTTGTGATTGTTGAGAACGCTGAAGTGGAAAACGGCAAAACAAGTGCCCTCGCGAACACCATTAAGGCGCTCGGTTGGACCAAGGTTTTGTTGATTGATGGTGCTGAAGTGAACGCAAACTTTGCGCTCGCAGCCCGTAACATTGATGGTGTTAATGTTTTGCCAAGCATGGGTGCGAATGTTTATGACATTCTTAAATCCGGTACGCTTGTGCTGACAAAATCCGCCGTTGAAGCACTGGAGGCTCGCCTGTCATGAGCACTAAAGCTGAACAGTACGACGTGGTTCGTCGCCCGATCATCACCGAGAAAGCCACAATGGCGTCTGAAAATGGCGCTGTGGTATTCGAAGTGGCGATTGAAGCCAACAAGCCACAGATTAAAGAAGCTGTAGAAAGCCTCTTTAACGTCAAGGTGAAAGCGGTTAACACCCTGATCACCAAAGGCAAAACCAAGCGTTTTAAGGGGCAACTCGGCAAGCGCAAAGACGTGAAAAAAGCCTATGTCACACTCGAAGAGGGTAACACCATCGACGTGACAACCGGCCTTTAAGCGACGGGTTAAAGCAATTAAAAGGCCCTCGGATACACTCCGGGGGCCTTTTGCTATGGGGCGTCGCGCCAGCGCTTTAGCCCGTCAATTATCAGCTCTAGCCCAAAGCTGAACTGGGTCATGCCGTCATAGGTGCCGTCCACAATTTGCACAGCGGCCTCGTGCATAAACGGGTAGTCCGCTTTAGAAATCATCGGCAGGTATTGCGCCGCCGCCGTTTGGTAAGCCTCTGGGCTTACGGGGTAATTCAGCTCTTGTAACGTATAGCCATAAACATGGCTATCAAGGGCATTGCGCGCCCAATCGGCCTGCGCATAGGTAAAGCCCTGCGTCACCAAGCAGCCCAGTGTGGCGTCAATGTTGCGCAGGCTGGCCGCGCCCATGGTGATGGTTGAAATGAGCAACGGTGGCACCCAGCGGTGCCGCAGCAGGGCCGCCCGCATCGAGTGTGCGCGCTGCCGCATTGTTTCCTCCCAATCACCACTAATGTCTGGCGTTACAATCTCGGCGGCCACGCGTTCCAGCATGAGCTCCAGCAGCGCGTCCTTATTGGCGACATGATTGTAGAGCGACATCGCGGTTGACCCAAGCGCGCCCGCGAGCTTGCGCATAGAAAGGGCTTCAAACCCCTGCGCGTCGGCGATTTCCAGCGCTTTATCGACAATTTTGTCAGGGGTCAGGCTTTTGCGTGTGTAGGGTGTTGACATATATACACCGTATATTTATACGGGGATAATGTCAAGTATACAGCGTAAGTCAAAAATACATTACATTAGGAGAGCTAAAATGAATACAGCCACCAAAATATCGACCCTTTGGATTGTCGTTATGATCAACATGGGCTTTGCCGATATCCTTGGATTCATGTATCCGGGCTTTTTGGCCGAGATCGGCACCGGCACGGTTGACGGCATAACCATTACGCCCGAATTCTTACTACTGGCGGCGGTGTTTATCGAGATCGGGATCATGATGATCTTCCTCACCCGCGCCCTAAAGCGCCCTGTTAGTCGTGTCCTAAACCTGATAGCGGTAATCCTTACCATTGCCTTTGTTATTGGCGGCGGCGCGCTCACGCTGCACTATATTTTCTTCGCGACGGTCGAGGTGCTTTGCATGGCATACATAGCCGTGCTGGCTTGGGGCTGGTCGGATGACCACGCCTGATAGGGGTGCGCGAGGCAAGGCTGCCAAAATAGGCGGCCTTGCCAAGGTGTAAATGCAAACCAGCCCTTGCGACTCCCCCCTGAACCCTGCTATATCGCGCAAGCTTGTAGGCCTCGGATTCGCTCTGTGGCCGCTGAGCCATTGAATTTTGGGCCCTTAAAGCCCTGCAAGACCGGCTCGAAAGAGCCAAAAAGTGGGCAATTTTGCCCTTAACCAAACGGAAGACAGTAAGATGGCATTGAAGTCGTATAAGCCGACAACGCCAGGCCAGCGTGGGCTGGTTCTGATCGACCGTTCGGAACTTTGGAAAGGCCGCCCGGTCAAATCCCTCACTGAGGGTTTGAGCAAACACGGCGGCCGGAACAACACCGGACGGATAACCATGCGCCGCAAAGGCGGCGGGGCCAAGCGCCTTTACCGGATCGTGGATTTCAAGCGCAATAAGCTTGATATCAAAGCGACTGTAGAGCGCATTGAGTATGACCCGAACCGGACAGCCTTTATTGCGCTGATCAAGTATGAAGACGGTACACAAGCCTATATCCTCGCGCCACAGCGCTTGGCGATTGGTGACAGCATTATTGCTTCGGCAAAATGTGACGTGAAGCCGGGTAATGCTATGCCTTTCTCCGGTATGCCAATTGGCACAATCATCCACAACATTGAGATGAAGCAAGGCAAAGGCGGGCAGATCGCTCGTGCTGCCGGCACTTACGCTCAGTTTGTTGGCCGTGATGGTGGTTACGCGCAGATCCGCCTGAAATCAGGCGAGCTTCGCTTGGTGCGCCAAGAGTGCATGGCAACCGTTGGTGCGGTGTCTAACCCAGACCACGGCAACCAAAACCTTGGTAAAGCTGGCCGTAACCGCCACAAGGGCATCCGCCCCTCTGTGCGTGGTGTGGTTATGAACCCGGTCGATCACCCCCACGGTGGTGGTGAAGGTCGGACATCCGGTGGTCGTCACCCAGTGACGCCATGGGGCAAGCCAACCAAGGGTGCAAAAACCCGTTCGAATAAAACGACGGATAAATATATCCTGCGTTCCCGCCACGCCAAGAAGAAGGGACGCTAGAGTATGGCTCGTTCTATATGGAAAGGCCCGTTTGTTGATGGCTATGTGCTTAAGAAAGCCGAAGCCAGCCGCGAATCAGGCCGTAATGAAGTAATCAAAATCTGGTCGCGTCGTTCGACTATTCTGCCACAATTTGTGGGTCTGACTTTCGGCGTTTATAACGGCCGCAAGCACATTCCTGTAAATGTGTCAGAAGACATGATCGGCCAGAAGTTTGGCGAATACGCTCCTACGCGCACCTTTTACGGGCACGCTGCGGACAAAAAAGCGAAGCGGAGCTAGATCATGGGACAAAAGAAAAACGCCCGCCGTTTGCCTGAGGGCTCGGTAATGGCCAAAACCAAAATGATGCGGACCTCCGGGATTAAGCTCAATTTGGTTGCTGCGATGATCCGCAACAAGCCAGTTGATAAAGCTTTGACTGACCTGACGTTTTCTAAAAAGCGTATCTCTGGTGACGTGAAAAAATGCCTGCAATCGGCGATTGCCAATGCAGAAAATAACCACGGTTTGGACGTAGACGAGCTTTACGTTTCCGAAGCGTTTGTTGGCAAAAACATCACCCTGAAGCGCGGGCGTCCTCGTGCGCGTGGCCGTTTTGGCAAGATCTTGAAGCCGTTTTCAGAGCTGACGATCATCGTGCGTGAAAAGCAACAATCTGAGGAGCAAGCGTAATGGGACATAAGATTAACCCAATTGGCCTGCGGATGCAGATCAACCGCACATGGGAAAGCCGCTGGTATGCGGAAGGTAACGAGTACGGCAAATTGCTGCACGAAGACCTTGCGATCCGTGGTTATGTGAAGAAAAATGCAGCCCAAGCCGGCATTAGCCGCGTGATCATTGAGCGTCCGCACCGCAAGTGCCGCGTAACAATCCACGCAGCCCGTCCTGGTGTGATCATTGGCAAAAAAGGCGCCGATATCGAAGTGCTTCGTAAGAAGCTGGCCGCGTTCACAGATAGCGAGCTACACCTCAACATCGTTGAAGTGCGCAAGCCTGACATGGACGCAGCTCTTGTGGCTGAAAACATCGCGCAGCAGCTTGAGCGTCGGGTTTCTTTCCGCCGCGCCATGAAGCGCTCGGTGCAAAACTCAATGCGTATGGGTGCCCTCGGCATTCGTATTAACATTGCTGGCCGTCTTGGTGGTGCTGAAATCGCACGGACCGAATGGTATGCCGAAGGCCGCGTGCCTCGCCACACCCTTCGCGCCGACATCGACTACGCGCACGCAGAGAGCCTGACCGCTTATGGTATCATTGGTATCAAGGTCTGGATCTTTAAAGGCGAGATCATGGAACATGATCCAGCCGCCCGTGACCGTCGTTTGGCTGAAATGCAGCAAGGTGGAGGCCCACGTCAACAGCGCCGCTAATGACGTAGCCTCTCGTAAGGAGAATATATTATGCTTTCACCAAAGCGCACACGATTTCGCAAGCAGTTTAAAGGTCGTATCCACGGCCAAGCTAAAGGCGGAACAGACCTAAACTTCGGCACATATGGCCTAAAAGCTGTTGAGCCGGAGCGGGTAACCGCACGTCAGATCGAATCTGCCCGTCGCGCCATGACCCGTCACATGAAACGCCAAGGCCGTGTATGGATCCGCATCTTCCCTGATGTGCCCGTAACCGCCAAGCCTATCGAAGTTCGGATGGGTAAGGGTAAAGGCTCTGTTGACCGTTGGGTCTGCAAAGTGAAGCCCGGCCGGATGATGTTTGAGATCGACGGTGTTTCTGAAGAAGTTGCTAAAGAGGCCCTGCGTCTTGCCGCAATGAAACTGCCAGTAAAAACCCGCACGATTACGCGCGAAGACTGGTAAACGGCTTTAGCTGTCAAGAATTAGAAAACCCCCAGCCGAAAGGCTGGGGGTTTTTTGGTTTGATTTGATGCAACTTGGTTGTGTTTCAAATTTGACGAGATTGTTTTCACAACGGTCGTTGTATGAGTTTCATGTCGCGCAAAGCCTGTTGTGTCGCACGAAACTGGAAAAGCCTTACACAAATTAGTTTGTAGCAGAAAAAAATACCACAAACCGATTAGTGTTGCAAAATATTGTAAAAACGTTACACAAAGCGCAGGATGTTAACTGATGCAGGGCAAATTAAATGGCGAGAAGTATGGAAAGCTACGATCACAGCAATGTCGTCGATTATCACTACGGCTGTTTTCCTCCTAGTGACCTAGACTTTAGTCGTTTGATTGAGCCTTTAGCAAGAGCGCAGGATGCTATTTCCCGCTATGATCAAATGCTTTTATCGCTCCCCAACAGCGAATTGCTTCTGGCACCTTTGCGCCAGAACGAAGCCGTCATTTCATCTCGAATGGAAGGAACGATTTCGACGGTTGACGAAGTGATGATTTACGAAGCTGAGAGTGAAGATGACTCAGCACCTAAGCGCGCAAGAGTTGATACTATCGAAGTCGCGCTCTATAGCGCAGTACTTCGCCGCGCTCAGGTTGCCGTTGATGAAGGTGAGCCTATTAACGAAGGACTTATAAGAAATGCACATCGTATATTGCTAAGTTTTGGGAGGGGCGCAAGTAAATCTCCAGGCCAGTATAAAGTCGAGCAAAATTATATTGGCGATGATCTCCGCAAAGTCATTTATTTCAAACCAATCAGCCCAATACATTTGCAACCCGCAATGCAAGATTTGATGGGATTTATTGGGTCTTCGGAGATGCTACATTTGTTTAAGGTTGCAATCGCCCATGTCGAATTTGAAGCTTTGCACCCGTTCAACGATGGCAACGGTAGAATTGGACGGTTATTGATTACATTACTTTTGTGGAAATACGGCCTAATACACAAACCTCACTTTTATATCAGTGCATTTTTTGAAAGTAATAAGGAGGAGTATATAGAGTTGATGCGGGCGGTATCAAGGGATGACGACTGGACAAGTTGGACGGCATTTTTCTTAACGGCCATCGCCGAGCAAGCAGAAAGCAATCTGCATACAGCCCAAAGGATCACCGCTCTATATGATGAAATGAAGGAGCCTTTTAGGGAGATGTCGGGATCAAAGTGGCACATTGCAGCTCAAGACAGTATTTTTGAAAATCCCGTTTTCAAAAACAGGCAGCTAATCAAGCGCTCTGGGATGCCTAAACATGTAGCAACGAGAATCACAAAGCTACTACATGAGGGCGGATTATTGCGAGAGCTTAGCCCAGCAAGTGGTCGACGTGGTGCATTGTATATGTTCGAACCGCTTATGGAAATCGTAAGGGCGTAAGCCACCTCAACATCCCCCCTTGCCAACCCCCCGAATCGAGCCTATAGAAGCGACTTCGAAGTCTGACTCCACTGGAATCGGGGTGACCTCTATGGGGCCTGCCAGTGATGTTGAAAAAAGGAAAATAGGCAATGAACGCCACTGATTTACGGGCTAAGACGCCCGAAGAGCTTAAAACTGAGCTTGAAACGTTGAAGAAAGAATCCTTCAACTTGCGTTTTCAGGGGGCCACTGGCCAGCTGGAAAACACTTCGCGTATGCGCACGGTTCGCCGCGCCGCTGCCCGTGTAAAAACCATTTTGAACGAAAAGGCCGCGCAAGCGGCTGCTGAATAGGAGCATATCATGCCAAAGCGTATTTTGCAGGGCACTGTGACCTCCACAGCGAACACTCAAACGGTAACCGTTGCTGTTGAGCGCCGCTTTTTGCACCCAATGTACAAAAAGCCTATCCGCTCAACCAAGAAATATCGGGCTCATGATGAGGCCGAGAAATTCAATGTTGGTGACAAAATTCGCATCGTCGAATGCGCGCCAATATCGAAGACCAAACGCTGGACCGTGCTAGCTGACTAGCACACCAGTTTAATCGAAACCGTGGGGCCAAAACTGCAAGGTTCCACAGGTCGGGAGTAAAATTATGATCCAGATGCAGACAAACCTTGAGGTAGCTGACAACAGCGGCGCACGCCGTGTTCAGTGTATCAAGGTTCTGGGTGGCTCGAAGCGTCGTTACGCTTCTGTCGGCGACATTATTGTCGTATCGGTAAAAGAGGCCATCCCGCGCGGCCGCGTGAAAAAAGGCGATGTGCGTAAAGCTGTTGTTGTACGCACTAAAAAAGCGATCCAGCGCCCTGACGGCACTGCGATCCAGTTTGACGGCAACGCCGCCGTAATTCTGAACACTGCGGGCGAGCCTATGGGCACCCGTATTTTTGGCCCAGTGTGCCGTGAGCTTCGTGGAAAGAACTTCATGAAGATCATTTCACTTGCGCCGGAGGTGCTGTAAAATGGCTGCTAAACTCCGCAAAGGTGACAAGGTCATCGTGCTGGCTGGCAAGGATAAAGGCAAAGAGGGTGAGATCACCCAAATGCTGACAACCGCTGGCAAGGCGCTGGTTTCCGGTGTAAACACCGTGATCCGCCACACAAAGCAAAGCCAAACCGCACAAGGTGGCCGCGTGCCACAGGAAGCCCCAATTCAGCTTTCTAACCTTGCTCTGGTAGACCCTAAAGATGGCGGCGCTACACGCGTTGGCTTCAAAACGGTTGAAGGTAAAAAAGTTCGTTTCGCTAAAAAATCGGGGGAAGTTATCAATGGCTGATTATACACCTCGCTATAAAGCTCTTTACGCTGACAGCATTCGTGCTGCCATGAAAGAAGAGTTTGCGTATAAAAACGACATGATGATCCCTAAGCTCGAGAAAATCGTGCTGAACATGGGTGTTGGTGAAGCTGTTGCAGACAGCAAGAAAATCCGCTCGGCAGTAACCGACATGGGTTTGATTGCAGGTCAGCAGCCGGTTATCAATAAAGCGCGCAACTCGATCGCTGGCTTTAAGGTTCGCGAAGACATGCCTTTGGGCTGTAAAGTGACCTTGCGTGGCGACCGGATGTTCGAATTTATGGATCGCCTGACCACCGTGGCTATGCCACGTATCCGCGACTTTCGCGGCAGCAACCCCAAGAGCTTCGATGGCCGTGGCAACTTCGCCATGGGTTTGAAAGAGCACATCGTATTCCCTGAGATCGACTTTGATAAAGTTGATGTCATGTGGGGCATGGATATCATCATTTGCACCACCGCTAAGACCGACGGTGAAGCACGCGCATTGCTGAAGCATTTCAGCATGCCGTTCACCGAATAGGCGGGAGGAGAGACAATGGCAAAAACATCAATGGTCCAGCGTCAACTAAAGCGCGAGCGTCTTGTAGCAAAATTTGCTGCTAAACGCGCCGAGCTGAAGGAAACGTCACGGAACCAAGAGCTGCCAATGGAAGAGCGCTTCAAAGCGGTTCTTGCACTGGCTAAACTTCCACGTGATAGCTCGGCTACACGCTTGCACAGCCGCTGTTTGATCAGCGGTCGGCCTAAGGCCTACTACCGCAAGTTTCGTATGTCGCGTATTGCACTCCGTGATCTGGCCTCAAAGGGCGAGATTCCGGGCATGGTTAAATCTAGCTGGTAAGGGAGGCTGAACAATGAATTTGAATGATCCGTTGGGCGACATGCTCACCCGTATCCGTAATGCTCAGATGCGTAACAAATCCACCTGCAAGACCCCGGCTTCCAAGCTGCGCGGTTGGGTGCTCGATGTGCTGGAATCCGAAGGCTACATCCGCGGCTACGAAGCCGGGATGGACTCTGAAGGTAAACCAGAGATCGAAATTTCGTTGAAGTATTTCGACGGCGAGCCAGTTATCAAGGAGCTGAAACGTGTTTCTACTCCCGGCCGCCGCGTTTACACCAACGTAAATGGTATTCCTAAAGTCCGTCAGGGCCTCGGAATCGCGATTGTATCCACGCCGAAAGGCGTAATGTCCGATGCACAGGCTCGTACCGACAATGTCGGTGGCGAAGTCCTCTGCACCGTATTTTAGGAGGTTTTCATGTCAAGAATTGGTAAAAAACCTGTTGAAATGCCAGCGGGCGTATCGGCTGCATTGTCAGGCCAAAGCATTGAAGTTAAGGGGCCTAAGGGCACGCTTGGCTTTAAGGCGACTGACGATGTGACCATCACTGTTGAAGACAACGTGATTTGGGTTAAGCCTCGCGGCAACTCAAAGCGCGCGCGTCAACAGTGGGGCATGAGCCGTACTTGCATCTCTAACTTGGTGCAGGGCGTAACTGCTGGCTTCAAGAAAGAACTTGAGATCAACGGTATTGGTTATCGTGCGGCGCTTCAGGGCAACGTGCTTAAGCTTAGCTTGGGTTACTCGCATGATGTGCTTTTTGATATTCCGGCTGGTGTAACCATCACCTGCCCGAAAAACACTGTAATCATCGTTGAAGGTATCAACGCCCAGCAAGTGGGCCAGGTAGCTGCAAACATTCGCGCTTGGCGCAAACCCGAACCTTACAAAGGTAAAGGCATCAAATATAAAGATGAATTTATCTTCCGTAAGGAAGGCAAGAAGAAATAAGGAGCGCGATAATGGCAAACACAAAACGACAGTTGTTTCTAAAACGCCGCATGCGCGTTCGGAACAAACTACGCAAGATGGCCAATGGCCGTCCGCGTTTGAGCGTCCATCGCTCGGGCAAAAACATGTCCGTGCAAATCATCGACGATCTCAATGGCGTTACTTTGGCTTCGGCCTCGACGCTGGAGAAATCACTCGGTGTGGTGGGCATAAACAATATCGAAGCATCATCCAAAGTGGGCGCGGCTATTGCCGAGCGTGCTAAAAAGGCCGGTGTTGAAGATGTTTATTTTGATCGCGGAGGCTTCCTGTTTCACGGGAAAGTCAAAGCGCTCGCAGATGCTGCCCGTGAGGGCGGCCTTAAATTCTAGGAGAGCGATATGGCAAGAGAAGACAATAATCGCCGGGGTAAACGTCGCGATCGCGATGAAACACCGGAATTTGCCGATCGCTTGGTAGCGATCAACCGCGTGTCGAAAACGGTAAAGGGCGGTAAGCGCTTCGGATTTGCGGCATTGGTGGTTGTAGGTGATCAGAAAGGCCGCGTGGGCTTTGGTAAAGGTAAAGCAAAAGAGGTTCCTGAAGCAATTCGGAAAGCCACTGAGCAAGCCAAGCGCCAGATGATCCGCGTGCCACTACGTGAGGGTCGGACCCTGCACCACGACATGTTCGGCCGCCACGGCGCCGGCAATGTAGTGATGCGGACAGCCCCTGCGGGTACTGGCATTATTGCTGGTGGCCCAATGCGTGCGGTTTTTGAAATGCTTGGTTTGCAGGACGTGGTGGCAAAATCCATCGGTTCGCAAAACCCGTATAACATGATCCGCGCCACTATGGACGGCCTGAAAAAGATGGGTAGCCCGCGCAACGTAGCGCAGCGTCGTGGTAAGAAGGTCTCTGACATTCTGCCCGCCCGTAACGAAACCCCAGCAGCTGCTTCGGAAGAAGCCGCACCAGCTGAAGCTTAAGGAGCAACACCATGGCAAAAACCATCGTTGTAAAGCAGATTGGCTCGCCAATTCGCCGCCCAAAAGACCAGCTGGCTACGCTAAAAGGTCTGGGCCTCAACAAGATGCACAAAACCCGTGAGCTTGAAGACACACCGTCAGTACGCGGCATGGTCAGCAAGATTTCACACATGGTTGTGATTATTGAAGAGAAGGGCTAGCGCCTTTTGGTGGGGTAAAACCCCACCCTACGAAATTGAAAACGCCTCGAGGGAAACCTCGGGGCGTTTTTTTTGTTTGCACTATGCTTTTTCTTTTCACTGGCTTACCTTTGCTTCGATTTTTTTACGAGATTGAAGTAAGGAGCAGATAGTGACAATTCCAACTAAGTATTCGAACATATTTATCCCGGTCAAAAGCTTTTTGAATTCTTACCGCGCGCTTTCCGACGGAAGGAGAGCAATTATGCTACTTGAAGCACACACCAACGAGTCATCGTTCCTATTTTCAGATTGGAAAATTAATTGGATTGCAGCCTGCACCCTTTTACGATCTTCGATTGATTTGTTTCAACAAGATCAGGCTTCGTGCCTAGATGCAAAAATTCGTGATGAAATACGGAATGAATGGCACGCGATAAAAAGAGATAAGGAGAACCATTCAATATTCTGGGATTTCCTGAAGAAAGAGCGAGATAGTATTATTCACCATTATGAATGGCCTGCCTATGAGGTCTGGATGGACGAAAATGAGCAATACCGCCCCGCAAGAATTAGTATTGCGGACCTTAGACTTGAAAATGAGAAAAACGTATTGTTGATGAAATCGGGGCGTTTCGAGGGGGAAGACTCAGTGGAATTACTCGGAAGCGCGGGCGCATGGGTGGAGGATAGAATTTTTTCGGCAATCCGGCGGGCTGGCTATTCCCCTGATGAGGAAAGAAATATCGTAAATTTTTCAAAGAGACCGAAAGCCGGACCTACTTTGTTGAGTGGAAAGATATGAGTGCTTGACTGAAACTACATGGGCCCCGTTTAGGCTTGATCATATGGGGATACACGTCTATATGCCCCAAGTGGATTTCAAAAACCCACAGAATCATATCAACGCCGTGTTGCTCTTGGGTTGACGCTCATCAGGGGACTTCCGGCAAATTAGGAGAAGCGTCATGAAATTGTTTGAACTACACGATAACCCCGGTGCAACTAAATCCAAGAAACGCAAAGCGCGTGGTCCGGGTTCGGGCAAGGGTAAAATGGCTGGCCGTGGTATCAAGGGTCAGAAGTCTCGCTCGGGTGTGGCGATTAATGGCTACGAGGGTGGCCAGATGCCACTTTACCAACGCCTGCCAAAGCGCGGCTTTAACATGCGCAACCCTAACAAATATGCGGTTGTAAACTTCCTCGTGCTGCAAAAGTTCATTGATGCTGGCAAGATCGACGCCTCTAAGCCAATCACCGAAGACGTGATGCTCGCGTGTGGCCTTGTGCGCCGCAAGCAGCAAGGCGTGCGCCTGCTGGCCAAAGGTGAGCTGACGTCTAAGCTCGACATCACGGTAACTGGCGCCTCTAAGGGTGCGGTTGAGGCTGTTGAAAAAGCTGGCGGCAAGATCACGCTTGCGTAAATTGCGGCACTGAGGACTTGTGAAGCCGCGCATTGCGGCTTACATCAGTAACAGAGATTTAATTGCGCCGCTGTGAGCCGTTAATCGGGTCAAAGCGGCGCTTTCAGTTAAGGGGCCACACATGGCATCTGCAGCAGAACAAATGGCATCGAATATGAGCTGGGGCGGGCTGGGCAAAGCTAAAGAGCTTCGCCAGCGTATTCTCTTCGCGCTTGGGCTTCTTATCGTTTATCGCGTTGGCACCTATGTGCCCATTCCGGGGATCGATTCCGCGCAGCTTGCGTCCTTCTTTGAAGGCCAACAGGGCGGCATTGGCGGCATATTGAATATGTTCACGGGTGGGGCGATCAGCCGGATGGCTATCTTTACCCTTGGCATTATGCCCTATATTTCGGCCTCGATCATCGTGCAGCTGCTTACGTCTATGGTGCCCTCGCTTGAGGCGCTTAAGAAAGACGGCGAGCAAGGTCGCAAGAAGATCAACCAATATACGCGTTATGGCACCGTGGCTTTGGCCTTTGCGCAGTCTTACGGCATTGCTGTGGGCCTTGAGGGGCAGGGGCTGGCCACAGAGGCTGGCATGTTCTTCCGCGCCTCTACCGTAATTACGCTTGTAGGCGGCACCATGTTCCTGATGTGGCTGGGTGAGCAGATCACCTCGCGCGGCATTGGCAACGGCATTTCGCTGATTATCTTTGTGGGCATCGTTGCGGGCCTGCCGGGCGCTACGGCGCAATTCTTTGAAGCTGGTCGCGCTGGTACTATTTCAACCGCGCTGATCCTTGGTGTGATCGTTATGGTGATTGTGGTGCTTGGGCTGGTGGTGTTTGTGGAGCGCGCTTTGCGAAAAATCCACATCCAGTACCCCAAGCGGCAAGTGGGCATGAAGATGTATGGCGGCGAAAGCTCGCATCTGCCGGTTAAGCTTAATCCGGCTGGCGTGATCCCTGCGATCTTTGCCTCGTCGCTTCTGCTTTTGCCAACGACAATTACGGCTTTTGCTGACCCGAATGCCACTGGCTTTATGGCGACCGTCTCGGCCTATATGGGCCGTGGGCAGCCGCTTTATATGCTGATGACCGCCGCGCTGGTTATTTTCTTTGCTTACTTCTACACCCATAACGTTGCGTTTAAGGTGGATGACGTGGCCGATAACCTTAAGAAGCAAGGTGGCTTTGTGCCGGGCATTCGCCCCGGGGTTAAAACTGCCGAGTATCTTGAATACGTGATGAACCGCCTTCTGGTGCTTGGTGGCCTCTACCTTGCGGCCGTTGTGCTGTTGCCTGAGCTGCTCATCGCCAAAACCAGCATTCCGTTTTACTTCGGCGGCACGTCGGTTTTGATTGTGGTTTCGGTGACAATGGATACAATCAACCAAGTTCAGTCTCACATGATGGCCCAACAATATGAGAGCTTGATCGAAAAATCGAAAATGCGGGGTAAAAACCGCAGTAAAGCGCGGAGACGTCGTAAATGAACATAATCCTGCTTGGGCCGCCTGGAGCGGGTAAGGGAACACAAGCGCATCGGTTAGTAGCCGAGCGCGGTATGGTGCAGCTATCTACTGGTGATATGCTGCGCGCTGCCCGCACGTCGGGCACCGAGATGGGCAAACAAGTGGCGGCTGTAATGGATGCCGGTAAGCTGGTAACCGACGAGATTGTTATTGGCCTGATCGCCGAGCAGCTTGATAGCGCCACCGACGCAGGGTTTATTTTTGACGGCTTCCCCCGCACTTTGGCTCAGGCCGATGCATTGGGCGAGTTGCTTGAAAGCAAAGGCGCAAGCCTTGAGGCCGTGGTTGAAATGCAGGTGGATGATGAGGCGCTCGTAGCGCGCATCACGGGCCGCTTTACCTGCGGGGAATGTGGCGAGGGCTACCACGATACCTTCAAAACCCCTGCTGTTGAAAACACCTGTGATAACTGTGGCAGCGTCGGCAGCTTCAAGCGCCGCGCCGATGATAACGAGGACGCCCTGCGCACCCGTCTGATGGCTTACTATAAAGATACCTCGCCGCTGATCGGCTATTACTACGCCAAAAACATGCTGAAGCGCATTGATGGTTTGGGTGAAATTGACGAGGTTGCAGGGCGCATATCTGGTGCACTTGACGGTTGATCATTTGAGGGCTTGACGGTGGCAACTTCTTGCCTATAATCCGCGCTCTCTTGGTCGCTTATGCCTGATTTCCGAATCAGTTCCAGTAGGTTGAAAAAGAGTTAACCCACCGGCGGAATGGCGGTGGGTTTTGGTTGTGAAAAAAGGGTCCGGAGCTACGGACCCGCAAACAAGAACGGAGAGCCACTTTGGCACGTATCGCAGGGGTTAACATCCCAACACACAAGCAGGTGCAGATCGCCCTGTCTTATATCCACGGCATTGGCCGGGATTCCGCCGTAAAAATTTGTGAAGCCACTGGCATTGAGGGCACGCGCCGCGTGAACGAACTCTCAGACGCCGATGTGCTGAAAATTCGCGAGCATATTGATGGTAACTTCATGGTAGAAGGCGATTTGCGCCGTGATACCCAGATGAACATCAAGCGCTTGATGGACCTTGGTTGCTACCGCGGCCTGCGTCATCGTCGTAAATTGCCTGTGCGCGGCCAGCGTACCCACACCAACGCACGTACTCGCAAGGGCCCAGCCCGCGCGATTGCCGGCAAGAAGAAATAGGGGAGCAGGTAAATGGCACGCGAAAAAGCTAAAACAAAGCGTAAAGTTCGGAAGAATATTTCTTCGGGCATTGCTCACATCAATTCCAGCTTCAACAACACCAAGATTTTGATCTCCGATGCCCAAGGCAACGCGATTTCTTGGTCTTCTGCTGGCACAATGGGCTTCAAAGGCTCGCGTAAATCTACGCCCTATGCGGCGCAGATGGCGGCTGAGGATGCAGCGACAAAAGCACAAGAGCACGGCATGAAAACTGTTGAAGTTCAGGTGCAAGGCCCCGGTTCGGGCCGTGAAAGCGCACTTCGTGCTTTGGCTGCAATTGGCTTGATTGTGACTTCAATCCGCGACGTAACGCCGATGGCCCATAATGGTTGCCGTCCGCCTAAGCGCCGCCGCGTTTAACGCACATTATTATGAGCTGTGCCTAAACGGGCGCAGCTCACCGAATTTCCCTCGGGCGTTTGCAGCACCGGATCCGCTGCAAACTAGTATGGAGGCCAAATATGATCCATAAAAACTGGCAAGAACTCATTCGTCCAACACAGCTAGACGTAAAGCCGGGTGCAGACCCGCTGCGCATGGCTGTGGCTGTGGCAGAACCGCTTGAGCGTGGCTTTGGCCTTACGCTTGGCAACGCGCTTCGCCGCGTTCTGCTCGGCTCGCTGCAAGGGGCTGCGATCACTTCGGTGCAAATTGATAACGTGCTGCATGAGTTCTCAAGCGTGGTTGGTGTGCGTGAAGACGTAACCGACATCGTGCTGAACCTCAAAGGCGTGGCCATCAACATGGAAGTTGAAGGCCCTAAGCGCGTGGCGATTAATGCCAAAGGCCCTGGTGTTGTTACCGCAGGTGACATCGTTGAGACCAACGGCATTGAGATCATGAATAAAGACCACGTGATCTGCCATCTTGATGAAGGCGCTTCGGTATTCATGGAGCTGACGGTTGAAACCGGCAAAGGCTATGTGCCAGCTGACAAAAACCGTCCAGAAGATGC
>WTAL01000161.1 GCA_013139635.1 Paracoccaceae bacterium
CCGCCATCGCGCGCCTGTCAAGCGCTCCGCTTTCGTCATAATGCAATGTGAAAGACAGCCGTTCGGAATCCAGCATGATTGATGCCAGATCTTGCAATTGCAGCAGTTCAGACCGCCCGGAAGACGTAACAATCGCCTGCGCCAAGCGGCGCCCTTGGGCATCCAAACCTGCGCTTGAAGCGCTTTGGTCAACGAATCCGGCGCTCCGGATTACAGATTGCGCAGTCGGCGAGGCCGCAAATGCCAATAATTCACCAGCGATATCTGGCATTCCGGATTTGGCCGTATAAAGATAGAGGCGCTGGGTTAGCGGGTATTCTTCAGTTTTGATCGCAAATTCTGATGGCGAAAAAAGCTGGCCACAAACCGAGCGGAGCGTGACCGCTTTCGCATTGCGCTCTTGGGCGTAGCTGCTAATGCCAATCCCGTTTACATCCGCAGCAACGGCATCAGAAACCGCACCATCGGACTCAAGAACCGTTGCCGCATTTGAATATTTGCGCCCCCGCGGGGCCAAAGCCGAGGCAGCAAATGCCACGACGCTATCGGCGAATTCATCGCGGCGATAAAGCGTTATTGGGGCGTCATTTCCGCCTAATTGGGCCCAGTTGGTTATACCGCCATCAAATATTGCCCCTAATTGATCAAGGCTCAAAACCTGAACTGGGTTACTTGGGTTCACAGCAGCGATCACACCATCCATGGCAATAATGTACTCTTGAGCAGGGCTATTCAATTTGCCTTTACCCGAAATCTCAAAGGCCGCACGTTCATTTGCATTGGCTTGGCGTGAGGACATCCCTATGACCGCAGACCCTTCCATAAGGCCCGCAAAGCCGCTAACTGAATCGGTAGAATTTATGGTGATGCTCGCATAAACAACCCCGTCAGCCTCAAGCACATTGTAAATCCGGCTGCCATCAGCTTCAACCAAGACCTCAAGGTCGCCGCCGCGATCCAGGGCAAAAACCTCTATGAGCGTAGGCAGTAGCGTATCGCCAATCTCCCCCGCGCCCGCAATTTCAAATGCTGTCAGGCCCGCCGCAATATTGGGGCAAGTTACGCCTTCGCACGTCACCTCTGAAGCGTTTATGGCAATATCGCCGATCAGCATGCCAAGCGTATAGATCACGCCATCATAGTCCAGCAACTCTCCGGTCATAGAAACAGTGCCATCAAGGGCATTAAGGGTCACCTGATCTGCATAAAGCGGGCTGGTTGTGAAAGATAGAATCGTTACCAGTCCGGCAACGAGGCCTCTAGGCTTGCGCAAAAACATTTATGTCCTCCGGCGGCAGCACATTTATTATTATTAATTTCACGACAATACTCTTTATGCTCTCGTTTTGCTAACGCGAATGCAGGGAGACCGTCAACTATTTTAAGGCAATTTCAGCATTCTATGTTGATTCCTTAATCTTTTGGCCAAAATTATCACAGTTTTGGCTGGTTGGCTTGCTGGTGCCTTTAGATTGCGCTCGAAACCGCCCAAATGGCAGGCGCTAGCAAACCATGGCTTGAAGTGGGGGCGGCTGCCCCTGTAAGAAGAAGATACGTTTTGCAAAACGACCGAGGACCATGACAAAACCGCTTCCTTCATTGGCGCTTGATATGTCGCAAGACGGCATCGCCCTGCACCAGTTGGCCTTTGATGGCCACTGGCATGAGTTGGCGCGCGTGGCCCTAAATGACCCGGCCCTGCGGGCGCGGCTTTCCAATATGCGCAGTGTGGCCACCAAGCTGGAAGGGCGGCGAGTAAAAGCCCGCGTCTGGCTGCCCGCAGACCAGATAGTGCGGGCGAATTTAAGCATTTTGGGCAATGAAGACGGCGCGCGGCTCAGCCATGCACGGGCAGAGATCGCGGCAAAGTTTGGTGGCAAGCCTAAAGACTATGCAGTGCAGCTCGGCAAGCGCGCCGAGGGCGGGGCGTTTCCGGTGGCGGCGGTGCGCATTCGCACCATGCAAGAAGCGCGCACTTTTGCCAAAAGCCACGGCTTCAGGGCCAAAAGCTATAGCACGCAATCCCCCATTGAAGGCTTTAGCACCCCGCCAAATTTTACGGTGCCTGCCGATAAGGTTAAGGCCGTCGGGCTGGGGCTGGTGGCGGCCACCGCGGCCACAGTTGTGCTAGGCGGGGGGATTGCCTTTTATGCGCTCGACCCGCTTAACCTTTGGGAAGCCCCGCCCAAAGTTTCAGATTTCGCGCCGTTTCAGCAGCCCAATCCGGGGATAGAGCGCGCGGGTGGGCCTGCGGTGCCCAATGCGCCCATAGGCGCGCCCGTGTTTCCGGTTTTTGCTGGCATAGCGAGCCATACCGCCCCCAGCACGCTGCCTTATCTGCCGCCGCGCCAGCTTACGGCTGATGCGCAGGAGGTTGTTTTGGCCCCCACAGCGCCAAGCGCTGAGGCCGCACCTGATGCCGTGCAAATGGCCAATGTTACGCTGGTAAACTGGCCCGCCACCATTGCGGCGCTCGCCATGCCGGCCAGCGCAGATGCGCTGCCTTCCATTGGGCTGTTTAGCCTGCAAGACCGCATTGCCGCGCTCCCGCTGCCTGCGCTAGACAGCCCGCCAGCGCCGCCAAGCGGCCCGATGCTGGCTTTTAACAGCCCGCCGCGCCCCATGACCGTGGCCAACACCGCGTTTTATCTTGAGCCATTGCCAGCCACCGCCACGCGGCTTTCCCAAGGGGCCTTGGCTGACTTTATTAGCCGTTCGGGGCTAACAGCTGCGCAGCTTTCACGCATGCCAGCGCCGCTTTTGTTAATCGAATCCAAGGTGGTAGAGGTTACTGCCGGATTGCCGCCTATCTTGCCGCGCCTGCGCTCTGGCCTTGCAATTCCGCCACAAGTGGCTCCACTGCCAGAGGTGGAAACACCTCCAGCGCCCACCGGCCCTGCACCGCTGTTTACGCTTGTCAGCGGCAAGCCCGATATCATCCCGCTGCGCCGCGCGCCGCCGCCCATTGTCCTTCCACCGGAAGAGCAGCTGCCCTTTCAATTGGTAAATGGTGCGCCCGATATTCGCCCA
Source organism: Paracoccaceae bacterium (assembly GCA_013139635.1). GTDB lineage: Bacteria > Pseudomonadota > Alphaproteobacteria > Rhodobacterales > Rhodobacteraceae > UBA3077. The sequence continues at coordinate 3,031 of WTAL01000161.1, forward strand.
TTGCTAAGGCCAACGCCCGAGGTTGTTGCCCCCCCCGCAACAGAAGCGGTTGAGCCACCTGTAGACGAACCTGAAATTGCCGTAGCGGAAGAAGCACCTATTGAAGCTGCCGAACCTGATGATGCCAGCCTCGCCGCGGCGGTTGATGCGGCCATAGAATCCGCCACGCCAGAAACACCCCAGGTTTTTGCCCTGCTTGAAGGCCAGCCTGCGCTCTTGCCACGCCTGCGCTCGGGGGGCGTCATTTCTCCGGCGGGGCCACAGCTTGACCCCGCCACCGCAGAGGCCAATGCCCTGCGCCCGCGCCGCCGCCCGCAAACCATTATTGACCTCCCCGCCCCGATCGACCCGATGATCTCTGGCGCGGCCCCCGCCTCGGCCAGCCGGCCCAAGCACCGCGGGGCCAACTTTGCAGCCAACACCGCGCGCATTATTGAAATCACCACCAGCCGCCCGCGTGTAACCGCACCCGCTGTGCCATCAGACCCACAAACAGTGAGCCTCCCGACCTCAGCCTCTGTCGCCCGCTCTGCGACCATTGAAAATGCGCTTAACCTGCGCAAAACCAACCTGTTGGGCATTTATGGCACGGCAGATAACCGCACGGCTCTTATTTTACTATCCAGCGGCCGGCGGATACGGGTGCAAACGGGAGAGAGTTTTTCCGGCTGGACCGTGGTGGCCATTAGCGAAAGCACAGTGCGCATTCGCAAACGCAGCCGCGAGGAAATATTGCGCATGCCTGCGGAGTAATTACTCCTCCAGCACGAATTCAACCATTTGGTTGCGCTGCAAAAACAAGAAGTTATCATCAGAAATTAATATCACACGTACCGCATCACCCTGCGGCTGCCACAGCGCAATGCCTTCCATATTATCGAAGGCCCCGGGGCGTGTTTCCAGCAAAACCTCACCAGCCTCAGCCCCGATTTCAAACCGGCGCACACGGCTGGCAAACCCCAGCTTAAAGTCTCGCTCAAGCACATAAAGATGCCCGGCAAAAATATCAGCCCCCGTGACCAGAAAATCTCCAATCCGAGGGATAGACCAGCTCTTGCTCCAATTCTCATGGCTAAAGCGGTAAACCGGAAAAGGGCGGTTAACATCGCCCGAGCGTTCGGGAATGGCAAAAACTGTGCCATCAGGCGCTATCGCCAAGGCTTCCAGCCCCGAATTGTTAATCAGGGTTCTAAATTCTGGGTGTTTGGGCACAAATTCCGGTGTGGCCTCTGGCCCTGTCTGCACCATCACCCGGTGGTTGGCCTCGAACGAAATAAAAATCTCGCCACTTTCACTCACCGCAAGCCCTTCGGCATCCACATGATAGCCCGTGAGCGGCGCGCCTTTGCTATCCAGAATATCGGTCAGGCGCAGGTTGGCCACGCCCACCATCCGCCCATTTTCCCGCGTGATATCTCCGCGGAGCAGCGTGCCCCTATCAGAGGTCGCGATAAAAGACATGCCGTCAGCCGCGACTTCGAGCGAGGAAAACCCGCCAAAACGCGGGTCACTCATACGCATGGTGATGGACGCATCAAGGCGCAGCGAAGGCTCGGCCACAGCTGGCAAAACCCACAGCGCGCCCATTAGCATAATGGCCAGCTTTTTCATTCGGATTGCAAAACACCTGTGCATTGACTTGGTAATGTTGCCAGCGTGATCTCGGGCTTTGGCGGGCGCGGCACGGGCGGCGGCGCGTTCGGGTCTGGTGGTGGGGGCGGCGCGAGCGCGTCTGTCACCCACCACTGCGCATCTTCGCAGCCATCACCACGCGGGATGGCGGCTTGGTTTTCGCAATTACGCGCGCCCCTTGGGCAGGTAAGCCGCACATGAAAATGGGTGTTATGCCCCCACCACGGCCTGATTTTGCGCAGCCAGCGGCGGTCTCCCCTTGGGGCATCCGCGCACATCTGCGCTTTAATCGCGCCAGCTACAAATATCCGCGCCACTGCAGGGTCGCGCGCGGCGGCCCGCAGCACCGCCATATGCTCCGGTGTCCAGTTGCTATTCACCGAGCGCTGGTCATCCGAGCGCACATTCAGCGACGAGATGTTCTCCCGCTGCCGCGCGCTCAGGTCTAGCCGCGCGGGGGGCAGCAGCCATACATCCACATCCAGCCCTATTTGGTGGCTTTTATGCCCGCCATTCATCGGCCCACCACGGGGCTGGCTCATATCGCCCACGTAAATGCCGTTCCAGCCAACCTCAGAGGCCGACTGTCCCAGCCGCTCAATAAACTCCACCAGCTGCGGCGTGCCCCAGTGGCGATTGCGCGAAAGCCGCATCGCCTGCCACGTAGGCCCCGTTTCAGGCAGCTGCACCGCGCCCCCCACGCATCCACGCGCATAGGAGCCGATAGGCACTGAGCGCTGGTCAGAAGGGGTGCCAACCGCACTAAAAAGCTCTTTGGCGGGCGTGTCAGCCAGCGCAGGAAACGCCAGCATTGCTGCGCCTATGATTAGCCACGCCTTCATGTCGCGGCCAAGCGTTTGCGTGCCATTACCAGCACAAAATAGCCCACAAGCAAAATAGGAATGATCGGTGTTAGCCCAATGCGGTTACTATCTGAAAGCGTTGTTACCACCGCCACCAAAAACGGCCCGACAAACGCTGTGGCCTTTCCGGCCATTGCATATATGCCGTAAGCTTCGGTCATTGTCAGCTTGCCGCTCACAAACTCCACCACCAACGCGCGAGAGGAGGCCTGCATAGAGCCGCCCGCCGCGCCGATCACGGCACCGCAAATAATAAAGGCAATGGTTGGCAGGTTAGAGCCTTCCTCAACCGGCATCATCAACACACTGTCTTTTGTGATTGTGAGCACCGCCACCGTTACCAAAAGCAGGGCAATAATACTGAAGGTTACGACCGGCATCGAGCCTATACGCCCATCAACCCAGCCACCTATCCACGCCCCGAGCGCGCCCGCAATGGCCGCTACAATCCCGAAGATCAATAGGTCCATCTGGCCCCAGCCCAGCGCCCCGCTGGCATAGATTGCGCCAAAGGAATAGAGCACCACCAAAGCATCACGATAAAGCAGCGAAGCCCCGTAAAACATCCAGATTTCGGGGTGGGGTTTGATCTGTTGCCACATCGCCCGTAGCCCCGTAGCGCCCGCAACCGCGGCCTTGCCCACCGGCACATCAGTGCGCCGATCGGGGGTAAACAGGAAAAACGGAATGGCAAACACCACAAACCAGATCGCCGAAAGCGGCCCCGCCGCGCGATACCCTTCTGCCTTGTCCGCATCCAGCCCAAAAATCGGAGCATTCCCGAGAATGGTCAGACTTTCGCCCGGAGGCGTAACCATAAACAGCAGCATCACAACCAGCGCGAAAACCCCGCCGACATAGCCAACGGCCCAGCCATAACCAGAAATCTTCCCGACTTCTTCGCGCGGCACAAGGTCAGGCAAAATAGAATTGGTGAATACTATTATGTATTCCGCGCCAATAAAAGCCGCGAGGAACGCAAGATAAATCCAGTAAAGGTTGGACATGCCAGGCTCAGCCCACCACAGCCCATAACTCCCGATAAAAAACAGCGCGCCAAAGCCAAACACCCATGGCTTTCGCGGGCCAGACCTGTCGGCAAT
>WTAL01000105.1 GCA_013139635.1 Paracoccaceae bacterium
TCGCCGGGGCTCTTTCGGGTTCTAGTTGTCTGTCTCATGTTCCACTCCTCAGGGATTACGATGAACCAGAAACACTCCCTTATCAAATGCTGCTATTTGGACCCATAGGCGCTGACGTTAGACATACGGTGACCCAGTTGAAGAATTTGAAATCCAATTCATTGAAGGCAAATTCATTGATTGCGATCTGGCAAAAGCGGTTGGCTTGAACCAAGCAAATTTCGCGCGGTTCTTTGAAATAGTTGAGGAATGGGAGGAATGGGAAAAACGGCAAGTTATTCTGGCAGTTGGAGAATGTGGCTATCAGTTTGACGATGGCACCACGCTCGATGATTTCGACATTGATGTCTATGATGTGGACAGCATGCGCGAACTAGCAGAGCAGTTTGTAGAAGAAGGCTTGTTCGGTGACATTCCCGAACGTCTGCAATTCTATATCGACTATGACGCCATCGCCCGCGATTTGGCGGTTGATTATTCCGAGGCAGTTGTTGCCAGTTCCCGCGTTATTTATCGGTGCGGGTAATGGAGGCATTCATGAAAAACACCCCTCAAAACCTACCCGGATATAACTTTGGGCATCCTTGGTATTATACGCTTGGCGGTACAATTCTTTCACCCAAACAAATCCGAGCAGAAGTATCAGCCGGAAATTATCAAGGTTATATGGCGGAGGAAATCAACGCCGTTGATAATAAACCAGAACCGCATCGTTCGGAAGCGTTGCGGGCGCTAAAAGTGAAGTTTACAAAAGATTTGGCGGAAGACATTTCCCGCTATCGCCAAATTGCTTGTACAATCCGCCGAGACCGCGCGGAAAATCCAATTTTTTTTGAACCCGATAGTTGCGCCGATAATCACACCGATATCAGCCTGAAATACGCGCATATTTACAACGATTTTGCCCACCTGAATTATATTGAAGACTTGCTTACACAGCAGGGTGATTTGTTTGGGTAGATGAATTTTGACTAACATCCTGAATCTAATATATGATGTTTCAAATCTCCCAATTTATTTGAGGAAAACATGATTAGTGATACAGAATTTCGCCTTTCCTTCTGGCGCGACGGATCAACCAAAGCTGAGCGTTTAGCGTCATCTTTATTGGGCCTGTCTGGATATCAAGAAATTGATCCACAAAGTCCGCTTGGCGGACCTGATGGGAAAAAAGATATAGTTTGCCAAAAAGGGGGCATTACTTGGATAGGTGCTGTATATTTTCCAATCGGCCCAAAAAGATTCGCGGAAATTAAAAAGAAGTTTCTGTCGGACTTAGAGGGCGTACGAGAAGAGCATGGCGGTTTCGTATTTGTTACCACTCAATCTTTGCCCCCTAAGTAAAGGGCTATTCTTTTAGGTATTGTACATGATGCTAATAAAGAAGCAGACATAATACACCTTCAGAGAATGGTAAATCTTTTGGATGCTGCCCCGGGTTATGGAGTTCGTATTCAGTTTCTTAAGATACCCTTAACTTTAGAAGAGCAGCTATCTTGGATGGCTAACACTGACAGCCAAACAGCAAAGGCTTTAACTGCTAATACACGGGAATTACGTACAGTTCGAGCATTAGTAGAACGCCTTGGTGTCGATCAAGAGCAAGTTGTGAGAACGTTGGGCCTCATCGGTGCCTCTGGCGCTGTGACCCCCGACTTGATTTCTGTATCAAGCTTCATCAGAAATGACCACTTCCAAGTTATTTCGCAAGAAATTAGTCCTGAATTGGTTTTGCTTTTTCATCGCTTGACCTGCTTTGAATTGCCTAGTCGCGCAGTAGGCGTGTTACGCACAAAACAGGTATGGTTAGCCAATAGTGATGGCCAAACAGCTACGCATGCTCAACCACCAGAACCTGACGTGATTGAAGCGCAGTTGATTGAGCTATGCGCGGGCTGGAATGAAAGCTTTGTAGGTCTAAGATCAAACAGTGCAAAGTTAAGTGCAATTTCAGAATTTCACGCAAAATTCTTATTGTTACACCCATTTTTAGACGGGAATGGTCGTGTTGCTAGAGCCATTTTGATGCAACAATGTCTTGATCTGTTTAGTCGTGCAGATATGACACTAATGAATAAAGGCGTTGATTACTATGAAGCGTTGCGTTCCGCTGACGCAGGGAATTTTGACCGACTAATTTCATTAATTCAGCCTATTGTAGGCGATTAAGGCAACCAATCTAGGTTTTTTAAGAATGAGCTGAACAAATTGAACTATTCATCAGGAAATAACCCCGGCATCCAACGGCCCGCCAGCTTAGCAGGGAATGTCAGTTGCAATGGCGCGCGGGTACTATCCGATATCAGTGCCCCACTATCCAACAAAGCCGAAGTAACGCGCCGAGCCGTGCGTTCATTGACGCCTAGCAGGGCAACGGCATCGGCACGCGTCAGTGATCCTTGCAGTAAAACCGCGCGCAAAATCGTATCCGATTTTGCTGGCAGGTTTCCGGCGCGAATTTCTTCTTCTGCCCAGATCATAATTCGGTCGCGCAAGCGATCAGGCTTCATCAACCCTTCCATGAATTTCACCTGATCAATACAGGTTTGCAAAAAGAACGCCGTAAAACTGGCAAGCGCACCCTCGCTAAGTGTTCCACGCCCATCACGGTCCCCACGACGTGGGAGATCACAAGCGGCCAAGTGGCGTTTATATTCAGGCTCATTGCGCGCCAGACCGCGCGCCACCGACCACAGGCCTTTGGTATCCAATGCTGATTTCAGCATGGCGTAAGACATCAGGCGCGCAACGCGGCCATTTCCATCCAGAAACGGATGAACCCAAAGCAAACGATGGTGCGCGCACCCAGAGGCAAGAATAGCCTCGATGCGCCCTGCATTTGCATAGGCTTTGTGCAGGCGTTCCAAAAACCGTGGCACCGCGCCGGGACTAATGACAATGTGACGCCCGACTTCCACGTCCCTATCCCGCAACACACCCGGAATGACTGGAATTTTCTCGCCAGTAGTGGGGTTTTCAACGAACAGTAAATCAGGCGGCAACAATTCACAAAACCGGCGGTGAATCTCTAAAATCATATCAGGCGATGTTGGCCGATCTTCCTGTCCGCCTTCATCAATCCATTTTTGTACGGCAATATGAGCCTTGGCTTCCAATTGCAGATCGCGCTTTTTCGGGTCCACGCTGTAATCATCCTGCATGGCTTTTTCGATATCCACCGGATGCGTGTTATGGCCTTCAATCAGGTTACTGTAATAACAGTTCATTGAGCGGATAAGCTCAGCCAGAGCGGAGGCAATCGAGTCAGGTAGGCTGCTTTTGAAAGACGCCGAGATTGTCGCCAATTCCAACGCAAGATCGTTCAGCACGGCGCGCTTAGGTGAGCCTTCCCCAACCATGAGCGGCTCAAATAATCCTATAGTTTCGTCATCATCTCTCATTGTTCTGCCCGCAATTTGTCCGCTTTGTTGTCCGGTTAGTTTTCGTATGTTCTCTATATATAGCATATATTTAGGGAAATATGTAGCTTTTATTACCCTGTCATATGTCCGCTTTGTTGTCCGCTAGAATACACCCCACTTTTCATGGCCGAAGGTGCGCAGTCAAACCTACCGCCTTGGCCCTGATCGCTTATGCTGGCGGTCCAGTTGAAGAGCTGATTGTTCAACGTGATTGCGCTCCAATCGACGCAAAGCGACAGGCTCACCATAAAGCCTCATTTCATCACCATGCCAATCCGTTGGCGCACCCGCCGCGCGGTCTCAGGCTTTTCAAGCCATATCGGTTGCAACACTCCCAGCACATCGGCGGTTGTGACTTCGGAAACTTTAACCCGTCCCATGCGGGGAAAAGTGTAGGTTTGCAGCGTGTTAATAAATTGCTGGCCGTGCTTTGCGTTGCGCCAGCTTGGCAGGTTGATTTTGTGAACCTCGCGGGCGGCATCCTCAAAACTCATAACCGCCTGAGCCTCGCGCTTGGCCCTAAGCGGGTACCCCCTTGGCGGGCGGTCTTGCGGTTGCCCAGCGCCGTTTCTCGGGCTTCTGCTAGGCTTACAAGCGAGGATGGCCCCAACCCCAGCTCTGTGCGCTTGCCTCTAATGTTAATCCGTTGCACCCAGCGTTTAGCGCCCGATTTATCCACCTTTAGGAAGAGGCCGTGTCCGTCGAAGTATTTGCCAGCCTCTTTCACTGTGCGCACAAAAGCCGCCGATAATGCTTTTTCAGGGTGCGCCCCGTCTTTGATACCCTTAGCCACACCCTCCCATCCACCATTCTATCCACCATTCTATCCACCATTACTATTTGAAATATGGGGGACGGCTTCGGAATGTTCAAGACACTAAAGCCAATATAATAAAGGGTTAGGGCATTGTTAGGGTCATCTCAGGAACCCCAACGCGGGGACTTCGTCTCCGCCAGACTCCCAAATTTATCACAAAATCAATATAATAGCCCATATTAGGCCTTTGTGTAATTGATTTTGCACAATAGGCTGCTACAGTAGCATCATGCAATCATGTGTTTCAGTCCCCAAAATCTTCCTCCGTGGGAATCGGTGGTATGTGCGCGTACAAGAATACTTTTCTGGAAAACACCCTGGTTGACCCGATTTGCGCCAGCGTCAAACACAAATTACCTCCTGTTATTCAGTGTCTAGATGTGCCAATAGGCTGTTGAGCTATTCACATTTTCTTCAACCAGCAGGGCAAATATATGGTATTGTTTTTGTATCGTTTGCTCTCAGCGCCCATTGCTGGGGCACTGTTTTTTGTGCAGAAGAAATGGATTCGCGTGGGGAAAGAAGACCCGCTGCGGGCGCAGGAACGCTGGGGGAAAACGAATGCAAGGCGAAGCCAAAATCACAGGCTGGTCTGGTTCCACGCGGCATCGGTTGGCGAATCCGTCGCGCTAATAGATGTTATTCGTAAACTTTTGAACGAAAATAGTGATTGGCAGGTGCTCATAACGACCTTCACACGGACGTCGGCCAAGATCATGGCTGACTCCCTGCCTGAAGGCGCTGTGCACCAGATGGTGCCTCTTGAACACACGCCATCCATTCGACGGTTTCTAAAGCACTGGCAGCCTGATCTCGTTGTCTGGACTGAGAGCGATATCTGGCCCCTGATCCTTTCAGAGATTCACCGTAAAAAAATTCCGACAGTGATGGTTAATGGGGTTATTTCCGAACGCTCATACAACAGGTTAAAGCGATTCAGGGGCAGTATTAAAAAGCTCTTGTCCCCCTTTGAAACCGGCCTGATTAAAGACCAAGAGGCGCTCGATCGCTATCGGGAACTCGGACTAGCAAACGGGAACCTTCGCTGTGTTGGCTCGCTGAAAGAAGCGACCTTGATGGCTGAAGTTGATGCGCCCGTATTTAATCAGGTTCAGGCTGCCATCAATCGGCGCCCCGTCTGGCTTGCCGGTTCAACCCACCCTAACGAATTTCCCCAGATTGTGGCCACACATAAAATCCTGCTCAAATCCTATCCGGATATGTTATTGATCCACGCCCCGCGCCACCCTGAAAATGCGGCTTTGGTCAGGCAAAGCTCGGGCGCAGAAGGTTGGAAAATAGCGCAAAGATCATTGGGGGAGTTACCGAGCGCAGATTGTGAAGTGTTTCTTGCTGATACGATCGGAGAAATGAGACTGTGGCACCAGCTTTCGCCCATTTCTTTTATTGGCGGTTCACTGTCGGCAGATCGTGGGCATAACCCTTTCGAAGCCGCCGCGCTTGGCTCGGCTATTCTATACGGCCCATCAGTCGAGCATTTTGGAGAGGTGTATCAAAGATATAGCTTAGCAGGGGCTGCCATACAGGTTAGCAATGCCGTTGATCTGGCTGAAAATATCATCAAATTGCAAGAGCCAGACTATCGGCGGGGCTTTACGGCCGCTGCCAGTAAAGTGCGCTTTGACGGCGCTGGTGCCTTCACAAAAACCTATTCATTTTTACAACAGCGGCTTGATAAGTTCGACGCCCCCTAAGGCAATAGATCGGCGATTGAGGGTAGGGATTTTAGGTCGTTTTCGGAAACAAACTCTTCCCAGTCCTTCACCTCGGTCCAGTTGTGGACAAAGACAAAATCCAACCCGTGAGCGTGGGCCGCTTCAAAATCGTATTTGCTGTCTCCGATAAACAGGGCGGGTTCTGTGATGTTCTGAGCGCCAAGCTCGCGCGCTAAAATATCAAGCTTGTTATCAGGGCTTCCGAATATGCCGCCGTTAAACAAGTCCAAAATCCCTCGTTGCTCGAATATGTCGTTCAATTCGGCTTGATCGCCACCGGATACGATTAACCAATTGGTGCCGATTGTTTGCTCGCGAAGGGCAAGTAAGCCTTCAGCTATGCCACATGCCAATAGTCCGCTTTGCACTTCTGCTGCATAGGCCTGTAAAAGGGCCTCAAGGTTTGCGCCTGCCGTGCCTGTCGGTAATATGTTCTCTATGAAATGGGCAAGCTTGGCATAGCGCGACACCCCGCCATATTCGACATGGTGGGCCTTTAACGCCTCGGCATATTGCCGGCCAAAGGGCAGAGCTACCTTAAAAAATGCGTCGGTTTTTACACGGTTGGAATCAAGCACCACGCCGTCGCAATCAAAAACGAGTGTTTTATACTTAGATATATTCACGTTTTATGCAAATTCTGTAAGGCCCGCTCCACGTTAGCCACATCGCTGGGTGAATCCACGGCCAAGCTGCCGGGTTGGGTCTCGACAAGTATAATTTTGGAGCCGAGTTCGAAGAATCTCAAAATCTCGATATCCTCGTGGCGTTCAACAACACCTTTCCGGCCAAACCCTGCAAAGGCCTGCAACTCCGCTTTGGTAAACGCATAGATGCATACCTGCTTCTTGTAACGCGCCGGTGCGCAACTTTGGTCTTTGTATGAAGGGATAGCCGCGCGGGACATATATAACAAAGTGTCATCCTCCGACGCAACGACCTTTGGAATATCACGGCTGTCCGGATTCTCATCAGCGGCCATCCAGCAATATCCATTTACAATGCTGCCCATGTTTTCTTCTTTTTTGGCAATGACTTTTGCAATATCTTCCGGCTTGATCAGAGGTTCGTCCCCCTGCACATTAATATATAGATCATAATCCACCATTAGTGCAGCTTCCGCCAGCCGGTCAGTACCTGTGGCGGCTGTGTTACTGGTCAACAGAACGTTAAATCCAGCATCCTCGACAACCGAAGCGATCCTTTCGTCATCGGTCGCGATATATACATGGGCTTGCCCAACACATTTAGCGGCCAGTTCGGCCACCCATAAAATCATCGCTTTGCCAAGAAGTGGCACCAGAGGCTTGCCCGGATACCGGGTGGAGCTGTAACGGGCCGGTATTATGATACATGCTCTCAATTGATCTCTCCAAATACAGATTGGACTTCAACATTTTTATACGCCGTTGGGGTGATCGATATAACCGGCGGCACACCCGAGCTTGCCTTGAACTGCTTCAGTAAGATCTCGAGCTCTTCATTTCGCGGGTCGTGTCCATCATAGCCATCAAACCCGGCGAGGAATATCCGTTTGGAGTCCCCGCTTGTCACCATCGCCAAAGCATAAGCTAGCACCAGCGGCAGCGGTGCCACACAGCGGCGGCTGTGAAACTCGTAAGTGTCGGGCTCAACCATCAGGCCAAAATCCAACAGTTGTTTTCCGGCCAGCCCAGCCAATATGGTTTCAGGCAAAGCTGAAACCGGAACGATCAGCGGTTGCGGCTGTTTCGTATGCGTTTCGCTATCCGCAATTAGCCTCACCGGATGGCTGGCAATTCGGAGGTTGATATAATCTTGTGCAATTGGCGTGGTGGTATTGAGTGCCAAAACAATTGGTTTGTGTTTATCAATAAAGGCTTCAATCGCCTTGCTATACTTCTTCGCGCTTGGCCCCGGCCCGAGAACCAGCACCTCACGCGCTGCAAACGATTCGACGGCTTCCCAGTCACCGTCCAACGCACTTCGGTAATAATTCCGTGCGGCATCTAGAGATTTCCGGCTGTACTTATTGCCGTCTGTATCACGAAGGTGGTCTATGACTGCCAAAATGTCTTCGTTATCATATCGGGTATCAACCAGCATTTCCTGGATATATGTCGGGTGTATCGAATACTTTCCGGCGAGGTAATAAAACGGGTTGGACCCCCAGCGGTATTGGTCTTTCATGGGTTGGAACACCGTTTTAACGAGATCCATTAGTGGCACGAGGTTGGTTGATTTCCCCGTTATTTCTTCCATTTCTATGGCCAGAAGCTCTGTGCAGGCATTCCCCGGGCCGCGCCCCATGCCTGTCACCGTCGCGTCTACCCATGTTACGCCAGCCTCAATACTCGCCAGTGTATTTTGTAGGGCCATGCCCATATTGTCATGGGTATGAATGCCTATTGGTCCTGACCAAATATTCCTGATCCATTTTACGATCTCAACCGTTTTTTGCGGCGTCAAACTGCCCATACTATCGGCAAAATATAAGACTTCGATCGGCCATTTGGTGGCTTCTTTCGCAAGGTCCTCAACTTCACTTTGTGTGCGGTTTGATATCTGCATCAGGTTAAACCCAACCAAATATCCACGGTCATTTAGCCATTGGCATGCCGGAAGAACTTTGGAGAACTCATGCGCATGGCAAGCAATTCGGACAAGGTCAACCGGGCTATTTTTAGCGTCATTCGGGAACAGTGTGGTCAGCACGGCCTCCAAACCCTCGTCACTTAACAGATCGGAGCCATTAAGCATAACGGCAACCGTCAGGCTTTTCGGGATTGTCAATTCTCTGATAAATTCATCTGTCGTAAAGGCGCAAGGCCCCATAAATTCGGTATTCTTGGTAAACCTGAAACCGATCTCAACAATGCCAACGCCCGCAGCAACCATTGAGTCAAAATAGGTTTCAATCAGTTCGGGCGAAAAATCCCACGCATTGTAGTATCCTCCGTCGCGGAACGTACAATCCAATAAATTCACAACTTTCGTTTCAATCATTGTAAGCTCCGTCGTATAGTTGCACTATCGCGTAGTTTACCTAGCAGGGTTTGTCAGCCCTGTCTTCGTCAATCGGCTAGCGGGCAACCAAATTTCGGCTTAGGTTCAGAACCTAGCAACCTCGTCTTGTTGGAATACGCTGGCATGCCGCTTTCGGGCCGTTCCGATAAGAAAGTAACCTGTGCTTCTTGATGTACAAGGATCGGGGTGCTGTCGCCCGTAGTGCGAAGGGCAGCAAAAGTGGAAGCCGGAAACGAGGGGCAATTCAAGATGGTGTGACACGGGGTTGGCACAAACAGGTTCAGTCACCGACCGGAACAATGGCCGTTGCTTCAATTTCCAGGAGGGCTTCATCCTCGATGAGCCCTGCAACCACAACCATTGTCATTGCCGGAAAATTGCGCCCCAGCACCCGCCGATACACCTCGCCCACTTCGCGTTGGCACGCTAGATACGTGCGTTTGTCGGTCACATACCATGTCAGGCGTATGATGTTTTCAGCGGTGCCACCAGCCGTGGTCACAACTGCCAATATGTTTTTGAGCGCCTGTTCCATCTGCAAGATAAAATCATTAGATCTAAATATCTGCTGTTCATCCCAGCCGATTTGCCCGCCAACAGCCAGCAGCCCGTCTTTTGATAAAATGCCATTGGCATAGCCTTTTGCCGGGGCCCAACCCTTTGGTTGAATTACTTTATTCATCGCTCACTACATCCCCTCTAAAAGTTTCCAATGCCGCCCGAAGCGCCGTTGGCAAGCGCTGCGGCTTACCCTCTTTGCTTACAAATACCAGCGCTGATTTGGCCGCAAACCTAAGCTCATCGCCGCATATCGCATCAAATACCAGCCCTACGCTCGCATTGCCTATCTTCGTGCATTTAAGCCTGATCTCCAACCTATCTCCGTGCCGGCTCGGCGCGCTAAACTTAGCTGAAATTTCCGCGGTTGGAATGCCGCCAAATTTGTGGATATCCACAAACGAGCACCCTAGCTCTTGGCCGAAAAACGCTTCAACACAATCATTGATCATCTCGAAATACCGCGGGAAAAATACAATGCCCGCCGGGTCACAATGCTTGAATAAAATATCCTGAGGGAAAACGAACGTCATGCCTATACTCCCAAATACCTGTCAGTGATTTCGGGGGAAAGTGCTGCAAATTCGCCGGCCCAAACCGATCGGCCTTTTTCCAGAATGACCGCGCGGTCTGCTACGGTCGCGAGCTCTTTGAGCGATTTATCAATCACTAAAATAGCCATGCCAGACTCCTGCTTTAGCTGTGCAATGGCCGCCCAAATTTCTTGCCGCACCACCGGCGCTAGCCCCTCGGTAGCTTCGTCAAGTATAAGCAGCCTCGGGTTGGTCATCAGCGCGCGCCCAATCGCCAGCATCTGCTGCTCGCCCCCCGACAGCGAAGCCGCCATCTGGTTCTTGCGCTCAGCCAAGCGCGGGAAAAGCTCATTCACCTTTGCACCATCCCAATTGCCCGGCCGGGCAGAGGCAACCAGATTTTCCAGCACGGTCAGGTTCGGAAAGCAGCGGCGGCCCTCAGGCACAAGCCCAATGCCGGCGCGGGCAACCTTATAAGACGGCAGGTCCGCAATGTTTTGCCCGTCAAAGCTTAGCGTGCCGCCACGGTGCTTAAGCATCCGGCAAATCACCTTTACGGTGGTGGATTTACCCATGCCATTTCGGCCCATCAGCGCCAAAACTTCACCGGCTTTCAGCTTGAGGTGAACATCAAACAGCGCTTGGGATTGGCCGTAAAACGCGGAAATATGCGAGAGCTGAAGCAGGTTCATTCCGCGTCCTCCTCCCCCAAATAGGCCGCGCGCACCTCGGGGTTATTGCGTATTTCATCCGCCGTGCCGGTGGCAATAATGCTGCCATACACCAAAACGCTAATCCGGTCCGCCAGCGCAAAAACCGCGTCCATATCATGCTCAACCAGCAAAATAGGCGCCTGCTGGCGCAGCGTATCCAGAAAGCCCATCAGTCTCTGCGAGCCTTCCCCCCCGAGGCCCGCCATGGGCTCATCCATCAAAAACACTTTCGGGGCCAGCGTGAGCGCCACCGCCACCTCCAGCTGGCGCCGTTGCCCATGCGAAAGGTCTGACGTGCGATAATGCGCAAATTCTTCAAGCCCCACCTGCGCAAGCGCGGCATTGGCCGCCGCCAGCAGCTTTTTGTCTTTCATCACAGGGCTAAAGAACCGAAAAACCTTGCCCCGCTTACCTAGCGCCCCCAAAACCGCGTTTTGCAGCACGGTATAGTCCATCGCCAATGAGGATATCTGAAAGGTCCGCCCCAAGCCCAGCCGTGCGCGCGCCACGGTATTCAATGCCGTTACGTTTTTGCCTTCAAACCAAACGGTGCCTTCATCGGGCCGCAAATTCCCCGCGATTTGCTTAATCAGCGTTGATTTTCCGGCCCCGTTTGGCCCGATTAAGGCATGGATTTCGCCTGCCCGCAGGGTAAGCGATACGTTGTTGCTGGCTTTCAAAGCCCCAAAAGATTTCGAGATATTGCGGATTTCAAGCACGGCGTCAGTCATGCGCCACCTCCTTGCCCGCCAGCAGCCCAATCAGCCCACCCCGCGCAAATAGCACCACCAGCAGCAGCAAAACTCCAAGGTAAACATGCCAAAATTCTGACAGCCCGCCCAGAAAATGCTCCAGCATTATAAAAAGCCCCGCGCCAATCACCGGCCCATAAAGCCGCCCAACCCCGCCAAGAATAATAAACACCATAATCTCACCCGAGGTTTGCCAGCTCAGCATTGTGGGGCTCACAAAGCGGTTAAGGTCTGCAAAAAGCGCCCCCGCCAAGCCGGTAACCGCGCCCGAAATCACAAAGGCGACCAAGCGCAACCGGTAAGGGGTTATCCCCACCGTTTGCACCCGTTCATCGTTTTGGCGTGCAGCATTTAAGGCCATGCCGAAGGGTGATTTAGCAAGCCGTGCAAAGAAAAACAGCACCACGGCGAGCAGCACATAACAGAGCATAAAAAACTGGATCGGGTCGAGCGTGTTTAGCCCCGGAAACCCGTTGCGCACGTAAATAGACAAGCCATCCTCGCCGCCATAAGCGGGCCAGCTAATGGCAAAATAAAAGAACATCTGGCCAAAGGCCAGCGTGATCATAATAAAATAAACCCCCGTAGTGCGCAGGGATAGCGCGCCAACCGCAAGCGCCGCCAAGCCCGACATGACCATCGCCACCAGCCAGATAACCGGCATAGATTTGGTGCCTTCAAGCAAAAATGGCCAGCTCGCGAGCGGGGTATAAGTTTGCGCGTGGCTCGCCAGAATGCCCATCGCATAGCCGCCAATGCCAAAAAAGGCCGCGTGGCCAAAGCTCACGAGGCCGCCCAGCCCCAGCGCAAGGTTTAGCCCCACACCCGCAAGGGCAAATATCGCCACCTTTGTGGCCAACGTAATGGTAAAAGGCTCATCCACATACCACGCCCAAAGCGGCACCGCGAGCAAAGCCAGCAGCGTGGTGGCGTTTATCAACTGTTCTCGCTGCATCTCAGGCGCTCCCGTATAGGCCGGTGGGTTTAAACAACAACACAGCCGCCATCAGAATATAAATCGACATCGACGAGAGCGAGGAGCCAACGCTCATGGCGCTCGATGGCTCCATAAACAGGCCAAAGAAGCTCGGCAGCAAAAACCGCCCCAGCGTGTCTGTTAGCCCCACCAAAAGCGCCCCCACCAGCGCGCCTTTTATCGAGCCAATGCCCCCGATCACCACCACCACAAAAGCCAGAATAAGCACCGGCTCGCCCATGCCCACCTGCACCGACTGAATGGCGCCGATTAAGGCCCCCGCAAAGCCCGCCAGCGCGGCCCCCAGCGCAAAAACCAGTGTATACAACACCGATATATTCACCCCGAGCGCCCCGATCATTTCGCGGTCACTTTCCCCCGCGCGAATTTGCATCCCAATGCGGGTGCGCGAAATCAGCGCAAAAAGCCCGAGCGCTACCACCAGCCCGATCCCGATAATCGCCAGCCGATAAAGCGGATATTGGACCCCGAAGGGCAAAGTGATAGGGCCGGAGAGCGCGTCTGGAATATCCAGAAACAGCGGAAAAGAGCCAAAGGCCCAGCGGGTGCCTTCGGAAAATATCAGAATCAAGGCAAAGGTCGCCAAAACTTGGTCAAGATGGTCGCGGTCATAAAGCCGGCGCATCACCGTTAGCTCTATCAAAGCCCCCGCAATTGCCGCCACAACTAGGCTGGCCGCCAGCGCCAACAGGAACGAGCCGGTTGCCCCCGCCACCGCCGCCGCCGCAAAAGCCCCGATCATATAAAGCGAGCCATGGGCGAGGTTTATCACCCCCATGACCCCAAAAATCAGCGTCAGCCCTGCTGCCATCAAAAACAGCATCACGCCAAACTGTATGCCATTGAGCGTTTGCTCGATGATCAGAATTAGGGACATTTAAGGGCTTTCAAAATCAAAGCCGGGCCGCACACATGCGCGGCCCGGCAAATGCGCTTACATGCTACATT
The DNA here is from genome assembly GCA_013139635.1 of Paracoccaceae bacterium. Taxonomy (GTDB): domain Bacteria; phylum Pseudomonadota; class Alphaproteobacteria; order Rhodobacterales; family Rhodobacteraceae; genus UBA3077. Next base: position 13,483 of record WTAL01000105.1, read on the forward strand.
CAGCAACATAGGCGTTGCTATGGTCGGTCAGGCCCGTGGCCACAATCCGGTTGGTGTAAACATCACCCTCCTTGATCACTTCACGCACATAGATATCCTGAATCGGATGGTGGTTTGAGGCAAAAGCAAAATCACCCCGCACCGAGTCAAAATTAGCCGCCTCAAGCGCTGCCCGGAAGGCGTCTGCGTCATTTACATCGGCAACCGCCATCGCTGAGAGCAGCAAGTTGGCGGTATCAAACCCTTGGGACGCATATAGCGAAGGCAGGCGACCATATTCAGCTTGGAAGCTCGTAACAAAGGCAGCATTTGCTGCGTTATCAATGTCTTTGTTCCATTGCGAGGTGTTCATAACCCCGAGCGCCGCATCGCCCACCGCTTGCAAAATGCCTTGGTCAAAGCTGAACGCAGGCCCAACCAGTGGCAGGTCTACACCGCTATCGGCATATTGCTTCAGGAACGAAATCCCCATGCCACCCGGCAAGAAGAAAAACACGCTATCCGCGCCAGAAGCCCGAATTTGGGCGATCTCGGCGGCATAATCAGTTTGCCCGAGCTTTGTGTAAATCTCACCAGCCAGCGCGCCCTCAAAGAAGCGTTTAAACCCTGTCAGCGCGTCTTGGCCAGCGGGGTAATTTGGCGCCAGAATGAAGGTGTTGCTATAACCCGCATCATTGGAATACGCCCCTGCGGCTTCGTGCAGGTTATCATTCTGCCAAGCTACATTAAAGTAATTCGGGTGGCAGCCAGCACCCGCTAGCGGTGAAGGCCCCGCGTTAGGTGACAAATAAAACTTGCCCTGCGCCGTAGCCGACGGCACCACTGCCATCGCCAAGTTTGACCAGATAATGCCAGTGAGAATGTCTACCTTGTCAGATTGGATCATCCGGTCGGCCAGCTGCACGGCCACATCGGGCTTGCGCTGGTCATCCTCAATTACCACCTCGATATCGGTGCTGCCCGATTGGGCAATCGCCAGCATAAAGCCGTCGCGCACATCAATGCCAAGGCCCGCACCGCCGCCCGAAAGCGTGGTGATCATGCCCACCTTTACCCCTTCGGCCTGCGCCGTATGGGCCAAAGCCGCCACTGAGGCCGCCATAAGAATTGTTTTAAGTTTCATTGTCTTCTCCCTATTGTTTGACGTGTTTTATTTGTTTCCCCTTTAAGGGCCGCCCGATCTCGTCAACATCGAGCTTATTTCATCTGCCGGGCCACATTGTCGGAAATATGGAATTTCAACAACCAGCAATTTGCCTCAATCCACGTCCCTCAGCATAAACCGCTGGATTTTACCTGTTTGGGTTTTTGGCAGCGCCGCACAAAACTTGATGGAGCGCGGGTATTTAAAAGGCGCGATCGTGGCCTTTACATGGTCTTGCAGGGCTTTGCTGGTTGCGGCTGTTGGCGCATGCCCCGCGGCCAGCACAATATGCGCTTGCACCAGCATGCCGCGGGCTTCATCTGGCGTGCCTATCACGGCACATTCCAGCACAGCCGCATGCGCCAAAAGCGCGGCCTCCACTTCAGGCCCCGCAATATTATAGCCCGACGAGACGATCATATCATCGTTTCGCGCCGCAAAATGCAGGTAGCCTTTATCGTCCATCGTAAAGCTGTCACCTGTGATATTCCAGCCGTCCCTCACATAATCCGCTTGGCGATCATCATTCAAATAGCGGCAGCCAGTGGGGCCACGCACCGCTAGCCGCCCCAGCTTGCCCACAGGCACATCATTCATATTTTCATCCACCACGCGGGCCTCATAGCCCGTTACCGGCTTGCCAGTGCAAGCGGGCTGAGAGTCTTCAAAGCGGTTCGAAACAAAAATATGCAGCAATTCCGTTGCCCCGATGCCATCCAGCATAATTTTGCCGGTTTTATCCATCCATTCATGGTAAACGGGCGCGGGCAGGGTTTCCCCCGCTGAAACCGCCGCCCGCAGGCTGGAAAGGTCAGCCCCCTTGTCCATCGCGGCCAGCATTACGCGGTAAGCCGTGGGCGCGGTAAAACACACTGTCGCTTTATATTTCTCGATAATTTCGATCATATTTGGCGGTGACGCGTTTTCCAGCAAGGTGGCCGCCGCGCCAAACCGAAGCGGAAATATCGCCATGCCGCCCAGCCCAAACGTAAAAGCCAGCGGCGGGGAGCCCACAAACACATCCTCTGGTGTAACCTTCAAAACCTCTTTGGCATAGCCGTCAGCAATGATCAGCAAATCACGATGAAAATGCATAGTCGCCTTAGGTTCGCCCGTAGTGCCCGAGGTAAAGCCTAGCAGCGCCACGTCATCCCGTCCGGTTTTTACCGCTTCAAATTGCACCGGCTTTTCCAGTGCCAAGCGGTCCAGCTCGGCGTCGTGGTTGGAGGTGCCATCGAACCCCGCCACCGTTTTCAAAAAAGCGCTGCCCTTGGCGCAGATCGCCATTTCATCCATCAGGCGCGTATCACACAGTGCGTGGGTTATCTCGGCCTTATCAACAATTTGCCCAAGCTCAGCCGCGCGCAGCATTGGCATGGTGTTGACCACCACCGCGCCCACCTTGGTGGCCGCCAGCCAGCAAGCCACCATCGCCGGATTGTTAGCCGACCGGATCAAAACCCGGTTCCCCGGCTGCACGCCCAGATCCTCAACCAGCACATGCGCCAGCCGGTTGGTCCAGTCCGTTAGCTCCTTATAGGTACGCCGACGCCCATTACCGATAAGGGCCGTATGGTCCCCAAATCCTTTGGCCACCATCGCATCGGTTAGCTCCACAGCGGCATTCAGGTATTCAGGGTAATCAAAACCATTCAGCAAAAAATCCGGCCACTGATCCACTGGCGGCAAGCCGTCGCGCGAAAAGCTGTCAGTATGTGCGGTTGGCCCCAAATTATGCATTTATAACTCCGTCCTTACGTTCCAAAGCTCCGGAAACAGCTCAACCGCCAGCATGCGCTTGAGGTAATGCACGCCACTGGTGCCCCCCGTGCCGCGCTTAAAGCCGATAATGCGTTCTACTGTTGTGACGTGGTTAAAGCGCCAGCGGCGGAAATAGTCCTCTATATCCACCAGCTTTTCGGCGAGCTCATAAAGGGTCCAATGCTTCGCTGTATCCAGATAAACCGCCGACCATAGCTTGGTAATTTGGGCATCAGCCGTGTGCGGCGTTGTCTGCGCCTCGTTTAGGGCAAAGTCAGGAATCTCAAACCCCTGCCGCGCCGCATAGCGCAAAACCTCATGATAAAGGCTTGGCGTTTTAAGCTCGTCTTCCAGCATTTTTTTGGCGTCCGGCACGTGCTCATGCGGCTTCACCATCGCAGTGTTGCGGTTGCCCAACGCGAACTCAATCATCCGGTATTGCAAGCTTTGAAACCCCGAGCTTTGGCCCAGAATATCGCGAAAGGTAGAATAATCGCTCGGGGTCATGGTGCGCAAAACATCCCACGCGTTGTTGAGCTGCTCCAAAATGCGCGACACCCGAGACATCATTTTGAAGGCCTGCGGTAAGCGGTCTTGCGCAATGGCACTGCGCGCACTGCCCAGCTCGTGCAGTAGTAATTTCATCCACAGTTCCGAGGTTTGATGCTGGATGATGAAAAGCAGTTCATCCGGCGCATCAGACAAGCATTTCTGGTGCTCCAAAATTTGGTCAATATGCAAATATTCACCATAAGACATGCGCCCGTCAAAGCTCATTTGTGCGCCGTCTTTGGCCGGATTATAAGCCTCGGTCATGTAAATTCTCCCATTACCTGCCGCGCGATGATCACGCGTTGAACATCAGACGCCCCCTCATAAATCCGCAAAGCGCGGATTTCGCGGTAGAGCTTTTCAACCATTTCGCCGCTTTTCACCCCGTCGCCGCCATGCAGCTGCACCGCGCGGTCAATCACCATTTGCGCTTGATCCGTTGAAAACAGTTTGGCCATCGCCGCTTCACGCGTTACCCGCGCCGCGCCCATGTCTTTGGCCCAGCCCGCGCGGTAAACCAGCAAAGCACTGGCATCAATATCCAGCGCCATATCCGCGATATGCCCCTGCACCATTTGCAGTTCAAACAACGCCGCGCCCTGCACTTTACGGCTGCTCACCCGCGCCAGCGCCTCGTCTAAGGCGCGGCGGGCAAAGCCCAAAGCTGCCGCCGCAACCGTAGAGCGGAAAACATCCAGCACCGACATTGCAATCTTAAAGCCTTCGCCAGATCGGCCCAGCAACGCCGAGGCCGGAACGCGGCAATCGGTGAAAGAAAGCCTCGCCAAAGGGTGCGGCGCAATGGTTTCCAGCCGCTCAACCACGGCAAGCCCCGCCGTACACGCTGGCACAATAAAGGCCGAAAGCCCCCGCGCGCCCGGCGCCTCCCCTGTGCGGGCAAACACCGTATAAACATCGGCAATCCCGCCGTTAGATATCCAGGTTTTTTCGCCGTTCAGCACAAATTCATCACCATCCCGCGTTGCGGTCATGGTTGAGTTGGCCACATCAGAGCCTGATTGCGGTTCGGTCAAGGCAAAACCGGCAATCGCTTGCCCCGTGCGCGTAAGGGGCAGCCACTCGGCTTGCTGTGCTGGCGTGCCAAATAGGGATATAGCCCCCGTGCCTAACCCCTGCATCGCAAAGGCAAAATCTGCCAGACCATCGTGCCGCGCCAGCGTTTCGCGCGCAATGCACAAAGACCGCACATCCAGCTTTTCGCCCGCCTCAGCCGCCGTATGCTGCAACCAGCCGCCCTTGCCCAGCGCGTTTACCAGCGCCCTACAGGCGGCGTCGGTATCACTATGGTCAATCGCACCCAAATTGGCTGCGGCCCACGCGTCCAGCCCATTGGCCAGTTCTTTGTGGCGTGGCTCTAGAAATGGCCAGTCAAGGAAGCTTTTATCTGCCATCAGTTGCCCTCAAATTCTGGTTTTTCTTTCACCACAAACGCATCAAACGCCCGCTTGAAATCAGCCGTTTGCATACAAATCGCCTGCGCCTGCGCCTCCGCCTCAATCGCTTGCTCAAGAGACATGGACCACTCCTGCACCAGCATGGTTTTGGTCATCATATGGCCAAAATTTGGCCCCGCCGCGATGCCCGCCGCCAGCGCTTGCGCCTCGCTCAGCAAGGTATCAGCAGCCGTAAGTCGGTTATAAAACCCCCAGCGCTCACCCTCCTCCGCACTCATAGAGCGGCCCGTATAAAGCAGCTCCGCCGCGCGGCTCTGGCCAATAATACGAGGCAAAATTGCACAGGCCCCCATGTCACACCCCGCCAAACCAACCCTTGTAAACAAAAATGCGGTTTTGGCCTCGGGCGTGGCAAGGCGCATATCGGCAGCCATCGCAATAATCGCCCCTGCCCCCACGCAAACCCCATCCACCGCAGCAATCACCGGTGTGCCACAGCCAATAATCGCCTTCACAAGGTCTCCGGTCATCCGCGTAAATGCCAGCAGCTCTTTCATGCTCATTTTTGTGAGCGGGCCGATAATGTCATGCACATCCCCGCCCGAGCTAAAATTGCCGCCGTTAGCGGCAAAAACCACTGCGCGGATATCGTCCGCGTATTGAAGCGCGCGAAACCAGTCGCGCAGCTCCGCATAGCTTTCAAAGGTCAGCGGGTTTTTGCGCTCGGGCCTGTCCAGCGAAATGGTGGCAACGCCATCGGCAATATCGCACAAAAAATGGGTTGGATTTTGGTTGTTCATGTTGGCCCCTGTCCGGTTTCGTTAAGGCCTGCATCTTCGAGGCACTTTATCATTTCTTTGGCATTTTCAGCGCTAAAGCTTTTGAGCAAGCCATCTATCCATGCCTCATGTGCAGCCGCCTGCTGGTCAAATTCTGCCTGCCCAGGGGCCGTTAGCCGCACCCGCATCGCCCGCCTATCACCGGGAACCGTTTCACGAATAACAAACCCCTCAGAAACCAGCCTATCAACAATGCCCGTCACATTGCCGTTGGACACCATCAGCGCGTTGGAAATCGCGCTCATTTTCATGCCGTCTCTATTGCGGTTAAGCGCGGCCATCACGTCAAACCGCGGCAAGGTAGAGCTAAACTCTTTGCGCAGGTTTTCACGCAGCTCGCTTTCAATGCCACGGCTGAATTTCAGCAAGCGAAGCCACAAGCGCAAGCGGGTTTTTGACTCAGGCTCGCCCTCAATTTGCTGTTCCTGCGCGCTCATATTTCCCCTCCTGATATCGCCAAAGCCTGCCCGTTTACCGAGCGCGCCCCTGCGCTACACAGCCACAAAGCCGCCGCCGCCACCTCGTCAGTTTGAATAAACCGCCCCTGCGGATTGCCCGCTTTTAGCGAGGCTTCAGCGTCCGCAGCGTCCATTCCGGTTTTCTCCACGATGTTGGCTAGTGACCGCGCCAACAGCGGTGTTTCGATAAACCCCGGGCAAAGCGCATTTACGGTAATGCCGGTTTTTGCCAGCTCACCGGCCAGTGATTTTGTGAGCCCAATAACCCCGTGCTTTGCCGCGCAATAGCCCGAAACATAAGGATAGCCCTTAAGCCCAGCCGTAGACGCCACAACGATCAGCCGCCCCCAGCCGCGCGCCTTCATGCCGGCAAAGCTCGCTTGCCACAGGTTGAAAACCCCCGTCAGGTTTACCGATAGCATATCGTCCAAATCAGCAGGCGTCATGCGCGCAAAAGGCACGCTTTTCGCCGCGCCCGCATTGGCAATGGCAATATCAATCGGCCCCTGTTTGGAAGCCGCGCCCTGAAGCGCCGCGTCCATCGCCGCCCGGTCCGTAACATCACAAATCTCAACATGAGCACCAGTTTGGCTGGCCACCTCAGCCAGCGGGGCGGGACTGCGCCCTAAAATGGTAACGCGCGCACCTGCCTGTGCAAACTGCGCCGCCATTTCAGCGCCAACACCCGTGCCGCCGCCAGAAACAACCACGTGCTTTTCTGAAATACTCACACCCGCACCACCTGTTCCATCTCCTTATCGGCCAAGCGCCAAGCCTGATCCCGGCCCGCCTCATAGGGGCGTGGCCATGCTTCCTGCCGGTCTCCCAGCGCTGTGGCGGCGTGCAAGGTCCAGTAGGGGTCCGCCAAATGCGGGCGGGCAAGGCACACAAGGTCGGCACGGCCTGCCATCAGTATCGAGTTAGCGTGATCCGCCTCGGAAATATTACCAACCGCCATGGTTTTTATCCCCAGCTCATTGCGAATCCGGTCTGAAAACGGGGTTTGGAACATGCGGCCATAAACCGGCTTGGCCTCAGGCGTGGTTTGCCCCGCAGATATATCAATAATATCCGCCCCAGCCTCGCTAAACGCCCGCGCAATTTCCACGGCCTCCTCAGGGGTTATGCCTGCATCACCCATCCAGTCATTCGCGGATATCCGCACAGACATGGGCTTTCCCTCCGGCCATACGGCGCACATAGCGCTAAAAACCTCCAGCGGATAGCGCAAGCGGTTTTCCAAGCTGCCACCATACTCATCCGTGCGATTATTTGAAACCGGCGTAATAAAGGACGAAATCAGGTAGCCGTGCGCCGCATGTAATTCGCACATATCAAAGCCAGCACGGTCGGCCATTTTTGTAGCGCTCACAAACTGTTCGCGCACCCTGCCCATATCAGCGCGGTCCATCTCCCTGGGCGTTGCGTTCTCCGAAGACCATGGCAGAGCCGAGGCCGAAACAAGTGGCCAATTGCCACTTTTTAGAGGCTTATCCGCATCTTCCCAACCAACCTGAGTAGAGCCCTTGCGCCCCGCATGGCCAAGTTGGCAGCACATTTTCGCACCAGACTCGGCATGGGCAAAATCAACGATCCGCTTCCACGCGGCCTCATGCGCGGGGGCATAAAGACCGGGGCACCCCGGCGTTATCCGCCCCTCAGCGCTCACACAGGTCATTTCTGAAAAAACCAAGCCCGCGCCACCCTTGGCGCGCTCACCATAATGCACTAAATGCCAGTCGGTCGGGCTGCCCTCCACCGCGCGATACTGCGCCATGGGGGAAACCACTATCCGGTTTTTCAAATCCATGTTACGCAGTGAAAACGGCGCAAACATCGGGCGGCGATCACTCTCAATCCCCGCCTGTTTGTTAAACCACCGCTCAGCTTTGGCCACAAATTCAGGGTCACGCAAGCGCAGGTTTTCATGGCTGATCCGCTGGGAGCGCGTCAGCAGCGCATAATTAAACTGCACCGGATCATAGCCAATATAGCGCGCCACTTCCTCAAACCATTCAAGCGAGTTGCGCGCCGCTGATTGCAGCCGCAAAACCTCAACCCGCCGCTCATCTTGGTAACGCTCAAAGGCGGCTTCCATTGTTGGCTCAGAATGCAAATACGTGGCCAGCGAAATGGCACTATCAAACGCCAAGCGAGAGCCAGACCCGATGGAAAAATGCCCCGTGGCCGCGGCATCGCCGACAAGGGCAACATTTTTATGGTGCCACTTCTCGCAAATAACCCGCGGAAAATTCATCCATACGGCCGACCCACGCAGGTGGTCAGCGTTTGAAACCAGCGCATTCCCGCCCAAATGAGCCGCAAAAATCTCCTCGCATTTCGCGATGGTTTCGGCTTTGGACATCTCCGCGAACCCGAACTTGTCCCATGTCTCGTTGCGGCATTCGACAATCACCGTCGCCATATCGTCATCAAATTGGTAAGCGTGCACCCACACCAAGCCATGCTCGGTTTCTTCAAAAATAAAGGTGAAGGCGTCATCAAATTTCTGGCGGGTACCCAGCCAGATAAATTTGCAAATTCGCGTGTCGATATCCGGCCTGAAATGCGGTTCATATTCAGCCCGCACCAGCGAGTTTATCCCATCTGTGGCCACCACAAGGTCATAATCCTTGCGATAGTCTTCGGCTGATTCCACTATGGTTTCGTATTGCAGCTTTACCCCAAGCTCAAGCGCGCGCGCCTGCAAAACCAGCAGCATTTGCATCCGGCCAATACCGGCAAATCCGTGCCCGCCCGAGACCGTGCGCTCGCCCTTATGCACCACAGCAATATCATCCCAATAGGCAAAACTATCCCGAATAGCTTGGGTGCTTTGGGGGTCGTTTTTCTGCATATTATCAAGGGCATCGTCTGAAAGGACCACCCCCCAGCCGAAGGTATCATCCGCCTTGTTACGCTCAAAAACCGTGACCTCGTGATCAGGGTTTCGCAGCTTCATACTAATGGCAAAGTAAAGCCCCGCCGGGCCGCCTCCAAGACATGCAACACGCATTATTAATTCCCCTCAACCTTGCAACAAGTGACCGGATTGAGCATCAGGTTAAGCGAGCTAATAATTTATTTCAAGTATAAACATTTTATACCCAAACTTTTGTCACTTCCATAACTACCCTCCTAGGATCGTCGGCAAGCGCAGCCCGTTTTCCCGCGCACAGGCCACCGCGTCTGCATAGCCCGCATCCGCGTGCCGCCACACGCCCGAGGCCGGATCATTCCAGAGCACCCGCGCAATCCTCTTGGCAGCAGCATCAGTCCCGTCAGCACAAATCACCATACCCGCGTGCTGGCTAAACCCCATGCCAACCCCGCCGCCGTGGTGCAGCGAAACCCATGTCGCGCCCGAAGCCGTGTTCACCAGCGCATTCAGCAGCGGCCAATCAGACACCGCATCAGAGCCATCTTTCATCGCTTCGGTTTCGCGGTTGGGCGAGGCAACAGAGCCCGCGTCCAAGTGATCTCTCCCAATCACCACGGGCGCTTTCAGCTCCCCGCTGCGCACCATTTCGTTAAAGGCCAGCCCCAGCCGATGGCGGTCCCCCAGCCCGACCCAGCAAATCCGCGCGGGCAGACCCTGAAAGCTGATGCGTTCGCGAGCCATATCCAGCCAGTTGTGCAAATGCGTGTCCTCAGGCATTAACTCCTTCACCTTTTGGTCGGTTTTATAAATATCCTCAGGGTCGCCCGAAAGGGCCACCCAGCGAAACGGGCCAATGCCTCGGCAAAAAAGCGGGCGAATATAAGCGGGCACAAAACCGGGGAAATCAAAGGCATTTTCCAAGCCTTCCTCAAAAGCCATTTGGCGAATATTGTTGCCGTAATCCACCGTCGGAATGCCCTTGGCATGAAACGCACACATCGCTGCGACCTGCACCTTCATCGAAGCCCGCGCCGCTTTTTCAACCGCCTTGGGGTTGGCCTCACGCTGCTCTATCCACTGCCCCATGCGCCAGCCCTGCGGCAGGTAGCCGTTAATTGGATCATGCGCCGAGGTTTGGTCGGTCACCAAATCAGGCTCCACGCCCCGCACCAAAATCTCGGAGAAAACATCCGCCGCATTGCCAAGCAAGCCCACCGATTTGGCCTCGCCCGCCGCTGTCCAGCGGGCAACCATCTCCAAGGCCTCGTCCAGCGTTTCGGCGCGCTCATCAAGGTATTTGGTGCGCAGGCGAAAATCTATGCTGTCTGAATTGCACTCCACAGCTAGGCAGCACGCCCCCGCCATTGCGGCCGCCAGCGGCTGCGCCCCGCCCATGCCGCCCAACCCGCCGGTCAATATCCACTTGCCCTTCAGGCTGCCGCCATAGTGCTGCCGCCCCGCCTCTACAAAGGTCTCATAGGTGCCCTGCACAATGCCCTGAGAGCCGATATAAATCCACGAGCCAGCCGTCATCTGGCCATACATCATCAGGCCCTTTTTATCGAGTTCGTTAAAGTGGTCCCACGTGGCCCAGCGCGGCACGAGGTTGGAATTGGCGATCAGCAC
>WTAL01000222.1 GCA_013139635.1 Paracoccaceae bacterium
CGGGTGTTTGCCCGCACGCCGGAGCAAATTGAAGAAGCCCTTGGCCTGAGCCGCAGCGCGCGCCGCCAAATTCAGCAAGACCTGACGGACCTTGGCTTTAACACGCGGGGCGTTGATGGGTTGTTTGGCAACGGCACTCGCACGGCTATTCGCAGCTGGCAGAGGCGCGAGCGCTTAACCCGCACGGGCTATCTAGATGCTGACCAAGTGACGCGTTTGCGCGCGCAAGGCGATGCCGCACGGGTGCAACTGCGTGCAGGAGACCGCAGCTATTGGGCGCAAACCGGGGCCAACGGCACTGAGCGCGGCTTGCGGCTTTACCTTCAGCGCTATCCTAACGGGCAATTTGCCAACCGTGCCCGCGCCGAGTTGGCGCGGATGACAGCGCAAACCGATGAGCAGGCTTGGGCGGACGCTGTGCGGGCAAACACTGATGCGGCCTACCGCGAATACCTGCGAGACTACCCGAACGGGATTTACAAAGACATCGCCCGCACCCGAATCGGGGCAGCACCCGAGGTGGTTGAAAATGACGCTAAGCGGGTGGAAGATTCGCTGCGGCTCAACTCTGTTTCTCGCCTGCTCATCGAGCAACGGGTGGCAGACCTTGGCTACCGCACCGGCCCGCGTGATGGCAATTTTGACCTCGCCAGCAGACAGGCTTTCCGCAGCTACCAGCGAGACCGCGGCATGGCTGTTACGGGCTATGTGACCGCAGATATGATCCGGCGCTTGCTGCTTGGGCAATAGAAAATGGGCCGCGCTGCAAATGCAGCGCGGCCCGAATTCTGTGTGATTTCAAAAGACTAGCTTAGCCTTGGCGTGCTTTAAAGCGCGGCTGTGTTTTGTTGATCACATATACACGGCCCTTGCGGCGCACAATACGGCAATCGCGGTGGCGGCCCTTAAGGGAGCGAAGCGAGTTCTTGACTTTCATAGTCATTCTCCAATTCTGGGCGCGCAAAGCGCCGGTTAAAATTCATTCCCGCGGGGCGGAAAATGGTGGGCGTAACTGGGATCGAACCAGTGACCCCTTCGATGTCAACGAAGTGCTCTCCCGCTGAGCTATACACCCGAAAAAGCAACAAGCGCTGCATCAGCAACGCCCGCGTGGCCTGTCTATAAGCGCTTGGCGGGGTGGGTTCAAGCGGTTTTGTAACGTGGCTGACAATTCGCGGAGAATTGTAGGGAATAAAGTTGGGGCATGGGGCTAGCTATGGTAAGGAACTGAGAGAATACAAAGGACTAGCATGAAGCACAGCGCCTATATCCTGGAATCAGACTCCGCGCCGCGCAGCTGCGCGGTGTTTTCCAGCCCCCATAGCGGGGCGGAATATTCTGCGGAATTTTTGCAGCGCTCCTGTCTGACACCCCATCAGCTTCGTTCATCAGAAGACGCTTATGTCGACCAGTTTATTGGGGAAACGCTGGGCGCCCCTGTACTAAAGGCCCGCTTTCCGCGCGCCTATGTGGACCTCAACCGCGCACCCGACGAGCTGGACCCCGCGATTATTCACAATGCTCTTGGCATGCCAACCAACCCGCGCATTGCGGCTGGGCTGGGCGTGATTCCGCGCGTGGTGGCAAACGGGCGCGCTATCCAGCTTGGAAAAATGAAGCTGGCTGAGGCAGAAGCCCGGCTGAAGGCCTGCTATATTCCCTACCACACCGCACTGCGCGGTTTGATTGAGGCGCAAAGACAGCGGTTTGGCACCTGTTTTCTGATAGATATTCATTCCATGCCCCGCTCCGCGCTAACAGGTGGGCTGCTCAATAAGCGCGCTGAAATTGTGCTGGGAGACCGCTACGGCACCGCAGCCGACCCGTGGGTGACCGAGGCCGTGGCCACATTTTTTACCGATGCTGGCTTTGAGGTGGCGCGTAATGCGCCTTTTGCCGGTGGCTATATCACGCGCCACTATGGCGCGCCCAGCAAGGGCGTGCATGTGGTGCAAATCGAGATCGACCGCAGCCTTTATATGAATGAATCACGGGTTGAGTTGCACAGGGATTTTGAGGACATTCGCGCGCGTATATCCGGTGTGCTGACCCGGGTGGCAGGCATTCCGGCCTGTCCGCAAAGCCTTGCCGCTGAGTAAGCGCTGGCGCGGGGAATTCACTTAAGCGCCCGCCCCTTTTTTATCGCGTCTTTGCCAAATTTGGCCCTTATTGTATCCGTGGCGGCCTCAATCGCGCGGCGTTTGGGGGCGCTGATATCCAGCAAGTCGGTGCTGGCCTCAGAGGCGGTCTCGTCACACAGCTCTGTGAGCCCGACGCCCAAAAGCCGAAACGGGCCGTTTGCCAGGGCGGCTGTGAGCAGCCGGCTGGCAACGGTATAAATTGTATCGGCGTGTTGCGCGGGAGTTTCTAGGGTTAACCTGCGGGAAAATTGGCGAAAATCGCTGGTTTTGAGCTTGAGCACCACCACCCGCCCCGCCTTACCCTTGGCTTTGGCGCGGTCGGCAGTTTCCACGCTTAGCCGCCATAGATAACCGTCTAGCACCTCCGCGTCTGCGGTGTCCTCGTTAAAAGTTGTCTCTCGCGAGATGCTTTTTACCGGCGCGCGGGCGGTGATTTTGCGGGCGTCTTGCCCGCGTGAAAGATCATAAAGTCGCAGGCCCATGCTGCCAAAGCGGTCCGCAAGGTCTTTGGCCGTATAGCGCAGCAGGTCATCAATTTTTCGAATGCCTTCCTGCGCCAGTTTTTGTTGCAGGGCAGGGCCAACCCCCCAAAGCATGCCCACCGGCTTTCCTTTCAGGAAGTGGGTGGTTTCGGTTTTGCCAATCAGGGCCATACCACGCGGCTTATCAAGATCAGACGCGATTTTGGCGAGGAATTTATTGTGCGAAAGGCCAATGGAAATGGTGATACCCACTTCGGCCTGAATCCGGTTGGCCAGCCGCGCCAGCTGTACGGCGGGCGGGGTTTTATGCAGGCGGGCCGTTCCCGTAAGATCCAGAAAGGCCTCGTCAAGCGAGAGCGGTTCGATGATGGGCGTTAGCTCGTCCATCAGGGTGCGAATTTGGCGGGAGGCTTCGACGTAAATGCTCATGCGGATCGGCACTTCCACGGCTTGCGGGCAAAGCTTGCGGGCCTGAAACATCGGCATGGCTGAGCGCACGCCATAAAGCCGCGCAAGATAGCAGGCGGTGGTAACCACACCGCGCTGGCCACCACCAACGATGATCGGCACGTCGCGCAGCTCGGGATTGTCGCGCTTTTCAACCGAGGCGTAGAAGGCGTCACAATCCATGTGCGCAATGGAAAGCTGCCACAGCTCGGCATGGCGGGCTACGCGATGAGAGTGGCACTTAGTGCATGCGCCCGGCCCCGAAAACGGATGCAGGCAATCTCGGCAAAGCGCGGGTGTAGGGTTTGGCATGGAAATATTATTGCGAAAACACCAGATGTTCGCAAGCTGTTCTTTTCGGGCTGCTCAAAATAGCCGTCCGCACATTAATCTTGGTTAGCTTGTGCTAATAATAAGGGCGATCGTCCCCGCAATAGCCACTAATATAGTGATTCTGTCGAATACTGACAAGCTTTTTACGGTCACAAGCGACTTGATACGATTAAGCATTTTACACTCCTTACAACTCAGTTAGATCATCGTTAACTATTTGAGTACGCAGGATTCATGACGGCAGTATGACGGAAATGTGGCCCAAATTAGACCAAGAGATAAAGTTTTAGATGCATTGGCTATGAATGAAACCGGCTATTAATACCATCTGATTCCGACATGTTTTTAATGATCTTCTGCGCGGCCAGTTTGGGGGCAGGTGCCTGCCAAACGGGACGGCCCACGACTAGGTAATCAGCCCCTTCCGCAAGGGCTTGTGCCGGGGTGGCAATGCGCTTTTGGTCGCCTGCTTCGCCGTTTGCCATGCGCACACCAGGGGTGACGATGAGCTTGTCTTTGGCCTCTGGCAGGGCGCGGATGAGGCCGGCCTCTTGTGGGGAGGCGATCACGCCATCAGCGCCCGCGAGGAAGGCATTTCGGGCGCGCTCGACGACGAGATCATGCACCTCGCCTGATTTTATCAGGCAATCGTCGAGGTCTGTGCGTTCCATGGCGGTGAGAATGGTGACGGCGAGTATTTTGGTTTCGCTTTGCC